>JABFSM010000085.1 GCA_013140635.1 Gemmatimonadales bacterium
ACTGTCGCACCATGGTCCCTCGCAAAAGATCTCTATTCCTCACGCGAGAGGTGGTTCAACTTCAGCTCATCCCGGGCCGGCCCCGGTCCCCCGCCCCTGTCGAGTCCGGTCACCGCGGAGTATCTTCTCGAAAGTGAACACCCATGGGCCCGGCGACCCGTCGCCGGGCCGCCTCTTTTTTGTGGTTGCCGCGCATGATTCAGGAAATGCGGGAAAAGCTGGGCAAGGAGATCGAGGACCTGACGCGGGAGCTGACGATCACGCTCCCGCAGGCCATTGCCACCGCGGTAGCTATGGGCGACCTCCGCGAGAACTCGGAGTACAAGGCGGCGTTGGAGCGCCAGCAGCTCGTGCAGGCGCGCCTCGGCCAGCTCCACCAGCGTTTGGCTCAGCTCCAGCAACTCGCCGACACAGAAGCGCCCCACGACCGGGTCGGGCTCGGCTCGAAGGTCATGGTCGAGGACATCGCCAGCGGCGAGCAGGAGTCCTATACCCTCGTGCTCGCCGAAATGATGGATATCGACGCGGGGCATATTTCACTCGCCTCGCCGCTCGGCCGCGCCCTCAAGGACCGGAAGCCCGGCGAAGAAGTGAGCCTCAAGCTCCCCACGATGACCCGAAAGCTCCGCGTCATCGAAGTGATCACCATCCACCAGCAGGGCTCTAGTCAATGAGCTTTCCCCCCAAGAAGCTGCTCGTGGCGGGCGACCGGGTGTTGATCGAACCTGAAGAAGGGGAGGAGCGCACCAAGGTGGGGCTCTATCTCCCGGCAACGGCCATCGACTCGCAACAGGTCCAGGAGGGAATGATCGTCGCTACCGGAACCGGCGATCCGATTCCCGACCCCTCCGCCTTCGATGACGAGCCGTGGCGCGCGGAGGAAAGGACCCCGCGCTTCAAGCCGATGCAGGCGCGAGTCGGCGACCACGCGATCTTTTTCCGGAAGGCCGCGGTGGAAATTCGCTTCGAAGACAAGCGGTATCTCGTGGTGCCGCAGGCCGGCATCCTCGTCCTGGTTCGCGACAACCTACCCCTCTGATGACTACTCACACTCCGCGCCGCGCCGCTCTTGCCGCCCTCTTCGCGCTGGCCGCCTCCGGCCTCGCCGCCCAAGCGCCCGCGCCTTCGTATGTGCCCCACCGGGTCTACGACACCAAGAAAAAGCAGTTCCTCGATTTCGAGACCCTCGCCGCACGGCTGTCGGCCGCGGACCTGGTGTTCGTCGGCGAGCAGCACAACGACCCCGCGACGCACCGCATGGAACTGGCGATTCTCGAAGGGGTCGCACGGCGGCGGGATTCGGTCGTGCTCTCTCTCGAGATGTTCGAGAAGGATGTCCAGCCCCTCGTCGACGGCTACCTGACCGGGGCCCTCACCGAGGATTCGCTCCTCAAGGCCTCGCGGCCATGGAAGAACTACCCCACCGACTACCGTCCCCTCGTGGAACTGGCGAAGGGCCGAGGGTGGCCGGTGATCGCCAGCAACATCCCGCGGCCGCTCGCGTCGATGGTGTCGCGCACCGGACTCGCCGGCCTCGATACGCTCCCCGCGGGAAGCCGGGCCAACGTGGCCCAGGCGATTGCCTGCCCCGAAGACGATTATTTCGACAAGTTTCGCGCGGTGATGGGGGACATGGCGAGCCACGGCGCCTCGCCCGGTGCGGCCGATTCGGCGCGGGCGCGGCTCAAGCGGGTGTATGAAGCGCAATGCGTCAAGGACGAGACGATGGGCGAATCGGTGGCGCGCGCCTGGCAGCCGGGCCGGCTGGTGGTACACTATAACGGCGCCTTCCACAGCGACTTTCGGCTCGGCACCGCGGAGCGGGCGCTCCAGAGGGCGTCGGGCGCGCGCATGATCGTGGTGACGGCGGTGCCGGTGGCGAATCTCGACTCGCTCAAGCCCTCGAAGGACGACCGCAAGCGGGCCGACTACCTGCTCTACGTCCAGGCGCCGCCGAAGCCCGTCGGCGCGGCCCCCTGAGGGCGCGGAGCACCCACCCGACCTGGTCCGCCACATCCCGCCCGATCCGCACGTCGACCGGGACCCCCTCCTTGTTGAGGCCGTCCTTCGGGAGCGTCGCCGACGCAGCGATCATCGGGTACCCGAATAGGTTCCCCCGCGCTCGGCAGGCCAGACGCACCACCCGAACGCTCTGGTAGTCGATCATCCCATAACTGTTCTCGCCGAAGAGCTGCACCTTCGTCGACTTTCGCGCTTGCAGCGCAAACGCCTCGCCGGCGCTCGCGACACCCCTATCCATCAGGACGCCTACCTTTCGAGGCATCGGCAACACGGTGTCGTTCGGGAACGGCATGCCGAGCGTCTCGTTCCGGATGAGCTGCAACAGCTGCCCCGGAGCCGCACTCATCCGTTGTGCGATGCTGTCCGGATTCCAGCCCCCCTGCTCGAAGTAGGCGATGTTGTCGGGGGAGGAAAGCACCATCGACGCGCCGGACGGACCGATAGGCGGCCGGGTCTCCTTCGTGACCATGAACGGCACGATGGCCGCCGTGGTGAGCGAGCCCCCTCCGATGTCCCCCCGGATGTCCACCACCAGATACGGCCGGGAGGTGATCGCGGCCCGATGATGCGCCATCAGGGAATCGAGCACTCCGCGATACTTCGGATCGTGTGACGGGACCGACACCACGACGGCTTCGGCCCCGAAGAGCCGAACGGTCGGCCGGGTCGGATCGACCGGGTCCAGGCTCCCTACCTCATGCGGGGCCAACGGATAGGCGCGCCCCCAGGTGACCGGGGACATGGTGAGCAAGAGGTTCCGATAGACCCGCGAGGTCACATCCCGCCGGGAATGGTCGTCGGCCGCGTAGATGGTGCGGTACGAGCCGTCCCGGTTCCTCCAGAAGCGCCCCTTCACCTGGCCCGGCCGCCACTGGGCCGAGTCGCTCTGGAGCACCACGGCGGTAAAATCGGGGCCGCCCTTCGTCGGCTCGCGCAGGATCCCGATCCGGTAGCCCGGGGCGTACCAGATCCCCTCGATCGGGTCGAGCCGGCCTTTCCGCCGGTCGAGCTCGGCGCGCACCCGCGCCTCGTCGATGTCGCGACGCTCGGCCTGTGCCGCGAGCCGCGCAGTCTCCTCCGGCGTCACGGCGGGCCACTGGAAGACGAAGAGATGTCCGTCACCGAACCAGTCGGTCAGTTCTCGAAGGAGATGGATGCAGTCGGCGTCCGACGTCGACGCCGCCCGGTCGTGCAGCCTGGCCACGAGGGTGCGATACGCCGATTCGCGCGGCTTTCCTGCAACCTCGAAGCGGAAGGCGATGTAGTTGCGTTCGAGCTTGGCCGCGAGCGAGTCGAGGTCGGCCTGGCAGTCGCAGGCGGGGGCAGGCCCGCCCGCCTGCGCCGACGCGGAGACGGGTCCTAACGACATGGCGAGAAGCACGATCGGCGTGCGCATCATGGCAAGTCCTAATCCGCGCGAATGGTGGTGAGCGGGTCGATCCGGCTTGACCGCCGCGCCGGGAGATAGGCGCCGAGCAGCGCCGTGAGCAGGAGGATGCCGCCGCTTGCCGCGAAGACCGCCGGATCGAGCCGCGTCACGCCGTAGAGAATCGACTGGAGGTACCGGGTGGCGAAGAGGCCGGCCAGCGTGCCTGCAGCCACGCCGCCGGCTGCCATGAACAGCGCCCTTCGGAGTATCTGCGCCTGTACCGCCCACGGCGTGGCGCCGAGCGCCATCCGGACGCCGATTTCTTGACTCCGCACCGCCACGGTGTAGGACATCACTCCATAGATGCCGACTCCCGCGAGGAGAAGCGCGACGCTCCCGAACAAGGTGAGCGCCAACATCGCGAACCGCCGATCGGCGGCGCTCCGTTCGATGACATCCTCGAGAATGCCGAGTTGGACCGGCAGATCGGGAGCCGCCTGACGGAAGCGGGCCCGCACCGCCGGGAGCAGGGCGCGAGGCTCACCGCGGGTGCGAAGGAGCGCCGTGAGCTGGAACCTGGCCTCCTGCGGCGCTTGCGCCAGCGGCGCGAAGATCTCGTTCTGGCCCCCCCGCGCCATCGACCAATGCGAGGCCTCGGCGGCCACTCCGACCACCGTGAGCCAGCGGTCGAACATGTAATTCGAGCTGATCTGCTTGCCGATCGGATCCTCTCCCGGCCACAATTGCTCGGCGATGCCCGGCGTAATGATCGCGACCGGCTGACTGACGGCGCGGTCGTCAGGCGTGAAGCCGCGCCCCTTGAGAATCGGTTGTTCAAGAACGCCGAAATACTCAGGGGAGACGACCCGGAATCCCGCCAGCGCCGGCCAGTCGCGATCGCCCGGATCGCCGGGCCGGCGCACCGGGGCGGAATAGGAGCTCCACGCAAAGGGGAGCCGATTCGCCAGCGCCGCGCCGGTAACCCCCGGGATGGCGGCGAGCTCGGTCCGAATCCGTTCGAATTCCTGCGGCTGCAGATCGCGCGGGATATAGTTGGCCGTGGCCACGCCGCGCACGTTGAGCCCAGTATCGGCGCTCATGATGTTGCCCAGTGTACGGATGAGCAGGGCCGAACCCACCACTAGGACCACCGCGATCGCCACCTGAAAGCCCACCAACATCCGCCAGACCACCGTGCGAACGACCAATCCCGGGCCACGCACTCCCCGCAGGGTGTCGATGATATTGCCGCCGGCTAGGCGGAGTGCCGGGTAGAAACCGACAAATCCCATCGTGATCACCGCGACCAGCGCCGCGAAGGCGAGGGTGCGGAAATCGACGGCCAACTCGCCAAGACGCGGCACCAGCGCCGAACCGAAGAGCCGAACGGTCCGCACTACGGCCAGGGCGAGCGCGATACCGAGGATCGTACCTCCCCCGGTGAGGACTGTGCTCTCCACCGCGAGTTGCCGAACCAGGCGGAACCGGGGAGCGCCGAGCGCGGTCCGAATCGCCACGTCACGCCCCCGGGTGAGGCCGCGCGCCAACTGCGCGCTGACCAGGTTGGTGCAGGCAATGAGCAGCACGAGGGCCGCCGCCCCGAATACAACCGCCAGCAGCGTCCGGTAGCTCCCGACCAGATACTCACGGAGCGGCTGGACATCGGCGTCGACGGCCTGGGTGGCGCTGCCGTGCACGGCCAAGAGCGATTGCGACAACACCGTCATCTCGGTTTGCGCCGTCTGGAGCGGCGTGTTCGGCGCGAGGCGAGCAATCACGATGTAGTTGTGGGCGTTGCGAACCGTGCCGGGACCGCGTTCGTGAGGGAGGAACAGCTCGGTCTTGCCGAGAAACTCGAATCCGGGAGGCAATACGCCGACCACTTCCGCGGAGGTCGCTCCAAGATCTATGCTGCCGAGCGGGGTCCGCCCCGCCATCTGGGTGGCCCAGAAGGCGTGAGAGACCATCACGACCGGCGGCCCGCCGAGCGCGTTTTCCAGGTCGGTGAACGTCCGGCCGAGGAAGGGGCGGACGCCAAGCACCTCGAAGAACCGCCGCGACACGCCAAGCGACACGACCCGCAGCCGTTCGGTGCCGACCGAAACCGTTTGCGACCGGGGAAAGGTCTGCCACGACGCGACACCGTCGAAGCTCCGTGTCCGCTCGCGCCAGTCGGCAAAGTTCGGGTAGGACGGAAACATGACTGACCGATCGACGGCCCGCTCGCGGATCACCACGAGCCGGCCCGACTCGGCATACGGCAGCGGCCGGAGAAGGACCGTATCGAGCACGGCGAATGCCGCGGTCGTGACGCCGATGCCGAGCGCCAGCGTGAAGAGCGCAAGCGCGGTGAACCCCGGCTGCTTCCGAAGGGAACGGATGGCCCAACGCAGGTCGTTTCCGATTCCGCGAGCCAGGGGAATGCCGCGCTCGTCCCGCGTATCTTCGGAGACCCACTCAGGATTGCCGAACCGCGCCCGCGCGAGCGCTCGCGCCCGCTCTGGCGGATGGCCCCGTTCGATCTGCCGCGCCGTTTCCAACTCGAGGTGATGGCGAATCTCTTCGGCGAGCGCACGATCGCGCGCGCCGCCGCGGAACATCCCGCCCAGCCGCTCCCGTATAGCATGGAACCAGGCCATGTCAGCTCTCCTGCTCGGCGGCGCGGAGCACCCGCGACATCCCGCCCGTCGCCCGGCGCCACCAGGCGGTCTCCGCTTCGAGGTGCCGGCGCCCGGCGACGGTCAACCGGTAGTAGCGGGCTCGCCGGCTCTTCTCGGTGATCCGCCACTCGGCGGTAACCAGACCTCGGTTGAGGAGCCGCTGCAGCGCCGGATAGACCGCACCCTGCTGCACGGCGAAGACACCGGCGGAAAGGCGCTCGATCCGCTCGGCAATGCCCCAGCCGTGCATGGCGCCCAAGCTCAGCGCCTTGAGCAGGAGGAGCTCGAAGGTGCCGGGGAGGAGTTCGCCCTCGGGTTTGGTCACCGCATCATTCCTTTCAGTATGCTACATACTGTAACTCACATACCTGAACCCCGCAACGATGGGACGCGGCGTTCCACGAAATGGTTGCGCGTCCCGTCCGGGATGCTTGGCATCGACCGCGCGTTGCGGGTAGATATCGGGATGCCCGACGCCCGCCGCCCCACCTCGTCCCGCCTGCTCCACTCCCGGTTCGATTGGGCCGTGTACCTCCTGGCCTGGGCGGTCTTTGCCGCCGGATTCGCGGCGATCTTCTGGATCCAGCGCCGAGCCCCCTACGCCACCGCGATGCTCTCGTCCTTTCGGATCGTGTTCCCGGCCGCGCTCTTGGGGGTCGGGGTCATACGCTGGTGCGAACGCGACCGGACCGACGCGCCTTTCCGGCCCGCCGCCCTGCTCCTGCACGCCGTCCTTTGCCTCGCCTACTCCACGCTCTGGATCGGCACCGTCAACCTGACCAACAATGTTCTGCTCTATTGGCAGGAGGGCCGGCTGCAGTGGCAGCTTCCTCCGGAGCATGTGCTCCACTGGCACTACTTCACCGGAACGGCGATCTACGCCACGCTGGTGGCGATGACCTATGGCCGGGGCCGGGCCCGGGACGCCGAACGCAAACGTGAACGCGCCGAAGCCCGGCTGTTGCAGGGGCAGCTCAACCCGCACTTTCTCTTCAACGCCCTGCATGCCTTGTTTGCGCTGGCCCGGACGGAGCCGGAAGCGGGAGAGGACGGCGTCACCAGGTTGTCGCGCCTGCTCAGATACACCCTCGCGGTCGATCGCGATGCTGCCGACACCGTGACATGGGATGCCGAATGGGGTTTTACCGAAGATTATCTGCACCTGGAAGCGCTGCGATTGGAGCATCGGCTGCGCTGGTCGGTGAGGGCCGGCGAGGGGATCGGCGACTATCGAGTGCCGCCCCTTCTCTTGCAGCCGTTGGTGGAGAACGCCATCCGTTATGCAGTCGCCGCCCGTCCGGAAGGAGGCACCATCACGGTGCACGCCGATGCCACGGACCAGGGTCTGCGGATTCGGGTGGAGGACGACGGCCCCGGCGCCGACCGTGACGCCGTAATGCGATCGCCGGGCATCGGGCTGCGGGCAACCCGCGCGCGGCTCCGGGCGATCACCGGGCGGGAGGATGCGTTCGCCCTCGAGACGGCGCCGGGGGCGGGATTCGCCGTGACTCTCCACCTTCCGGAGTGAGCCGGCGATGAAGATTCGGACGTTGGTCGTCGAGGACGAACCGATCGCCCGCCGTTCCCTCTGCTCTATGGTATCGTCGGTCGAGTGGATGAGCCTCACGGGCCAAGCCGAAGACGGCGCGGCGGCGGCGAAGCTCATCGATGAAGGGGAGCCCGACCTCGTCTTCCTCGACATCCGACTGCCCCGCATGTCGGGGATCGAGGTGCTGGAACGGGTAACGCACCGCCCGGAAGTGGTGTTTACCACCGCATACGATGAGTACGCCATACGAGCCCTCCAGCTCGGGGCGCTCGACTATCTGCTCAAGCCGTTCGGCCGAAAACGCTTCCTGGAAGCGGTCGATCGGGTGCGAGAGCGGCTCCGGGAATCGGGCGGCGGCCTCGGCATCCTCGACCGGGCCCGTAACGCGCTTCGAGAGACGGGGCCAATGCGGCGGCTGTACGTGCGGGACCGCGCCCTGGTAGTGCCGATCGATCTCGATGTGGTGGAGCGCATCGAGGCTCGGGGCGACTACGCGGTCATCCACGCCGAGAAGCGGGACTATTTCCTCTCCATCGGGCTCGGCGAGCTGGAGCCGATCCTGGACCCACAGCGTTTCATTCGCTTACATCGGTCGTACATCGTGAACCTCGATTACGTCGCCTCCTTTCGCCCGCATGACGAGCGCCGGTTTGCCGTGACCATGAAGGACGGCTTTGAAGTCACCGCCAGCCGAACCGGGACTCGCCTCCTGCGGCGGCTGGTACTCTAGCCGACCCCGTTCCTCCGCCATTCATCGCCGCCACGGCCCGTCGACCGCCGACGCGTCCCGTTGGGCGATTCGTGCTTGTGGCGGGCAGGGCTCGCCCCGCTTCCTTCCCGGAACCCACACGTGGAGAGAGCGATGTCGAGGCGTGCACGCAGGCTAATCGAATGGATGGGAGGCGTGGCGCTCGGATCGCTTGCTGCGTCGGCGATGCAAGCGCAAACCCTTCGCCTGCCCAGTGAAGTGCTGCATGACATTTCGAAGGGCCGGCTGGAAAACCTCCGGTGGACGCCGAACGAGGTCGAAGCGGCGCTGAAGCCGTTGTTGCAGAATGTCCGAACGACCGATCTCCCCGCAGAGGAAGAGGTGGCGCTCGGCCTAGCGTACTACTTCACCTTCGACGGGCTGAGTGCAAGACCGCTCTTCGAAAAGCACATGGCGCGGGAAGACCGGCTCGGCCGGGTCAGCTGGCAATCGCTTCAGCAGATGTCGTTCTTCGGAGCGAAGGACTACGCTCTAGTCGAGCGCCGCCTCAAGGAATACCGCCGGAAATTCCGGCCGACCCTCGATGACCGCGAATACACGTACAGCATGACGAACAATCTCGCCCGGAACTTCGCGTCGCAGGGCGATCACCCGCGGGCCGTCGCGCTGATTCTCGAGGACGTCCAAGCCCTGCCGCTCGGCGCGCCGTACCGATCGTTCGAGCTCCTCGGCGTCCACTTCGCCTCATTCCAGGCGGCCGGCCAGGTCCAGGTGGCGATCGATTGGATCAAACGGCATCGAGACGCCCTTCGTTCAGCGGGGCCGCTCTCGGAATCGGCCAAAGCGGCGGCGGCCCGCACAGCGATCAACGCTGCGGATCTGCGATTGCCCCATCGCGCCGGCGTGATCCATGTGAACTTCACCACCGACCTGCTCTATCAGGACGATCCGAATATCACCCTCGACGACACCGTCCAGTACGCGCGGGCCAGAACCCTGGCGAAATTCGAGCGGTGGGCCGCGGCGGCAGAAAAGGGCGAGCCGATTACCCCCTCGTAGGCGGCGCCTCCTGGGCGGTCAGGGCACCGCCCCGCTCCCGCAGCTCCCATCCGCCGCGCGGACGGTGGGATACTTGATGCCGAGTTGCTCCAGATAGGACTTGTACTTCTTCGGGTCGTAGTAGAACGGCCGCATCTGGTCGCGGTAGCGGCTCAGGATGTTCGTGTTGAGGTCGATGGCCGGCCGGTCCTCCGGCCGGATGAGCGGCTCGTACTTCGTGTCCTTGGTTTGGATATCCCGGAAATAACTCCAAGCATCGGTCACGAGCTTCGGGGTCAGCAGCACGTCGAGCATCGTCATCGCCATCGCCTTGGCCCCGGCGGTCGCCCCCTTGTGGGCCACCGGCGTCGCCATCGCGATGGCATCGGTCCAGTTGTGTCCGGGGAGCCCCGGAATGTTCGAGGGGAACCGGAGCGTCACCGTCGGCACGTTCCAGGTGACGTCACCGATGTCGTCGGAGCCGCCGCCGCGCTTCTGCTCCTCCGGCACCGGCCCCGAGAGCGCCCGGAGCGATGTGTCGAGCCCGCGGGCCGTGGGGTTCTTGAGCTCGGTCTGGAGCGCCTTCGCAAAGGCCTGGTCGGCGTCGCTCCACTTCGGCATCCCCACGGTGCGGATGTTCGCCGCCATCGCCTCGGCCACCGGCCGGTTGAAGTGCTGCGGCCAGGCGCTCCCCAGCACCTTGGTGGGTTCGAGCGTGGTGCCGCTCATCATTGCGGCGCCCGCGGCCACCGAGTCGCCCATGGCCCAGAGCTCTTTGATGTGCGGAAAGTCGAGCTCGCGGAAGTAGTACCAGACCGAGGCGTTCTGAGGCACGACGTTCGGCTGGTCGCCGCCGTTGACGATCACGTAATGGGACCGTTGCGGCAGCCGCAAATGCTCGCGCCGAAAGTTCCATCCGATGTCCATCAGCTCGACCGCGTCCAGCGCGCTTCGTCCCCGCCACGGGGCCCCGGCGGCGTGGGCCGCCGACCCCTTGAACGTGTAGAGCACCGACACGAGGCCGGTCCCGTCAGGCGTTCCCCACGACACCCCGAATCCGCTGCTGACGTGGCTGAAGAAGCTGATGTCCACATCCTTGAAGAGCCCGCCGCGGACATAGTACGCCTTGGTGCCGATCTGCTCCTCCGCGACCCCGGGCCAGATCTTGATGGTGCCGGCGATCTTGTCCCGCTCCATGATCTTCTTGAGCGCGATAGCGGCCGTAATGTTGACCGCCATCCCGCTGTTGTGGCCCTCGCCATGACCGGGCGCGCCCGGCACGAGCGGAGCACGACAGGCCACGCCCGGCTTCTGCGATGCCTGCGGAATCCCATCGATATCTGTGCCAAGGGCGATGACCGGCTTGCCGCTCCCCCAGGTGGCCACGAATGAAGTGGGGATGCCGAGGTACCCCTCCTGGACCGTGAAGCCCTCTTTCTTGAGGAGCGCCACCAGGTACTTCGAGGTCTCGAATTCCTGGAAGCCGAGCTCGCCGAAGGAGAAAATCTGATCCACGACTTCCTGGGTGAACTTGGCGCGGCCGTCGATGTCCGCGCTGAGCTCCTTCTTGAGCGCCTCGAGGCGGGGGTCGGCCGGAGGGGCGGCGGTCTGGGCGGCAACCGGCAGCGCGCCGGCGGCCCAGCAGAGGAAAAGGGAGACGATTCGCAGGCGAGTGCGCACGGAAGACTCGATCGGTTGGGGGGGACGCGAAACCGCACCGGGCGGCGCCACCAATGCAGGTTAGCGCCATGGCGTACCTCCGTCCAGCGGGGCGTTTGCCCCCCCTCCGGCGCAACGATATACTCAGCCGGCGACCATGTCCGATCC
>JABFSM010000102.1 GCA_013140635.1 Gemmatimonadales bacterium
CCCCCACCGGGCCCCCGTCCCGCGCCGGCTGCGGCGCCCGCCAAGAAATAGGGCTGCGCGGTGGGGGTGGCCCGTATGATGAGATCAGCCCCCCCGCCGTACCAATGCGCTCTACTGGAACCGGCCTGCTGGAGGAACTGGGCGGAATAGGTGATTCGAACCAAGCCACTCCCAAATCCGCCGATCCCAACCCGGTATTCCGAAATGCGAGGCGACTTGAGCCAGCGGTGGAAGCCGACCGACACTCCTTGGGCCGCGAGAAAAGAGGGGGCACCGGCAAGCAACAGGAGCGCAAAGACAGGCCTCATGGGAGATCCCTGACCTTCTCGGGCATTGCGGTGCGGAGGTTCACTCGGTAGACCGCTATCGGACGGCAGTCACGCGCCAGGTCGGCCTCGATCGTACTGTCATTTATCAACATTGGCGACCGAAGTGTGTAGAGGAGGGGCACCTTAAGCCTAGCTGTATCACGGCGGATTTCGATCGTCCTCTCAATGCAGGTGACCGAGTCTGAGACCTTCGTTTGGCGCCCTTCGGTGAGCCAGACGGTGGGCCCGAGGGGTGAGGTCAGAACCAGGGAGTCGGCCAATCGGAGGGGGGCCGCGACCGGCGGGAGCGCTCCGCCGACCGGTTCGCCGCGAGCGCCACATCCGGCAATTAGGGCTATGCCGACCATACACAGAGGACCGATCGGGACGATCACAGTTGCTCCTTCGCGGGGTTCTTCTCGTTCTCGTCCGCGATTGCTGCAATCGGAGTGCCGTCGGGAAGAACGGCCAATGTCTCCTGCAGCTTCGGAGAACGGCGAAGGAGCCGAAGCCAGGCCCATGCTCCGGCGAGCGCAAAGACCGCCCCAAACGCCGTCGTCACCCAGAAGGTGGTTCGGGCCTGATCGGCCCCCTTTGCCAGCGCCGCGCCGACCCATGCCCCCACAAACGAAGCTGCCCACGCCGCGAGCGGCGTGAGCAGCCAACCGACGAATCGAAGGAGCCCGCGGACGACAGGCACTGCCTACCGCCGACGCACTCCGAACGAGGAGAGAATCGTGTAGAGCGCCTGGCCCGGCAACACGGCCACGGCAAAGCTGCCGAGATTCCACCCGGCGCCGGGCACACCGACGACCACGCCGACCGCCAGACTGACCGCGGCAAGAGCGAGGGTGCCGATGACCAGCACGAGAGGATTGGCGGTGCCGGTCTTGGCGGCCTGATTGGCGAGCACCCAGGCGCCCATCCACGGCATATAGGAACCGGCCATCCACCAGACCGGGTGATACCACCAGTTGGCGCCGCCGCCGATTTCGAGCCAGCGGTTGGTCCAGAGATGGAGGGGCTGGAAGAGGGTCACATCGACGAGCATGAACACGATGGCGGAGGCGAGACCGACCCCGGCGGCACCGGCGATTCCCTCGATGGTGCGCGCCTTGGTCCACGTGCCGGGAAGGACGATCGTGGCGGCGACACCGACGACGAAGATCAGGCCGCAGACCGCCAATTCGGCCATCCCAGAGAGCCGCACCTGCAACACCGCAAAGGCGCCGATCAAAACCGACTGAAAGAGCCCGAGTTTGACCCCTGCCCGCACGATGTTCGGGACATCGGTCTGGTCTTGGGTGGTTTCCATCGGCATGGCCGAAGTCATGACCGCTCCGAGATTGCTAGGTAGTGCCGAAAAGTAGCGGCCCCGCCGAGGGGGGCCAAGTCATTCGGCCCAAATCATCGCGCCCAGGCGAACAGCACCGCCATGTCGGTCACCGCCCAAGCGGCAAGTGCCCGGTGCATTCCCGCCTGATGCTCCGCCGGGCTCAAGGCCGCTCGGTGCCGCCACCAGGGACCGAGCACGACGGCCCAGGTGAGGAGCGCCACCGCGAGGGCTGCCCACCGGAAGACCTCATCCCCCGCCCCGCTCCAATCGCTTTGGAGCGAAGCCACGCCAAACGCGGCGAAGGCCATCCCGACCAGCAGGAGACTGAGGCCCAGGCTTCGGTCGAGACCCAGCACGCAGGCCAGCGTCCGGTCCCCGCGGCGGCGATCCTCCTCGAGCTGGTAGAGCTGGGTCAGCGGATAGAGCCCGCCGAAGAGGAGGGCGAACGCCACGATCACCGTCGTGCCGGGCCCGCCGACCGGCACTCCGGTCAGAGCCCACCCCGCATAGGGAGTGAGGAGCCCGAAGCCCGCCATGTTGATGAGGAGGTCCGCCCCCGCCACCGCCTTGAGACGGAGCGGCGGAACGGAATAGAGAACCGAGAAGATGAGGCAGACCAGGTAGGCGACGGCAAAGGGCCGCGGCAGCCGCGCCGCCACCGCGAGCCCGGCGAACATCAACACGAGCCCGAAGAGGGCAAGCCCTCGGGGCGGCGGCGGCGGCCGCCGGAGATAGGCGATATCTCCCTCGTCATTGTCGAACGCCGAATTGAGGGCGAGGGTGCCGCCGTTCAACCCGATGACGAAGGCGAGGGTGCCGGCGACGAGTGCGCCGATGTCCCGCCCCGAGAGGAGTCCCTCGAGCCCAAGGGCGAGCGCCGCTCCGGTCAGGAAATGCACCGCCACGATCGGCCATTCGAGCGGCCGGGTGTGCAGCAGATAGTCGAAAGCCCGGCCGAAGAGCCGATAGCCGAGCGCTCGGCGGTCGCTCATGAAGCCGGCTCGAGCCGCGCGCTGCCGAGGGCCTCGACCACCGATCCATCCGCGCGGCGAACCCGGAGCCGGCCCGTCGGGGTGATCCCATCCGCGTACCCTGGCACCGGCTCGACAAGCCACCGTCCGAAGAGCCAGTCTCGCGCCGCAAAGGCGTGGAGTTCTTCCTCGCGGAGGGGCGCCGCCAAGCCGGTCACCAGCGCCACCGCCGCCGCGACCCGCTTGCCCAGCGACCGGGCGGTCATGGCGGGGTCGAGCTCCGCAAGCCGGGTGGCTTGGTCCGAGAGCGCGGCGGGGATCTCGTTCTGGACGTTGATCCCGATGCCGACCACCATCCAATGGAGCGAGTCCCCCTGCCAGCGCGCCTCGGTCAGAATGCCGCCGAGCTTCCGGTCATGAAAATAAAGATCGTTAGGCCACTTGATCCGCACTTCCGGCGAGAGCACCTCGGCCAGGGCGAGCCCGACCCGGAGGCCCGCCGCCTCGATCGGGCCCGGGCCCGATCGAGG
>JABFSM010000303.1 GCA_013140635.1 Gemmatimonadales bacterium
GTCTTGAAGCTCGAAGCCAAACCGGAGATCGGGCTTGTCGATCCCGAACCGCTCCATCGCCTCTTTCCAGGAAAGCCGTCCGAACGGGCGTTCGATCCGGTGCCCCGCCTCGGCCCATTGCTCGACCAGGACCGATTCGACCACGGCGAGGACGTCCTCCTGCGCAACGAAGGAACATTCGAGGTCTATCTGGGTGAACTCCGGCTGCCGGTCGGCGCGCAGGTCCTCATCGCGAAAGCAGCGCGCAATCTGGAAGTAGCGGTCGAAGCCGGCGACCATGAGTAGTTGCTTGTAGATCTGGGGCGACTGGGGAAGGGCGTAGAACTCGCCGGGGTGGACCCTCGACGGGACCAGGTAGTCGCGGGCACCCTCGGGTGTCGGCTTGGTGAGAATCGGGGTCTCGATCTCCAGAAAACCCTGGGCGCTCAAGGTGCGCCGCGCCCGCTGGAGGAGCCGGTGCCGGAGCATCAAGTTGGCCTGAAGCTCCGGGCGGCGGAGATCGAGAATGCGGTGTTTGAGTCTGAGTTCCTCTGCGGGAAGCTCCTCGTTCTCCTTTCGCCCGACCGGAATAGCCGGCGTTTCCGCCGGCCCGACAACCTGGAACTCAGCGACCTGAATCTCGACCTCGCGGGAGACCATGCCATCGTCTCTGGCGGGATTCGGGCGGAGCGCGACCCTGCCCGCGGCAAGCACCACCGTCTCCACTCCGCAGGCGGCGGCGCGGGCCAGCACCTCGGGCGGGGTAAACGCGGGGTCGAACGAGAGCTGCACCAGTCCGTGGCGATCACGCAGGTCGA
This sequence comes from Gemmatimonadales bacterium, assembly GCA_013140635.1. GTDB lineage: Bacteria > Gemmatimonadota > Gemmatimonadetes > Gemmatimonadales > GWC2-71-9 > JABFSM01. The sequence continues at coordinate 798 of JABFSM010000303.1, forward strand.
TGAAGACCAGCCCGCCCAAGTCCCGGCGGCGGTGGACCCAGCCACCCAGGCGAACCTGGGTTCCGAGATCGGCGCGGGTGAGGAGACCGCCGGAATGCGTGCGGAGCGAAGTGGCGTGCATCGCGAAAACGTAACGGGCGCTCCGAGGGGGATCAAGCAAACAAGGCCGTTATCTTGAGGTCATGTCCGCAACTTTGCTCGACCTTGCCCCCAAAGAGGCGCTCGCCCGCCTCCAAAAGTGGACGAAGGGGCGTGGATTGCCCTCCTACCGAGCCGGGCAAATCCACCGCCGGCTCTGGATAGCCCCCGTCGGCTCTTGGGCGGAGGCCACCGAACTACCTGCGCCGCTCCGCCAAGAGCTCGCCGCCGCCTTTCCCCTCCCGCGGCTCGAGGCGCAGACCCTCCAGCAATCGACCGACGGAACGAGGAAGTACCTCTGGCGGCTTGCCGACGGCGAGGCCGTCGAATCGGTGCTCATTCCCTCGGGAAAACGGCGAACCCTCTGCATCTCCTCCCAGGCGGGGTGCGCCCTCGGCTGCGTCTTTTGTGCCACCGGCCGGATGGGGTTTCGGCGGAACCTCGACGCCTGGGAGATCGTGGGGCAGGTGCGCGAGATCGTCCTCGCGACCCCGGACGACAAACCGACCAACGTGGTGTTCATGGGGATGGGCGAGCCGCTGCTCAACTGGCCCGCGGTGAGTTCGGCGCTGACGATCCTCAACGACCCAACGGGCCTCGGTATCGGAGCGCGGCATATTACCGTCTCGACGGTGGGGATCGTTCCCGCGATGGCCGACCTGGCCAAGCGACCCGAGCAGTTCCGGCTGGCGATCTCACTCCATGCGACGACACCGGAATTGCGGCGTTCTTTGATGCCGATTCAGAAGAAATACGGAATGGACGAGGTGCTCCGTGCGGCTCGGGCTTTCCGGAAGCGGATCACCTTCGAGTACGTGCTCATTGCCGGGCGCAACGACTCCGATGCCGATGCCGATCGCCTGACGAAATTGGCCCGCGAGCTCGGCGCGCACGTCAACCTCCTCCCCCTCCATCCGGGGGGGGCGCCTGGCCTGGCACCGACTCCCGCGCCCCGCATCCGCGCCTTTGCGGAGCGAATGCGCAACCAAGGGGTCGAAGCGGTCCTCCGCCGAAGCCGAGGCCTCGACATCGACGCCGCCTGCGGCCAGCTCTTCGTCGAGATGGAGCGCCGGAAACGCGCCGTGGCGGAGCCGACCCCCTGATGCGCGGCGGGATAATCGCGCTGTTGCGGTTCATCCTTCGCATCTTCTTCCGCCGGGTCGAGGTGGTCGGCCAAGCTGGGATCCCGGCCGGCGGCCCGCTCTTGGTCGTCCTCAATCATCCGAACGGCTTGATCGACCCGCTCTTCATCCTCTGCCTTGCCCCTCGGCCGGTGTCGTTCCTGGCCAAGGCGCCGCTCTTCAAAATGCCGGTGGTGGGCTGGTTTGCGCGGACGCTCGATTCGATTCCGGTCTACCGGCACCAGGACGCCGGATCCGACCCGTCGAAGAACCGGGAGATGTTCGCGCAGGTCCGCGCCCATCTCGGGGCGGGAGGCGCGGTGGCGATCTTCCCGGAAGGAACGAGTCATAGCGACCCCAAGCTCAAGCCCCTCCGGACCGGGGCCGCGCGGATCGCCCTTGGCGTGGCGTCGGACGCGCCGCTTCAGATCCTCCCCGCGGGGCTCTTCTACACCGCCAAGGACACCTTCCGGAGCAGCGCCCTGCTCTGCTTCGGCGCCCCTTTTGCCGTGGCCTCCGCCCAGCTCGACGGGGCCGGCGAGCCGGCGCCGGATGCGGTGGAGGCCCTCACGCTGCGCATTGCAGACGCGTTAGGCCATGTCACGCTCCAGGCCGACGCGCACGACGCCCATGATCTGGTGGCCCGAACCGAGCGCATTTTGGCCAGCGAACGGCGCCCCCACAACGCCGCGCCGCCTCCGGAGCTCGCCGACGAATTCGCCCTCCGGCGCCGGTTGACCGAAGGATACGCCGAGTTGAGCGCCCGAGCGCCGGAACGGCTCGAACGGCTCCGCCGCCGGATCCTCCACTACGAAGAGCGCCTGGTCGGCGCCGGCATCGACCCGTGGGAGCTGCCTGTCGGCCGGCTCGGCATCCTGCGGGTGCTCGCCGCGACCGGCGCCCTCATGCTGCGGTTCCTCCTCCTGCTCCCCCTCGGCGTTCCGGGACTGGTGCTGCACTTCCTCCCCTACCGCCTGATCGGACTCCTTGCCCGGCGCGCCGTGGGCCGAAACGCCGATGTGCTGGCGACAGCGAAAGCCATCGGCGCCATGCTCCTCCTTCCTCTCACCTGGATCGTGGCCGGAGTGATTGCCGGGCGGCTGGCAGGACCGGTTGTCGGAGGGATTGCCCTGCTCTTCGCGCCGGCCAGTGGCTACGCCGCCCTCCGCCTCTCCGAACTCGCGGACCGCGCCGCCGGTTCGGCCCGGGCACTCTTGCTTTGGCTGGTGGGGAGGCAAAAGTTCCTGCACCTGCAGCGCGAGCGGCGGGAGATCAGGGCCGAGCTCATCGCGCTGGCCGATGAGCTCCGCGTCTAGCGATCAAGGGCGGAGGCCCGGCTCGGGCTTGTAGTCGCGCCCGAGCCGGACGCTGAGGTCGAGCCGAAGCAGAGTATCGATGGCCATCCGCACTCGCCCTGTACCAAGCGCGCGAATCACGCGAATGGCCGCCGCAGAGTCGCCCCGCCTGACCACGACTTCCGTGGTGGCGAGGGAGTCTCCCGAGGTACCGAAATACACGACGTCGAAGCCCGACGCCCGGAGCGTTCGGGTGGCCACACGCGCCAGGCCTCGGCGGCCCGAGGCATTCAGCACCTCGACCACCACACGGCCGGGATCGAGAACGGAGACCTCCCGAGGGGCATCGGCGCGCTTGGCCCCGTTCCAGAGTGCCCGGGCCCCCGCCACGGCGCCGGCCCCGGCAACGATGATCAGCGCCGGAATGACTAGGCGGCGAGCGCGTTCCAAAACCGGTAGGTGGGTTCGGGAATGATCCAGCGAGACTCCACGAGATACGCCATCCGCCGCCATGCGACTTCGCGCAACACCGCCTGGGGATTCGAGGGAAACTGCTTGGCGAGCGCCGCCCGTGCTTCCCGGTCGAACGATCGGCCCGGATCGAGAAAATCGGCGCAATAGAGCGCGCGGCCTGCCATGTCCCACTCGGCGAGGCCGGTCGAATGGTAGCGGACCGCGTCGAGGACCCCGCGGTCGGTCTCTCCTTCCGACTTGGCCCGGGAGGCGGCGGCGGGACCATGGCGCATTTCCACCGGGCCTGGCGTGGACGAGGCCCATTTCATGAGCTCCGCTTCGGGCGCATCCCGCAGGGCATCGTGCAGCCAGACCGCCTTGAGCCAGCGCTTTTCCTCGGACTCCGGAAGTCCCAGCTCCTCCGCCCACGCGGCAACCAGCTCGGCGACGCGCTGAATGTGCTGCAAACGAGCCGCCGTCACCTGGGCCCACGCGGGAAGGGTGGGACGGAGCCTGGCGGGGGGCCCCGATGGGGGCGTGGATTCAGTCATCGGCCGCGATTCCTCAGTTCGTCGATGCCTCGGCGCCAAAAATCCCGATCGGCGAGCCCCGGATGCGGGAGGGTGAGCCCCGGCAGCACCAGCTCGAGGCCACCGTAGTCCACAATGTCGAGGTCCAGTGTCCTCGGCGCCCACCGCTCGTCTCGCGTCCGTCCGGCGCGCTGCTCGATCGCGAGGCAGGCAGTGAGCAGGAGGGCCGGCGTCAAAGCGGTGTCCAGCGCCGTCATTTGGTTCAGGTACCAGGGTTGGTCGAGGCCGCCGAGCGGCGCGGTCTCCTCGACCGTCGAGACGCCAACGAGGACAGTCTCCGGCAGGGCCGCCAACCCTTCCAGCCCTAACGCTAGCATCGCGGCGCGGTCGCCCAGATTGCTGCCCAGGGCGACGTAGGCGCGTGCCGGACTCACCCCTCGACCGCGAAGTGCCGCGCGATGGCCCGGAGTTCGCCGGCGACCCGCTCCAGCTCCGCGATCGCCGATTCGAGATCGGCCTGGCCCCGCGTCGCATCCCCCGCCTCTTTGGCCAGCGACTCCGTCTGCCCGCGGGTCCGCTGGGCCGCCTCCGCGAGCTGGCGGATCTGCGCGGCCAGCCGACGGCTGGCCGTCTCGTGCGCGTCGGCGGAGCCGGCAATGACCCGGGCGTGCTCCCCCGCTTCATGGGTCGCTTTCACGATGGCGTCCAGGGCGCGCGCCGTATCGGACGAGAGCTCGCCGACGTTGGCCACCAGCTGCTCCCCCCGCTCCATCTGGGTGCTGATCCCGCCGACCTCGCGGGAGATGTCGCTCACCAGCCGGCTGGCGTCGGCGCCCGCGGTGGCGCTCTGCATCGCGAGCTGGCGGATTTCCTCGGCCACCACGGCAAAGCCGCGCCCCGACTCGCCGGCCCGATGGGCCTCGATCGAGGCGTTGAGCGCGATGACGTTGGTAAGCTCGGCGATTTCCTGGATCGACGCGAGGAAGCTCCGGATTCTGGCGGTGGCGGCCCCTAACGATGCCACCGACCGCGAACTGTCCGCCACGAACGCCTGGACCCGCACCAGGCGGTCGACCGCCTGTTCGACTTCCGCCCGGTGCTTCGTCGCCGCCGCCGTGGCGTCGTTGCTCACGCTCGACGCCTGGCTGCCGGCGCTGGCCGCCGCCTCGGCCAGACGGGCCAGCTCCGCCGTCGCTTCGAGGCCGGTCTGGGCAAACGCCTCCTGGCCGGCCGCTTCGCGCCGCATCCCTTCCGACGCGAGCTGCAGCGCCAAGGCGGACGACCGGAGCGAATTCGCCGCGCGCGCCAGGGAGCGCACCTGGCCCCCGATCTTTTCGACCGTCTCGATCAGCGGCCGCCGCAATTCGGCGATGTGGATCGCCGTGGAGACCTGCCCCGCGATCGCCGAAATGGCGGAACGGTCTCGGGCGCGATAGTGGAAGCGCTTGTGATGCTCGAGCTCCACCGTGCCGACGACGCGGTCGGCATGGTGAAGCGGGTATACCACAATCGTGCGGACGGCGGGGTCGGGCCGTTCCAGGACCTGCTCGCGCCAGGTATCCTGGACATAGATCGGTTCACCGCTGTCGAGAACCCGCCGCCGAAGTTCCTCGAGGCCGGGGTCGGGTTCTCCGCGAAAGAGCCGCCCCTGTTGCGCGCGATAGGCAAGCCCGGGGCCGTCCGTCGTCAGCCGATAGATCCGCAAGTCACCCCAGTCGAGCAGCCGGTAGGCGAGCTGCTCGATCTGCTCGAACGAGAGCCGAAGACTCAGGCTGCTCGTGAGCTTCCCCTGCATCGTATGGACCTTGTTCAGATCCTCGGCCGAGATGGCCTCTTCGAGGAGGGCGCGGGTGACGAATCCCGATACCGCGAGGGCAAAGGCCACGACGACCCATCCGGCCGGATTGAGCTGGGTCAAGGCCCAGACGATGACGCCGGTCCCCAGCAGCGTCATCAGGAAGGCCACGATCTCCCACCGCAAGATGAAGAGCCGGTCCTCGGTCTCCAGTTTGCCCCGAAGGATCAGCGAAAGGTAGAAGAGCACCCGCGTCATGGCGAAATAGACGCCGGCCAGCACGACGAACGGCGCCAGGAAGTCGAGCGAGAGCTCCCGGGTGCCGCCGACCATGATCGCGAGCGAGTAGAAGCCGTAGGCCACCAAGAACGCGAGCACCTCGCGCCCCGCGTTGACCGCCCCGGCCCGCACCGGCTTCCGGAGCCAGCCGACATCGGCGAAAAGGACGCCGCCGGCAAGCCCCAGCACGCCGACTGGCGCCGGCGTGGCGAGGGCCGCCACCAGGGCCGGTATCCCGATCTGCGTCAGATAGGAATATTTGCTCAGCCGGATCGGGGCGACGCGAAGCAGCGCCACGGCGACCAGCATGATCAGCAGCGCGACCGGATGGCCGACCCACCGCGAGTCGAAGATCGCCACGGCGACGACGAGCAACGGGCCGGCGCTCGCCAACAGCCGGGCGTACCGGTCCATCAGCAGCTCGCGGCGCGGGGGAGCGACGGGGGACTTCGGCTCAGAGGAAATAGTCACCCACCGTGAGGTTGTAGCGATCGGGGCTGGTCACTTTGACGATCGAGCGAATGAAGTTGCCGTCGGCGCCACGCTCCGTCAGGTCCACCGCCGCCCCCGGGGGCGCGAGCATGCTGCCGGCCGGATCGATCGCGATGCGCACCGTCGGCCGATTGAGCATGTCTCGGTCGGGATTGGCTTGCGCCACGATCGCGATTTCGAAGGTGTCGAGAATGACGCACGTGCCGATCGGGTAGACCCCGATCAGGTTGATCAGCGCTTTGACGATCATGGGATCGTACCCGCGCCGCGGGTTCGTCCACATTTCCCGAAGCACCTGGTCGGGCTCGATCGGCACGGTCTGATACGACCGCCGAGTCGTGGCGGCGTCGAAGCCGTCGGCCACGGCCACGATCCGCGAGAAGATCCCGAGCTGCCGAGGACGAATGGCGCGGGGATAGCCGGTCAAATCCATCTTCATGTGGTGCTCGTGCGCCACGAGAATCGACTTGTACGGGATCTCGTCGTACGCCCGAAGCGAGAACAGCGTAATCGTCCCGCGCCAGGGATGCGCCTGAATCGAACGCCACTCATCCTCCGACAACCCGTGGATCTTGTTGAGGATCTCGAGGGGGACCTTGGCCTTGCCGATGTCGTGCAGGAGCGCCGTCATCCCCAGGTCGTAGAGCTGCAGCTTGGTGAGGCCGATCTTGCGCCCGAGCGCCACCGCGAAGATGCACACATTCACCGAGTGGGTGAACGTATACTCGTCGTAGTCGCGCAGCGTGGTGAGCCCCATGATCGAGGTCTCGTTGGTCAGCACCTGGTCCACGATCATCTGCACCGCGCGTTTCACCTTCTTGACGCCGCTCGCCCGTCCGAGGCGAATGCTGTTGATCACATCCTTGGTGACCGCCACGCCTTGCGCATACGTGCGCTTGGCGACCTCCCGGGCCTCCTGCGCCGTCAGTTCCTCCCCCGACTCCGTCATCGGCTCGAGGTCGACGTGCGGTGTGTCCGCTTGGGTGAGGCGGTCGATCAACGCGGAATAGCGGTCTTCCACCGAGGCGTCGGCGGACAGGCTCAATAGGATGCTCAGGAACGCCTGCCACTCCCGGCGCTCCACGCCCGCCTGGGTGCGAAAGACCCCGATGTCGAACGCGCGGAAGGTCGTCAGCAGGTTGCTCAGCGCGGCGAAGTTGTCCATCTCAAGGCGAAGGCGGGTGCCGTTGACGAACAGGAAATCGCCGGAGAGCCGAAGCTCGATCTCGCCCTCGCTGGTGAGGAGCGCCCCGGCGGCGCTTTGCAGCTCGTCGAGCGCCTTCTGCACCGTGGCGTTCTCGACCGGGTACAGCTTGAGGGCGCGCAGCGCGGCATAGAAAGTGAGGAGAAAGCTCCGCCCCGCGTGGCGCAAGAAGCCTTCGTCGCCGGTCCGGCCGTGCGTAGAGGTCTCGTTCATGCGGGCCAGTCGCGGAGCGCGCGCGTCACGGCGTTCTTGACCGGCAGTTCCTTGTCCTGCTGAAAGCGCTGCAATACCGCGCGGGCCTCCGCGGTCTGGAGCCGCGCCAGGGCATAGGCGGCACAGGTCCGAGTCTCGGGCGATTCGCGCTTTTTCAGGAAACCGCGCACCTCCAGCAGGCTGCTGAGCACCGGCAGCGCCGCCACGCCGGCCACCGACGCGTAGGCTTCGAAAAACTGCCGCTTCTCGGCGCGTTCCAGCTCATAGGGGCCTTTGCCCTGCACCACCGCCTCGAGCCGCTTGAGGGCGCCGCGATACCCGGTGGCCGCCACCGTGGCCACGGCGGCTAGCCGCACCGCCCGGTCGGGATCGTCGACGCCCCGCTCGAGCGCCGTCAGCGCCCCCGGCGACCCGATCTTCGTCAGCGCCTCGACGACGGCGAGGCGAATCACCGCGTCGGGATTGTTGAACGCCCGATCGAGCGCCGGCACGGCGATCTGCAAGTTGAGCCGGGCGACGAGCGCCACCGCTCCCTGCAGCGCCGGCGACGACGGCTTTTCGAGGATGCCCATCAGGACCTCGGCGTGCGCCGACGCGAGGCGCACCGCCGATTCCTCCAGGATCCGCCGGATGGCCGGGTGGGTGAGGGTCGGCAGGAAGGTGAGCATCGTCTCGAGGCCTTCGGCATGCAGCTCCCCCAACACCTCGCCGACATCCTCGTCGGCCGGGAGCGCCGCGGCCTCTTCCAGCGACTGCAGCATCTGCGCGAGGATCTCCGGTTCCGACAGCCGCGCCTGAAAGGAAAGCAGCCGCTCACGGAGCGCGGGTTCCATCGCCGTAATGCGCTGGCTGATCGTTCGGAACTCGCGCAGGAGGGCCGCCACCAGCCGGAACTCGCCCTTGCCGAGGAAATTCGGAAAGAGGCCGTCGAGAATCGTCAGGATTTCCTGCCGGATCACGCTCAGGGGCTGCAACTCGAAGATGTCGAGCAGCGCTTCGAGGGCGCTGCGCCGTTCGTCCGAGGTGTAGGCCGCCTCCACTTCGCGCCGGAGCTGGTTGATCTCCTGCTCATCGAGGAAATAGAGCGTCGAATCGAAGTCGTCGAGGTCGAGCGTGGTGGCCAGCCGCTCCGCGGCGTCGTTCCGCACTTCCTCCCGCACCACCGTTTGCGCGGCGGCATCCTGGTGGATGACGAGGTTGTCGAGGTTCGGATCCATGGGGCCAAGCGAATCCGTGATGATCTCGGCGAATTGATACTCGATGTCCTCGAAGTTCTGCTCCCACAGCAGCGTGAGCAGATCGTCGGCGGCGTCGTTGGCCAAGAGCCGGGCTCGGGTGACGACCTGGAGGAATCGGACCATTTCGCCGTCCTCCACTCCGGGACGGAGCGTCAGCACCCGCATGCCGTCCTTGTACAGAAGCCAGGCGAAACTCTCCGACTTGTTCGGCTGGTGATAGGCGACCTGCTCCTCCCACACCACGTCCGTTTCGACCATGTGGAGCACCAATTGCTGCGTCGACGACCAGATCGGGATGAACGCGTCCCGTATGCCCTGCTCCGCACGCTGGTACATCGGGTTGTTGGGGAGATACATCTGAAAGGCCCGGAGGCCCTTCACCAGAGTCCGTAGCAGCTCCTCCACCTGGGCGGCGGGCAGGGCAAGCTCGGCTCCAAGGGGCAGGGTCATGAACGCACCGGTTCGACGGACCACGATCGTGAGGGTTCGGTCCAAGATATCATGGCGTCTCGGCTTACTGCACCAGGGAGCCCGGCCATGGTCGCAGATTGACTTTCGGCTCTTGTTCGGTTAATCTATGGCATCCGTTTGGGGTCCCTGCCCCCTCCCTTTCGCCTGGATCTGCGCCTCATGCCCCTTACCCGACGGCAAAAGGAAATCCTCAGCTACCTGGAAGGGCACATTCAGGGCCGGGGGTACGCCCCGAGCTTCGAGGAAATCGCCGAGCACTTCTCGTTCCAGTCCCTCGCCACCGTGCATGAGCACCTGACCAACCTGGAGCGAAAAGGCTACATCCGGCGCTCGTACAACGAGAGCCGTTCCATCGAGGTGCTTCCGCCCAAAGGAATCAGCGGCGCGAGTGAAATTCCTCTGCTCGGTGTCGTCGCCGCGGGCTTTCCCATCGAAGCGGTTTTGCACCAGGAAACGCTCGCCGTTCCCGACAGTATGCTTCCCGCTCGAGGGCCGAATTACGCCCTTCGGGTCCGGGGCGATTCCATGGTCGACGACCATATCATCGAAGGCGATTTCGTGGTCGTCCACGGCCGCCAAACCGCCGACAATGGCGAAATGGTCATTGCCCTCGTCAACGGAAGCGAGGCCACCGTCAAGAAGTTCTACCGCGAGCCGGGCGGCTGGGTTCGCCTCCAGCCCTCCAACCCCTCCATGCAGCCCCTCCGCTTCCCCGAAGGCGACATCATGATTCAAGGCGTCGTCGTCGGCATCATCCGCCGCTACTGATCGCACCGCCGGTCCCTTTGCCGTAACCTCCGCTCCCCGTTAATTTTGGGGGCGATGGCGCGCACCTTCCTGGTCACGCTGTACTACGATGGCGGGCGGTTCGCCGGGTGGCAACGGCAGAAGGATGGTCGCACCGTTCAGGCCGAACTCGAAGGGGTGCTGGAACGCCTCTCGGGGGCACCTGTCCGAGCGCACGCGGCGGGACGCACCGACGCTGGCGTGCATGCCAAGGGAATGGGCGTGAGCTGCAGCATGCCGAACCGCAGCCACCCAGCAATCGTCCGGCAGGAGGGCGTTGCAG
>JABFSM010000286.1 GCA_013140635.1 Gemmatimonadales bacterium
TCATGGATGGGAATGGCCGGTGGGCCGAGGGGCGGGGGGTGCCGCGGAGTGCGGGCCACCGGGCAGGCGGGCGCGCCGTCGAACGGGTGGTGACCGCGGCGCCGGCCGCCGGTATTCGCGTCCTCACGCTCTACGCCTTCTCCAGCGACAATTGGTCGCGGCCGATGCCCGAGGTGGCCACCCTGATGCATCTCTTCGCCGGCTACTTGCGGAGCGAACGGGAACGCGCCGTCGCCAACGGGGTGGCGATCGAAGTGCTCGGCCGCCGGGACCGCCTCTCCGAGGCGCTCCGGCGCGAGATTACCGCCACCGAGGCGGCCACCGCCGGCGGGGCGCGGCTGCTCCTCCGCCTAGCGGTCGACTATTCCGCGCGGGATGCGCTCCTCGGCGCGGCGCATCTGGTCGCGGAGGAAACGGCCCCTCCCGACCGGGCCCGTTTTGCCGACCTCGTTGCCCTGGCCACGCACGGCCGGCCCGGCACCCCTCCCGTCGACCTCCTGATCCGCACCGGCGGAGAGCAGCGGCTCTCTGATTTTCTCCTCTGGGAGTGCGCCTACGCCGAGCTCTTCTTTCTCGACCTCATGTGGCCCGAGTTCTCTCCCGGCGTCCTCGACGATGTGTTGGCCCGCTTCCGCACCCGGGAACGACGATTCGGCGCGCTGCCCGCGAGCGCGTCCCGCGGCCACCTGCATCTGATCCGCCGCTAAGCGGCCATGGTGCCCTTGAGCACCGTCACCGCCTGCCCGCCGAGGATCACCCGGTCTCCCGCGGCCTCGACGCGAAGCACCCCTCCCCGGCGCGACACCTGGTGCGCCACCATGCTGCTCTTGCCGAGCCGCGCGGCCCAGAGGGGAGTCAGGGCGCAATGCGCCGACCCGGTGACGGGATCCTCATCGATGCCCACCGCCGGCGCGAAGAATCTCGAGATGAAATCCACGCCGGGCACGTCCGAAGGCGCCGTGACGATGACGCCGCGGCTCTCGATGGCTTTGAGGAGCCGGAAATCGGGGGTCAGGGCCCGGAGCTCCTTCGGGTCGTCGGTCACCACGAGGTAGTCGAACGGGGTCTTGAGTACCGGCGCACCCGGCGCCTTGACCGCATCGAGCAAGTAGGGGGGCGGCTCCGTCTCGACCGCCGGGGTCGCCGGAAAATCGAGCAGGATCCAGCCGTCCTTCTTCTTGGCCGTCAGGCGGCCGCTCTTGGTGTTGAACTTGGCCGTTGCCTTGGGCTTGAGATGGTGCTCGGCCCAGAGAAAGTGCGCGCTCGCGAGCGTGGCGTGGCCGCAAAGGGCGACTTCGACGGCGGGGGTGAACCACCGCAGATCGAATCCGTCGTCGGCACGGAGCAGGAACGCCGTCTCCGCCTGATTCAGTTCCCGGGCGAGCGCCTGCATCCATTCGTCGGGTTTCGGTTCGCCGAGGAAGCATACCCCCGCGGGATTCCCGCCGAACGCCGCGTCGGTGAAGGCGTCGACGAGCCAAAGATCAGTGGGCATAGGAGTGAGGGGTTAGGGGTATGGAGTGAGTGGCCGGGCGTCTACCTCGGCATGGTGGCAGGCAACCAGAGTCCCGGCCACGGGGCGGAGCTCGGGGTGTTCCCGCTCGCAGCGCGCGTCTTTGCGCGCATGGAAGCATCGCGGCGCGAAGGGACAGCCGCGAGGGAGCAGGGTGGGCGCCGGCGGGTCGCCCTCGAGGACGATCCGTTCGCCGCGGCGGTCGGGGTCGGGCTCGGGAACCGCGGAGATGAGCGCCACGGTGTAGGGATGCCGCGGATTGGCGACCAGCTCGTCGGCCGGCGCCAGCTCGACGATGCGCCCGAAGTACATCACCGCAATGCGATGGGCGATCTGCCGCACCACCGCCAGATCGTGGGCGATGAAGAGAAAGGAGAGCCCGCGGGTTCGCTGCAGAGTGGCCAGGAGCGCGAGCACCTGGGCCTGCACCGACACGTCCAGCGCCGATACCGGCTCATCGCAGATCACCAGCGACGGGTCGACCCCGAGCGCGCGCGCGATGCCGATTCGCTGCCGCTGCCCGCCGCTCAATTCGTGGGGAAAACGCTCGGCGAGCGCCGGGGGGAGCCCGACCTCGTCGAGCAACTCCGCCACCCGGGCGGGAGCCTCGCGCCGCGGCACCAGGCGGTGGATGAGGAGTCCTTCGGCCACCGTCTCTCCGACCCGCATGCGGGGATCGAGGGAGCTGTACGGATCCTGGAAGACGACCTGCATCCGCCGCCGAATGGCCCGCAACCCCTCTCGGTCGAGCGAGAGCAGGTCGGTGCCCTCGAAGCGGACCTGGCCGCCCGACGCGGGCGTGAGGCGCAGGATCACCCGCGCGAGCGTCGTCTTGCCGGAGCCCGATTCGCCGACGAGGCCCAGGGTTTCGCCGGCGCCGAGCGCAAAGCTCACGCCGTTGACCGCATACACCCGCCGCCTGCCGCTTCGGAAGAACCCACCCGCCACGTACGAGGCGGCCAGGTCGGTCACCTCGAGCCGGGGGGCGCTCATGAAAGCCGCGCTCCCGTAAGGCGCGGCACGGCGCCGAGCAGGGCGCGGGTATACTCGTGCGCCGGCCGGGTGAAGAGGTCGCGGGTCGGCGCCTCCTCGACGATTCGCCCGGCGAGCATCACCACGACCCGGTCGGCGCGGCGCGCCACGATGCCGAGGTCGTGCGTCACCAGGAGAACCGCCATGCCGCGCCGCTCCCGCAGCCGGTCGATCAGCTCGAGGATTTGCGCCTGCACCGTCACGTCGAGCGCGGTCGTCGGTTCGTCGGCAATGAGGAGGGAGGGCTCGCCCGCCAGGGCGATGGCGATGAGCGCGCGCTGCTTCTGTCCGCCGGAGAGCTCGTGAGGAAAGGCGCCGTAGCGGCGCGCCGGATCGGGCATGCCGGTTTCGGCGAGGAGAGCCACCGCGCGGTCCCGCGCTTCCCGGCCGGTAAGGCGATGGTGCGCGAGCACCGTTTCCCGGATCTGCGCGCCGACCGAAAGCACCGGATTGAGGCTGGTGGCGGCGTTCTGGAACACCATACCGATGCGCCCTCCGCGGACCCCACGCCGAGTCTCTTGGCCGGCGCTCGTGAGGTCCGTGCCCTCGAAGAGAATCCGGCTTCCGCCGCCGATGCGCCCCGGGGGGGGGGACG
>JABFSM010000116.1 GCA_013140635.1 Gemmatimonadales bacterium
CATCTGGTGCTGGCCCTCCTTGTGGTGGAGCTCACCCGCGGCGGCTTCTGGGACAGCCCCCCGGCGCTCGATCAGAACATGGGCCGGCCGATGGGGGGCGGTGGAGGGCGCCAGGTGACTATGATCGCCCTGCCGGACGCGCCCCCTAAGACCCAAGCGACCCCCAAGGTACCGCCGGTCAAACCCATACCGGTTGCCGTCCCGACCACTATTCCCCCCGTCGAAACCGTTCCTCCCGCCGATACCATTGCCCCTCGGCCCGACTCCACCGCCACGGCGGGGAGCGGCGGTGGAACCGGTGGAGGCACCGGTACCGGAAGCGGCCCCGGTACCGGCCCGGGGAGCGGCCCCGGGAGCGGAGGCGGGGGAGGGCCTCCGGCCGATTCGGCCAAGACTGCGGCCCGGGGGCCGGAGCCGCTCCGGGTGATTCTCCCCCCGTTCGAGTATCCGAGGTCGATGCGCGGGCATACGATCGCAGTTACCTTCTTCGTCCAGAGCGACGGCCGGGTGGACCGCGTCCTCTTTTCCGAAGAGATCTCGGACCGCGGCTACGCCCGAAAGCTCGAAGACGCCATGCGCGCCTATCGCTTCCGCCCGGCGCGTTCACCCGAAGGCAAACCGGTTCCCGGCGTCACCACCGTCAGCATTTCATTCTGACTCTTCCCACCCAAGAGGGTTAGGCCCCGATGAGCCAGCTCTTCCGCCGGAAGTCCGTCGCGGACTGTGAAAAGGACATCGCCGAACGGGGAGGATTGAAGCGCCACCTCACCAAGTGGCATCTGACCGCGCTTGGCGTCGGGGCCACGATCGGCGCCGGCATCTTCGCCACCACCGGCACCGCCATCGTCGGCGACGCCGCACGGCCCGGCGCCGGCCCCGCGATCGTCCTCTCCTTCCTCCTGACGGCGGTCGCCTGCGGCTTTGCGGCGCTCTGCTACGCGGAGTTCGCGGCGATGGTCCCGATCTCGGGCTCCGCGTATACCTATGCGTACGCCTCCCTCGGCGAACTGGTGGCGTGGATCATCGGTTGGGATCTCGTCATCGAGTATGCGGTGGGGAATATCGGCGTGGCGATCGGCTGGTCGGGCTATTTTCGCGAGCTGGTGAGCCATTTCGGAATCGACATTCCGGCGTGGCTGGCCACCGATCCGCGAACGGCGCATGCCGCGGTGGCCGCCGTCGCGGCCGGGGCCACCGACGCGGCGAGTACCTACTTCGCGTCGGCGGTGAGCACGGCGCCGCACCTCTTCGGCTTTCCGATCATCGCGAATCTTCCCGCGTTTCTCTCCGTCGCGGTCATCACCGTCGTGCTGGTGATCGGCATCAAGGAGTCGGCCAACACCAACAATGCGATGGTGCTGCTCAAGATCGGGATCATTCTCTTCTTCATCGCGGTCGGCGCCTTCCTGATCCGCCCCGCGAATTGGACCAACCCCGCCCTCGGCGGGTTCGCGCCGAACGGCTTTGCCGGCATCAGCGCCGGTGCCGCCATCATCTTTTTCAGCTACATCGGCTTCGACGCCGTCTCGACCGCCTCCGAAGAGGCCAAGAACCCCGGCAAGGACATGCCCTTCGGGATCATCGCGAGCCTGGTGATCTGCACCGTGCTGTATATCGCGCTGTCGCTGGTGATGACCGGGATCGCGCCGTGGAACACGCTGGGAACGCCGGAGCCGATGATCACCGCGCTCGCCCACGCCAACGGGCCGCCGGCGCTCATCAATGCTTCTCGATTCATCGTGGCGCTGGGCGCCGTGATCGCGATGGGGAGTGTCCTGCTCGTCTTCCAGCTCGGGCAGCCGCGGATCTTCTTCTCGATGGCTCGCGATGGGTTGCTCCCGCCCGTGATGGCCAAGGTGCACCCCAAATACAAGACGCCCTACGTCGGCACGATCTTGACCGGCCTCTTCGTGGCGACGTTCGCCGCGTTCGCCAATATCGCGGAGGTGGTCGACCTCACCAACATCGGCACCCTCTTTGCCTTCGTGCTGGTATCGCTCGGCGTGATCCTGCTCCGGCGCCATGAGCCCGACCGCCACCGCCCGTTCCGAGTGCCCGGGGTGCCGTATACTCCGATCATCTCGATCCTCGCCTGCCTCTACCTCATGTTCCAGCTTCCCGCCGTCACCTGGAAGCGGTTCGGTCTCTGGCTGCTGGCCGGATTGGTGATTTACTTCTTCTACGGGAAGAAGCACAGCCGTTTGCGCGGGAGAGCGGAGAACAAGTAGAGGAAACTTCGGCTTTCGGTCATCCGTCAGGAGTGGCATCCTGACGGAGGCCGACAGCATGCGCGCAGTACTCGTTTTGTCATTAACTCTCGCAATCCCGCTCGCCACCACTCCCTTCCATCCAGTCGCGGCACAGAATGCACCAGCCGCCGTCTATTCCGTTGGTGCGGCATACGATGCGGGCCGCAACCGTCTGGTGGTGTTCGGCGGTTACGGGGGGATCGGCTATGTGGGCGACACCTGGGAATGGGATGGCACCACCTGGTCGCGCGCGACGGGCCCGTCGCCCAGCGCGCGCAACGGCCCCGCGATCGTGTACCAATCCGCAAAGCGCCGGCTCTTCCTTTTCGGCGGCGACACGCGGACCGACGGCGCGCTAGGCGACAGCTGGGTTCGCGAAGGCGCCGTATGGCGGCAGGTCGCCTCGGGCGGTCCCGCGCGCTCGGGAGGCGGGATGGTGTACGACGCCGGCCGCGACCGCGTTGTCCTTTTCGGCGGCATTGCCGCCGGGAAGGTGCTCGGCGATACCTGGGAATGGGATGGGGAACGCTGGGCCAAGGTGGCCGACGGCGGCCCGCCCGCCCGCGCGCTGCACGGGATGGCCTACGACGCCGGCCGGCGTCGTGTCGTGGTATACGGCGGCTTGAGCCTGCTCGCGCCTGACGCTCCCTCGTTCGACGATACCTGGGAGTGGGATGGTACCCGCTGGACGCAGGTGCGGATTCCCGGCCTCGGGACCCCCCGAGATCACACCGCGATGGTCTACGACCCCGTGCGGCGCGCGGTGGTGTTGCACGGAGGGGGCATGGAGGCCGCCTCGGCCGAAACGTGGACGTACGACGGCGCCACGTGGGCGCGCCTGACCGACGCGGGGCCGCGCCGCCGAATCGAACATCAGCTGGGGAA
>JABFSM010000022.1 GCA_013140635.1 Gemmatimonadales bacterium
CGTTCCCCGCAGGGCCCCGTCCGTTCATCACGAACATCTGCTCCTGGACGATGACCGCACCCCAGTCGGGCTGCGCCTGACTGGGGCAGGAGAGCCCCGGTGCCCACCCCATGAGCCCCGTCGCGAAGTCGTAGTCGAGCACGTCCGGTGTAGCCGCGGCGCCCGCCGCCACGGTTACGGTAAGGGGTACCGAGGCCAGGATGGCGTTCGGCGCGCCAGGGGCCCGCAGCAGGGCGGGGCCGGTGCCGCGAATGGTCAAGTTGTATGATCCCGGCGCCACGGCGGCGCTCGCGGTGAGCGTGAGGCGAGAGGTCGTGCCGGTGGTCGGACTCGACGCGAAGCCGGCGGTGAGCCCGGCGGGCAACCCGTCGACGGCGAGCCCCACCGGTGCCGCGAAGCTGGTGCGGTTGATCGTCACCACTCGGCTATCATCCACCGCTCCCTGGAGAATCGTGATGGCGCCACAGGAAAGAGCCAAGCCAAGAGAGAAAGTGCCGGTCGGCGCGGTGACGGTGACCGCAAGCGTGGTCGTGGCTTCCAGACTCTCCAAGCCGCCCGGCGCGCGGAGCGAGGCCGGCCCGGTGCCGCGAATCGTGATGCTATAGGTGGCAGGTGCCACGGCACCGGTGGCGGTGAGCGTCAGGATCGAGCTGTTGGCCGCGGTCGGGTTGGGGTCGAACTCCGCGGTCAGCCCAGCCGGAAGATTCTCCGCGGTGAGCGTGACGCTTCCGGTGTAGTTGGTGCGGGTGATAGTCACCGTCTTCGAGCTGTTGGGGGTGCCTTGCTCGACACTCACCCCGCCAACGGGAGTGATGGCGAGGGCAAAGCTCCCCGCCGCGACTACCGTAAGGACGAACGGGGTGCTCTTGGTGCCCGGGGTGCCGGTGCCGGTGACGCTCAGGTTGTAGACGCCCGGTGCCGTTGCCGGCCCGACGGTGACGGTGAAGGAGGTGGTGGTAAAGGTCGCGGTGACGCCCGCCGGCACCGTGCCGCCGAGGGCAAGGGCAACGGGGTCGGTGTAGTTGGTGCGGGTGATGGTGACGGCAATCGAGGTACTGGTGAGCCCCTGAGTAACGCTCGCGCTGCCCGGGGTGATCGCGAGCGAGAAATCGGGGGCTTGGGTGACGGTGAGCGTGAACGGCGCCGACACCGCGGCAACGCCTGACCCGGTCCCTCGAACGGTCAAGCTATAGGTGCCGGGGGCGGTGGAGGCGGCCACCGCGATCGTGATCGTGGCGGAGGTCGTCCCGCCGCTGGTGACCGGAGTGGAGACGCTGCCGGTGACCCCAGAGGGAACCCCATCCACGGTGAGGAGGACATCCCCGGTGAACCCGCCGCTCCGGGTGAGGGTCGCCGACACCGGGGTGGTGCCGCCCTGGACCACGGTCGCGCCGCCGGTGGAAATCGACAGGGCGATGGCCGGCGTCGGCCCCGGCTCGGTGGGCCCGGGTGACCCCTTGGACTTGCAGGCGGAGATCGCGAGTGCAGCGAGGAGCAGGGAGGTGGCTGTGTGGCGCATGGTCCCTCTTCAGGCGGGGGCGTAGGGTTCCTGAAGAGGTTGCGTAAAAGACGGGGTCGGGGGGCTCACGTCCGGTCATCGCGAGGCCCCCGGCCAGTCATTGCGAGGGGCGAAGCCCCGAAGCAATCTCTCGTCTAGATTTGCCGCATGGACGAATACGCCGAAATCGCCGAGCTCTACGACCATGTCTCGGTCTACCGGACTCGGCCCGACGTCGGGTTCTTCGTGGAAGAGGCGCGGGCGGCGGGCTCTCCGGTTCTGGAGATCGGGTCCGGGACCGGTCGAGTGTTGATTCCGACTGCCCGGGCCGGAGTGGAAATCACCGGCCTGGATGCTTCATCCAGCATGCTGGCGACCTGCCGGAGAGAGCTGGAGAAGGAGCCCGTCGAGGTACGCGCCCGGGTGACGCTGGTCGAAGGGGATATGCGCCACTTCGAGCTGGACCGGCGCTTCACGCTGGCGACCCTGCCGTTTCGCCCCTTCCAGCACCTCATCACCGTTGCCGATCAGCTCGCCTGTTTGGCGACAATTCGCCGGCACCTGGTGCCCGGCGGCCAGGTGATTCTCGACCTCTTCAATCCCTCTCTCGAAGCGCTCACTCGGCCGATCGGGGTCGAGTCGTCGCCTGACGCGGAATTCACAATGCCAGACGGACGTGCGGTCGTCAGGCGGTTTCGGCGGGTGGGGCAGGATCGGGCCACTCAGGTAAATCAGGAAGAGCTGATCTATGACATCACCCATCCCGATGGCCGGACCGAGCGGCTCATCCATGCGTTCCTCATGCGGTGGTTCTACCGATTCGAGGTGGAGCACCTGCTGGCGCGAGCGGGGTTCGAGGTCGAGCAGATCTACAGTGACTATGACCGCAGTCCATTCGGAGCCAAGTATCCGGGGGAGATTCTGGCGGTGGCGCGCGTGAACGCATGACCCTTCCATCCGAAGTCTGGCTCCGGGGGCCGATCGACGGGATCGAACCTCTCCTTCAACCCGCCGCGCACGCCCTGATCCAAGCCGTCGAAGATGTCATCGCTGTTGTGAAGGACTTGAGGGCGGAGCAGCTCTGGGCTCGGCCCTGTGGCGTCGCTGCTATCGGATTCCATATCGCCCATCTGTCGGGAAGCGTCGACCGTCTGCTTACCTATTCCCGAGGGGAAGGCCTGTCGGAGGCGCAGTTCGCCGTTCTCTCCGCCGAGCGCGCGGTGCACGAGAACCGCCCCGACCTGGCGTCGTTGCTCGAAAACCTAACGGACACAATCGACGCGGCCCTGGCGTATCTCAGAACGGTCACCCGCGAGAGCCTCTTGACCCCGCGCGAAGTCGGCCGGAAGCGCCTTCCCTCCACTATCTTGGGCCTGATCTTCCACGCGGCCGAGCACTCCTCGCGCCACGCGGGACAGGTTGTGACACTCGCTACGGTAGTGAAGTGACCTGATCGTGGCTTGACATCGCCAAGGCTGGCGCGAACTTCGGCCGTTCCGTCACCCCCACTCCGCTTGGGAGGGACCCCGATGAACGGCAAACCGCGCACCATCGTCTTGGTCCATGGCCTCTGGATGACCCCCCAAAGCTGGGGGGGCTTCAAGGGCTACTTTGAGGCGCGAGGCCACCGGGTGCTCACCCCCGCCTGGCCCGGCCTAAACGGCGATGTCGCCGCGATGCGCCGCGATCCGTCCGGACTCAACGGGGTGGGGCACAAAGAGATTGCCGACCATTTCGAGAGGATCATCCGCGGACTGGACGAGCCGCCGATCATCATGGGCCACTCGATGGGGGGATTGACGACCCAGATCTTGCTGGACCGCGGGCTCGGGGCCGCCGGCGTGGCGATCGACGCTGCACCGCCGCATGGCATTCTCTACCTCCCTTTTTCGGCGATCAGGGCCTCCTTCCCGGTGCTCAAGAATCCGTTCAACGTGGGCCGTACCGCCGCCCTCACCTTCGGCGAGTTCCGCTACGCCTTTGCCAATGCGGGGCCGGAGCAGGACGCCCGCGCGCTGTACGAGCGAGAGGCGATTCCCGGTCCGGGGCGCCCCCTCTTTCAAGTGGCGTTCTCGAACCTCACCCCCTCGTCGCACACCAAGGTCAACTTCCAGAACGGCAATCGCGCGCCGTTACTGCTGATTGCCGGCGGGGTGGACCACATCGTGCCGCCAAGCCTCACCCGCGCCATCTTCAACAAGCACAAGCAGTCGGCGGCGGTCACGGAATACAAGGAGTTTCCGGGGCGGTCGCACGCGATTGCCGCCGAAGCGGGGTGGGAAGAAGTGGCGGAGTATGCGCTGACGTGGGCGGCGGGCCGGAACACCTAACGACGTCGGCCGAAGGCGCCGCCGCGCGGGCGCTCGAAGCGACCGCCCCGCGCCACGGACCAGCCGAGCCGCCCATCGTCCAGCCGGGCCAATTCGAAGCCGCCGAAGGTGCCGAGGATCACCGCCTCCTCCGCGGCATCCACCAGGAAGGCGAGCGGCGCGGCGCTGTCGGGGAGTTCCCGGAGCCAAGATCCCGGCTCGAGGGCTACGCGCGGGGCGTCGCGATCGGCCGGCACCACCGCCCGGCTGTCCAGGTAGCCCGCCGTCCCCTCGGGGAGGGCAATCCGGAGCGAGGATCCCGAGGCCCCGGTGACCCGGCCGACCGTCCCCCGAGCCAGGAGGGCGAGGGTGTCGGAGCGTCCGGTGGGCCCGGCGCGCATAACGGCATCTACGACGGTGACGCGCACCAATTGCCCGAGCTGTTCCACCGGCGCCCGCACCGGGCCGGGCGCCGGATCCTCCGGTGAGAGGAAGGGAAGGGGGTCGGCGGGGCCCCCTTCGTAAATCCCGAAGTGCAGATGCGGCGGCGTGGTGCGGGCATTGCCCGTGGTGCCGATGTAGCCGACGGTGTCTCCCGCTTTGACCGCCTGCCCGGCCTCGAGCGCCCACCGGTCGAGATGGGCATAGTAGAAGCTCCGGCCCCTCCGTCCGTCTCGGAGCCAGACGACATTGCCGCCGAGCGTGTTGGTGCCGGGTGCTGCATAACCGTCCACCACCGCCACCACCGGCGTGCCGCGGCGCGCAAAGATGTCGATGCCTTGGTGCCGCCGCCGCCCCGCCTCCCGGTCCACGCCGAACTTGCTCCGTATGGCCTGCACGCCGAACCCCGGCACCGGAAAGCCGAGGGTCCCTTCGGTGCGCTGGACGACGGTCCACCGCCCGCCGCGGAGCAACTCCGGCTGAATCCTGAGGAGGTAGGTACCGTCGCGCCGAACGTCGTAGGCGAGGGTCGAGTCGCCGGCGGCGAGGCTCGCCACCCGATACGCCGCGTTGGAGTCGGCGTCGCGGTCGAGCCGGAAGAGGTCGACGAAGAGGCGGGCGGCGGAGGCGGCCTCGAAGTTCACGCTGATGACCAGCTTCCTCCCCCGCCGAAGGTCGAAGCGGTAACCGACCGCGGCCGGCACCTGGGGCGCGAAGTAGCCCGTTTCCCGGAAGGGGAGCGGCGCGGCGAGCGGTGCGGCGATGGCGCGGTTGGCGGCGTCGATCCAATCGCGGCCGAGGGCGGTCCGCTCGAGCCCGCCGGTCTTCAGGGTATGGACGTACTCCTCGTGGGCCGACTCGGAGCGGAAGACGTTGACGAGCGATTCCGCCCCTCCGCAGGCGGAGATCGCCAGCGTAGCCAGGATGGCGGTGGCTGGAAAGGCGAGTGGTCGGCTGGTCGTCATTCCGTTGATGCTCGGCGCCCTTGTGGGTGGGTAAGCGGTTGGAACCACGGCAGTTGCATATGACGGGAAGGAGGAGCCGTTTGTTTCTCGAAAGGGCCGCGTCGGAGCGAAAGAGGTCGCTGCCCAGAACCAGGCGGGGCTGTGACACCAGAGCGTCATAGTATTGTCATCCAAGAGTCACCGTAATGCGAGGGGGATTGCCGACCTTGGATGGGTCCCCATTTCAGCCGGAGGTTCCATGCAGCCAGCTCCTCGCTCACTTCTCGTGCTGTTCGTTCTCGGCTTTGGCCACCTCGACACACCTGGAATCGCGCAGCAGGTGCCTGGCCTCGCTATCGCTCCCAGGGAGCTTCAGGGGCGGCCGACGAATATCGTTCTCCGTTTGTCGGAGAGTGGTGTGCTGTCGATCAATCACCAAGTGGTGCCCTGGGCACAGCTCAAGGCTCAGCTCAAGGCGATCTATTCGGAGCGCCCGGAGAAGATTCTTTTCCTCGAGACTAACCCGAAGAACAAGGTGGAGGAGGTGCGCCGGGCGGTGGAGGTGGCCAAGGGGGAAGGCCTTAAGGTCTATGCCCTGTTGGCCGCAGGACAATCGCGTTGAGCGCATTGCAGGGGTGGCGCCGAGCGCCGCTCTGGTTCACCATCGGTCTTGTGGGCGTAGCCTGTCGGCAACCGCCAGTGGGGCCAAGCCAGTCGCGAGATAGCGCTGGGGTCCGCATCGTCGAGAACGACCGGGCGAGTGGGCCGGTGCTTGCGTTCGATTCTCTGCCGGTTGTCGATATCGGGCCCGGATCGGCCGGAGAGTTCTTCAGCCCCATCTCCGCGGTTCGCCTGTCCGATGGCCGGATTGTCGCGGCCGGCTGGGCGACGACTGAGCTCAAGGTATTCGATCGCCACGGCAGGCTGCTCGCAACCGTGGGCCGGAAGGGAGGTGGGCCAGGTGAGTTCGAGGCGTTGGGCTGGGTCTATCGGGGCCCGGGGGACAGTCTCGTCACCTTCGAGCCGGGGACGCAGCGGCTGCAGCGGTGGAGTCCCGCGCCTAGATTCTCCGCCCTAGGCCTATTGGTATCCCCCGGGGGGAGACCGACTGCCTCGCTGCGGAGTGTGCTGGCAGATGGCTCCCTCCTGGTGTCGACGCGCCTAGCGGAGTCCTCGAAGAGCGGAGCGCTAACCGCGCGTGGCTGGATAACGCTCTTTCGCGCCCGGACTGCTTCGGAGCCGTGGGACTCGCTGTTCAGCTTCCTCAGCGGTCTCACTATTCGTCATCCCGCCAACCCCAACTGGAGCATCGGCCAACCCCTCTTGGCTCCTATCCCTTCGTATCATCAGAGTAGCGGGGGCATTGTCTATGCAGCCGGCGATCGATTCGAAGTCCATCTCCTCGATATGACAGGCCGGCTCCGGATGATCGTGCGCCGCAAGGCGGAGCCGAGGGCCGTGTCGAGCCGCGAATTCGAGCAACTGGTCGAGAGTCGCAAGCCCAATGTGCAGCACCTTGCGAGGCTCCTTGAGGTGTCGACCAGCCGAGTGCGCCCCGCCGTTGCGGCGGTCTGGCTCTCTCAGGACGGGCGGACATGGGCGGAGTTCGGCGAGCCTGGAATTGGCGAACGTCGAATGGCGAGCGTGTTCGACAGCACTGGCCGCTGGGAGTCGGACGTCCCACTCCCGATCGGTGCCCAGGTGCTTCAGATTGATAGGGACGGGCTCTTGGCGAGTATGAAAGACGCGGATGGCTTTTACCACCTTCAGTTTTATCCACTACGCGTGAAGAGGGCGGGCTATGACTGATCGTCGCTTCCCGAATTTTCTGGTCGTGGCAGGACTCCTGGCTCAGCCGCTCTGCGCAGCCGCCCAAAGTGGAGGCTCGGCCCTCGCGCTTTCACGCGAGATCTCGGTCGGCACCCCCGATGGTCCGCCGGAGTATGCCCTGGGTCTGGTTGACCAGATGGCCGTGCTGCCATCCGGTGGATTCGTTCTCTTCGATCTCTCGGACACGCAGATTCGCCGTTACGATCGCAATGGATTGTATGTCGGGCCGGTTGGGCGGAGCGGTGCCGGGCCCGGCGAGTATCGCCAGGTGCTGGGTATGGCGATGCATGGAGACAGCCTGCTC
This sequence comes from Gemmatimonadales bacterium, assembly GCA_013140635.1. GTDB lineage: Bacteria > Gemmatimonadota > Gemmatimonadetes > Gemmatimonadales > GWC2-71-9 > JABFSM01. The sequence goes on from JABFSM010000022.1 coordinate 7,327, forward strand.
CTCGTCTACGATCCCGGCAACGCGCGAATCGCCATCTTCGATACCGCAGGCAAGTACCGCCGGCAAGTTGGGCTTCGAGGCAGTGCCCACTTTGGGGACAAGGAGTTTTTTGTCGACGCCCTCAGGCGAATCTCGATTCTGTACGCCAGAGGCCGTCCGACGAGTGCAGGGGAGCGATGGGCAACGCAGTATGTCCGCTACCGGGTTGACGGGACCGTCATCGATTCGATTCTCACACGCAATCAGAGTTTTGGAATGGCGTTCCACCTCAACACCGCCGACGGGATGCGGTCGAGCTTCGTCGACGAGACCATTTTTGCTCCGTTGCCTGCTGGCGGCTTGGCCACGGCACGCTCCACCACGTATCGGATCAGCGTCGAGCCGGAGGGCGGCACAAAGTCGGTCATCGAACGGCCCAGCCCTCAGCTGCCGATCGAGGGAAAGGAGCGAGACGAGTGGGAGGCGTGGGCTCGTTACAATGCGAGTCGGCCCGATGCGAGCGGCATCGCGAAGATCCCTCGCACCAAGCCGCCCATTCGCGACCTGTTCGTCGACCACCTGGGACGGATCTGGGTCGACGTCTACACCACGGCCGCCAAGCAGAACATTCCACCTCGGCCGGCGGGGGATCCGCGGCCCTTGTTGACCATTCGGGAAACCACGACCTATGAGATCTTCCAGCCCTCCGGTGCCTTCCTCGGTCGAGTCGTCCTCCCGCAGGCCTCTGTACTGCTCGCGGTGCATGGCGATCGTGTGTGGGTGAAGAGTGAAGTCACGCGGGGTGAGAATGTCCTGGTTCGGTATCGAGTGACTGGGCTTCCCGGGCGGTAGGCATGCGCCTGACCGGCACGCTGTTCTCTGTACTGGTACTCGCGCCCCAAGCAGGCCACAGTCAGGTGCGCGGGATCGTTACCGATCAGACCGGCCGGCCGTTGCAGGGAGCCATGGTCGCACTCTGGAGCCGGGGAGCGGAAGTAGCGAGAGCGCTCTCTAACGAGGCGGGCCGTTTTCGTCTGGCTGCGGAGAGCTCTGCCTTGGCCGATGCAATCGTCGCCCGGGCCATTGGCTTCCAGCCGCTCTCCCTGAAATGGACCACGTCAGACAGCGTCGTGACACTTCAGCTCTCCGCCGCGCCCGTACCCCTGCCGGAACTGATGGCGGTGCTGATCAAGGTGCGATGCCCTTCACGCGATGATCCGGAGGCCCGCCGGCTCTGGCAAATCGTGCGGAAGAAGTACGATCTCTCTCCTATGTGGGTTGGGCTGGCGGTGCGAGTCAGCTTCGCGCAGGGTTCCGCGTATCAGGATGAGCTGGGGCATGTCAATGAGTCTCGGCATCAGCCCGCGACGATGGGGCTTCATGGGTCGGCAAGAGATGCAGGCTATCAAGCGCTCCGATCGGACGGGTATGCGCGCTCTCGGCGCTCACCGAACGGCGAGCTCAGCCCCGATCCACTCGGCACGCATTTCGAGTGGTGGTACCCCTCCTTTCATAGATGGCAGCCCGATCACTTCGTTCAGGAGGCATTCGGACAGCTGCAGAACTTTGGTGTTTCTGAAACGACCGGCACAAAGGGGATCGTCTTTTGTAGCCGGCTTCGCGACCGGCCGTACCTCTCGGGTGCAATTCTTCTGGATACTGATTCGACGATCTCGGAAGCGATGTGGAGATTTCACACACCCAAACCCGACGAGCAGGCGGGAGGACACGCATGGTACCTGCCCTTACGTGGAGGGCGGGATGCGCCCCATTTCCTGCTGCCGGTCCAATCGGCATTCTGGAGAGCGAGGGGTGGCGCAAAGGGCCTCTATTTTCATGAATCTGCCGCCTACCACGGATGGTACTTCGGCACCGGGGTCGAGCCGCCGGCAATCGCTCCACCCAGGTAGGGTGGAGCGGCTAAGGAAACTCGGTGTTCAGGTGGTGTCGGCCACCGGACGAGCCTCCCGCAGCACCGCGAACGCCGCCCCCACCTGACTATCGTCCAAGACGATGGTGAACTCCGTATAGGTCGACACCACGTCGACGATGTTGATGTTCTCCCAGGCGAGCTGTTTCAAGATCCGGTAGTACGCCCCCGGGGTTCGGACGATGGCGGGCGAGAGCCGGAGAATCACCGCCGATAGGTGCCGGAGCGTGGCCACCCGCGCCTCCCCGCGGAACAGCTCCTCCACCGCCCGCTCCAGGTCGGCGCTCACGATCAGCATCGCCTCCGAGACGCCCTGGGTATAGGTCACGAAGGCGTCGGGGCGGTTGGCGAGCCGAGCGAGGAGACGGCGCTGCTTGGCCCGGAGGGTCGGGCTGTTCCGGAAAGTGAACTCCATCAGGTTCGACCGAACGGTGAGCTCCGGCGCTCCCCCCTTCGGGCGGGGGCCGGTGCGCCTGGCCACCCTCGGCTCCAGTCGGCGTAGCGCCATCCCGATCGCGGCCACGCTCACCTTCCGGAGCAACTGGCGCTCGAGTCTGGGCCGCAGCCGCCGGGCCAGGGCGGAGTAGTTGATCAGCCCGTCGGCCAGCGCCCCCTCCAGAAAGGCGGTGCGCCGGACCTCCTCCTCCACCGCTTCGCTGATTCGTCGCATCGCAAAATTTAACACTCTGTGCGATTTCCTGAGCATTTTCGCGAGAAAGTTGGCGCCGCCGGACCGCCGGTACAGACTCCCTCCGTTCTCAGCCCCGATGGAGGTGGTGCGTGCCCGTGTCGTGTCCCGTCTGTGATGCCGTGGTCAGCTTGCCCGCCGATGCGGTCGTGTCGGAATTGCTCCGCTGCAGAGACTGCGGCACCGAACTGGAGATCGAGAGCCTCACGCCGCCCAAGGTGCGTGAGGCCCCGGTGGCCGAAGAGGATTGGGGTCAATGACCCTTCGGGTTGGCTTCCTCCATTCGGTCATTCGCCCGGAAGAGAAGATGCTCCTGGCCGAGCTCGAACGGCGCGGCGTCACAGTTGTGATGATCGACGACCGCGCCCTCGTCGTGACCCTCGGCAAGAAGCAGATCGACGTCGACGTGGTGCTGGAGCGCTGTATCAATCACTCCCGCGCCTTCCACGCCCTACGGCTATTGGAGAGCCAGGGGATCGTCTGCGTCAATTCGTCGGCGGTGGCCGCCACCTGCGGCGACAAACTGCTCACCTCGGTGGCGCTCGAGGAGCATGGGGTGCCCCAACCCGAAGTGCGGGTGGCCTTCACCACCGAATCGGCGATCGCGGCCATCGAGGAGATGGGCTACCCGGTCGTTCTCAAGCCGGCGGTCGGTTCTTGGGGGCGCCTCCTGGCCAAGGTGAACGATCGTGATGCCGCGGAAGCCCTCCTCGAGCACAAGACGGTGCTGGGGAGCTACCACCATTCGATCTTCTACATCCAGCGCTTTATCGACAAACCGGGCCGCGACATCCGTGCATTCGTGGTCGGAGACGAGTGCATCGCCGCCGTTTACCGCGCTTCTTCTCACTGGATCACCAATACGGCGCGGGGGGGCCAGGCCACCGTCTGTCCCGTCACCGACGAGCTGGCCGGCGTAGCCGTTGCCGGAGCGCGAGCGGTCGGCGGCGGCGTGGTGGCGCTCGATCTCTTCGAGAGCCCGGGCGGTCTCCTCGTCAACGAGATCAACTACACCATGGAGTTCAGGAACAGTGTGACCCCGACCGGCGTCGATATCCCGGCCCGGATCGTCGACTATGTCCTGAGC
>JABFSM010000046.1 GCA_013140635.1 Gemmatimonadales bacterium
GTTTCAAGAAGGTGCTCGCCGAGAGTCCCGGGGTACGAATCGACAATGTGCTGACGGCTTCGGTGTCATTGTACCGGCGGGCGGATCCGTCGTATCTGTTCTGGGACCGGCTCATGACGGATGTCCGCGCCCTACCCGGCGTTCGGGCCGCATCTGCGGTGAACATGGTGCCGCTCGGTGTCGCCGGTTCGGGGTATCTCGAGGTCGAGGGTTGGGAGGGAATGGCCTCCGGCGGGTACCGGCTGGTTACGGACGACTATTTCGCGACGATGGACATCCGCGTACTGCGCGGGCGGGAGTTCACGGCGCTCGACGATTCGACGCATCCCCATGTCAGCCTCGTGAACCAGACGATGGCGGACATGTACTGGAAGGGGAAGGATCCAATCGGACAGCGGTTCCGGGCAAAGAGCTGGGACAGCCACCCTGATGTCTGGTTCACCGTCATCGGCGTGGTCAACGATATTCGGTATTGGTCTCTCGAAAGCGCTCCGCGGCCGGAGCACTTTGTCTACTTCCGGCAGCGTCCCGACCGTCTGCAAATGATGACACTCATGGTCCACACGACGGGTGATCCGCTGGCGTTGGTGCCGGCCGTGCGTCAGGCGATCAAAGCAATCGATCCCAACGTTGCCGCCGAGTTTTCGTCGATGTCGCGCCGCCGTGCCGAGACGCTGCAGCTGCGCCGTTTCATCATGACGCTGCTCGGCGCTTTCGCCGGGTTTGGCCTCTTTCTGGCGGCCATCGGGATCTACGGGGTGCTCTCCTACGTCACGAACTCCCGCACCAGGGAGATCGGTGTTCGGGTTGCCCTCGGTGCTCCCCGGGCCGGCGTGATACGCCTGGTCTTCCAGCAAGCCGCGGTTCCCATTGTGCTCGGACTCGTCGGGGGAATAGGGGCCGCATTCGGGCTGAGCCGCCTCATGGAATCGATGCTCTACGGGGTGGAACCGGTCGATCCGCTCACCTACCTGGTCGCCCCGCTGACGTTCGGGGTGACTGCCTTCCTGGCGTGTCTGATTCCAGCCTGGCGCGCGCTGCGGGTCGATCCGCTGAGTGCCATTCGGTCGGACTAATCGAGCTGCGCTGACACCCGCCTCCCCCATCCCTCGTATGGGTAGTACGCGGGCCGGCACCGGCCCGGCACCTGTCAAATAGCGAATCTCTTTCCTCCCTAGAGGTCGATATGGCTGTCGCGCGTCCGAGAATGGCGCTCTTTCTCTGTTTGGCCTTGGTCATAGCTCCGGCTGCTACGGCGCAGTCGGGCGGTTTCGTGGCAACACTCGGTGCCGATACCGTCCAAATCGAGACCTTTCGCCGGAGCGGGAACAAGGTCGAAGGCACCGTCATCACCCGGTCGCCGGTTACTCGGGTGATGCGGTATACCATGACCTTCGGCCCCGATGAGCGGCCGATCCGCTATGAAATGGAAACCAAGGCCCCCGACGGGACGCCGTTTCGCACCAACGGGATGGCCGGTTCGATGACGTTCATGGCGGACAGCCTGGTACGCGAGTCGCTCCAGGACGGTGCGATGGCCACGACGCGGATGGCCACCCCCATCGGCGCCTATCCGTCGCCTGGGCTTCCATATCTCGGTGTTTCCTATTTGATGTACCAGTACGCCCTCGCCGATGCCCGCCGGCGCACCGCCCCCGATTCCCAGGCCTACGTTTCCCTCCTGACCATGGGGAACTTCCAGAAGGCGCCGCAGCGGCCGCGGGCCTGGTTCGTCGGCACCGACTCCGCCGAAATTGATTACTTCGGCCAAGCCAGGCACGGATACAAGTTCGACGCCGCCGGCCAACTGATCCGTGCCGACTGGACCGGGACCACCTACCGGTACAAGATCGTGCGCGTACCGGCGTTCAATGCCGAGACGTTCGCGATGGCCTGGGACAAGCTGGACAAGAGCGGGAAGGGGCTGGGCGCGATATCGCCGAGAGATACCGTCCGCGCAACGATCGGCGCCGCGCAGCTATCGATCGAGTATAGCCGCCCATCGAAACGGGGCCGGAAGGTCTGGGGTGAGGTGGTTCCGTGGGAAAGAGTGTGGCGCCTCGGTGCCGACTTCGCCACCCACTTTACGACCAGCGCCGATCTCACCATAGGCGGCGTCGACATTCCGGCCGGCACCTATACGCTGTGGATGTTCCCCTCGGCCGCCGGGGAATCGCAGCTGGTCGTGAACAAGCGGACCCAGATCTTCGGTACCATGTACAGCCGCGCCACCGACCTGGTCCGCATTCCCTTAGTGCGGGGAGCGGAGGCGACGCCGGTCGAACGGTTCACCCTCGATCTTGCCGGCGGTATGCTCTCGATTCGCTGGGACGACGCCGTCTACCAGGTGCCGGTCAAAGTGAAATAGCGGGACCTTCCCCCTTCTCCCCTTGACGGTTTAGGTGAAGCGCGGTAGCTTGGCCTAAACCGTTTAGGTGAGTGCCATGCCGACATCGCCGGTCGAGCTCCTCCAGGGCACCCTCGAGTTTCTCATTCTCAAGACCCTTTCCTGGGGTCCCATGCACGGATTCGCCGTCGGCCGGTGGATTCGGAAGACCACCGACGACGCCCTCGAGATCGAGGAGGGCGCGCTCTATCCCGCGCTGCACCGGATGGAACGGCGGGGCTGGATCGCGTCGGACTGGGGCGTCACCGAAAACAATCGACGGGCCAAGTACTACGAGATCACCCGGCTGGGGCGGGACCAGTTGCGGCGCGAGGAATCGAGCTGGACTCGGTACGTGGCCGCGGTGTCCAAGATCATGGCGGCGGCCAAGGTCTAATGGCGTCGCCGCCTCGGGGCCTCCAGCGGCTCTTTCGCCTTGCAACCGGACGGGCGGCTCCTCTCGAAGAGGTCGACGACGAGATCGCGCTCCATTTGGAGCTCCGCACCGAGGAGTTGATCTCCGACGGGCTCGACCCGGTGGCCGCGCGGCGGCGGGCGGCGGCACTCTTCGGCGACCGCCGGGCCATTGCCGAAGAACTTCGAACCATCGACCGGGCCGCCGATCGGGGCCGCCGAAGGAGTGAATCGATGCGGCGTCTCGCTCAGGATCTTCGGGTTGCCTGTCGTGGCCTCCTCCGGCAGCCCTCCTTCGCCTTGGGCGGCATCTCGATCGTGGCGCTTGGCATCGGCGCCGCCACGGCGATGTTTACCGTGCTCAACGCCGCCTTCCTCAAGCCCTTTGCGTATCCCGAGTCCGACCGCCTCGTCTCCCTCTGGGAGATATCGAGGACCGGCACCCGGATGCCGGTGGCCGGGCCCAACGCCATCGACTGGGCCACCGAAGCCCGCCTCTTCTCGCACCTTGCCTACTACGGGAGCAACCAGTCGGTGCTCGGCAGCGGGGGTGAGTCGGCCTACATCCCCGCGTCGGTCGTCTCCCGTCCCTTCGCGGCCATGCTCGGCGTGGCCCCGATCGTGGGCCGGTGGTTCACCGAGGACGAGACGAGGGTTGGGGCGCCGCCGGTGGCCGTGATCGGCGAAGGCCTTTGGACCCGGCGCTTTGGCGCCGATCGCGATCTCGTCGGCAAGACCATTCGCCTCGACGGCATACCGGTCACCGTGGTCGGCGTCATGCCCAAGACGCTCACCTATCCGACCTGGGCGGAGATTTGGCGGCCGGCGGAGCCGCATAACACCGGCGACAGCCGCACCGGGCATAACTGGCGCGTCGTGGCCCGGCTTGCCCGGGGGGTGACGCCGCAGGCGGCGCAGCGAGAGCTTAGCGTCGTGACCCGGCGTCTCGTGGCGAACGAGCGGGGCGGCGCCGATTTCATCGCGGCGGGGGCATTGGTCGTTCCCTTTCGGGAGCAGCTGATCGGCGACGGTAAGAAGGTGCTCCTGCTCCTGCAGGGTGCGGTCCTACTGGTCCTGCTCATCGCGGCGGCCAACCTCACGAACCTCACGCTGGCGCGCGCGGTGCGCCGGCAAAACGAAGTTGGGGTGTGCCTAGCGCTCGGTGCCCGGCGCATCGACGTCATCCGGCGTTTCGCGAGCGAGAATCTGGTCCTCACCCTGATCGGCGGCGGGGCGGGGCTCATCCTTGCCGGCGCCCTTCGCGGGGTGTTGGCGACCTGGGTCGGCAAGATGCTCCCGTTCGTCGGCGAACTTCCGCTCGACCGTCGGGTCGCCGGATTCGCGCTCGGACTGGCCCTTCTCGTCGGTCTGGGTTCGTCGATCGTGCCGGCGTGGCGCGCCAGCCGGAGCATCGCCGGATTCACCCCCTCGCGCGGCACCACGGCCAGCCGGTCGAGCCGGCGGCTCATCGATGGCCTGATGAGCGTTGAGATCGCGTTGGCGGTGATGCTCGTGGCCGCCGCCGGGTTGGTGGGCCGGAGCCTCTTCCGGCTCGGGGGCGTCGATCCGGGGTTTGCCGTCGAGAACCGTATGACGGTGTCGGTGCCGCTCCGGCCGTTAGAAGGCTCGAACACGCCGACGTGGGAATCGGTGACCCTCGCATACGATCGGTTCCAGGAGGAGCTTGCCGCCCGGCCCGGCACCATTTCGGTTGCCGCGACGAACGCGCTTCCGCTCTCGACTTGGAGCCCCAACGGGAGCGCCCAGGTGGAAGGGACACCATCGGCGTCGGGCGGTCCTCCGGCGGCGGCCGAGTTCCATATTATCGGCCCCGGCTTCTTCCGCACCGTCGAGGTTCCGGTCCGCCGGGGGCGCGAATTCGGCGAGGCGGACAGGGCCGGCGCGCCTTACGTCGCGGTCGTCAACGAGGCCTTCGTTCGGAAGTATCTCGGCGATGCCGATCCCCTCACCCAGCGGGTCAGGTTTCCCGGCATGGACTCAAGCGAGGATCCATGGGCCGCGGTCGTCGGTGTCGTCGGGGATACCCGGCAGGACGGCCTCGCGGCCGAACCTTCGCCCGCCATCTACTACAGCTACCGGCAACGGCACACTTGGCGGCCGATGACCTTCGTGGTGCATTCGAGTCAGCCGGCCGCTGCGGTGCTCGACGATCTCAAGGCGGCGGTGGCACGGCTCGACCCCGGTATTCCCTTTACCGGAAAGCCCTGGTCGGTGATCGTCGCCGACAGCCTTGCGCTGCCGCGCATTCGCTCCGTGCTGCTCGCGCTCTTTGCCGCCATCGCCCTGGTGCTTTCGGCGGCGGGCATCGCCGCCGTCGTGGCGTTCGCGGTGGCCCAGCGCACTCGGGAAATCGGTCTCCGCATCGCGGTTGGCGCACCGCCCGGGTCCATCACACGCGACGGCGTGCTCCGAACGGCCCGGCCCGTCCTCCTCGGGCTCACGGCCGGGGTGCTGGGCGCGTTGGTGCTCGGGAAGGTGGTGCGCACGCTGCTCCACGGCATTGAACCTAACGATCCGCTCACGCTGGCGACGGCGGTCCTGGTGACGATCGTGGTGGCGGCGGCGGCCGCCTATGTCCCGGCGCGGCGCGCGCTCCGGGTGGACCCGCTCACCGCACTCCGTCAGGAGTAGCGTGGCGGTCTCTCGCATGCGGAGGCTCTTTCGGCTCGCGACGGGGCGGCTGACCGCGCGGGAGGAGCTGGCCGATGAGTTGGCGCTGCATATCGAGTTGAGAACCGAAGAGCTGATAGCCGAGGGTCTCGACCCGGTCACAGCCAAACGCCGCGCCGTCGCCCTGTTCGGCGACCGCCGGGGAATCGAGGAGGAGTGCATGCGAGTGTCAACGGAACGGTGGCGATCGGGGCGCCGGAGCGAATGGCTCGCCGGCGTCGGTCAGGATCTCGGGTACCTCCGGCGGAGCTTCGCCCGGAGCCCCCGCTTCTTCCTGACGCTGATTACCACCCTCGCCCTCGGCATCGCGCTCAACGCGGTGATCCTCTCAGTCGTCGATGCGCTGCTCATCCGGCCGCTGCCGTTCGCCGCTCCCGAGGAGCTGGTCGAGCTCGGCACCATGGAGGAGGGCGGCTACTCCCGGCCCGATATTCCAGCCGAGGCCGTCCCGGTCTGGGCGGGGCAGCCTGCGATCTTCCGGCAGATCGAGTTCTACGACCGGCGGAACGTCGAGTATACCGGCGGCGACGAGCCCGAAACGGTCCACCCGACCTGGGTCTCGCCGGGAATGTTCGCCATGTTGGGCGCCCGCGCCGCTCTCGGACGCACCTTGGTCGAGAGCGACATCTCACCCGGTGCTCCGCGGGTGGTCGTGATCAGCGACAACTTCTGGCGGGAGAAATTCGGCGCCGCCTCGGATGCGCTCGGCCGCACGATCACCCTGGATGGCGAACGCTATACGGTGGTCGGGGTGATGCCACGAGGGTTCACTTTTCACGTCAGCGTTCCGAGCCTCTGGGTACCCCTCGACAAGGCCGCGCAACCCTCGCTCAAGTGGGTGTCGGTGGTCGGGCGGCTTCGGCCGCTGCTGCCCGTGGCGGAGGCGCAAGCGCACGCACTGGCACTCGCGCCCGGGCTTCAGGCCGAGCGTCCCCTCACGGCGGGCTGGAAAATCCAGGTGTCGGCGCTGGGCGGCACGCGGGCCAACCCCGATACCCGCGCGGCGCTCTGGATGCTCGTCGCCGGGGTCGGGTGTGTGCTGCTCATCGGATGCACCAACGCTGCCAATCTGCTGCTCGTGCGCGGTACGGTCCGACAGCATGAGCTCGCGATTCGGCAGGCCCTCGGTGCCGGCCGGATGCGGCTCTTCCGGCAGGCGCTGACGGAAAGCGTGTGCATTGCGGCGGTCAGCGGAGCCTTGGGGGCTGCGTTGGCGAGCCTTCTGCTCGACGCGCTGGTGCCGCTCATTCCGCTCAACGTGACGTTCATGGCCTTCCACGCGATTCGACTCGACGGGCGCATTCTCCTCGCGATGATAGGGCTGACGTTGGCGGCCGGGATCGGCTTCGGCCTCCTGCCGGCGCTACAGGCGTCGCGGCGGGAACTACATATCGGCGGGAACATCGGCGCCAACCGAGCCACCTCCTCTCGCGGCGCGGGTGCCATCCGGTCCGCGCTGCTCGTGGCGCAGCTGGCCTTCGCGGTGCTCCTGCTCGGCGGGGGCGGGCTGCTGCTGCACAGCTTCGTGAAGCTCTCCCGGGTCGAGCCGGGACTCGATGTCGATCGCCTGGCGATTATGGCCCTCCAGCTTTCGGACCGCCGATACACCGATTCGACGGCCAGCCACTTCGACGAGCGCCTCCTCGAGCGGCTCCGCCATGTGCCGGGCGTGAGCGGGGCCGCGCTCGCGCACGGACTGCCGCCCTCGTCGAGCTTTTCGTTCGGCGTCAAGCCGCAGGCGGAGGGCAGGGACGCGATCCCCTGGGGCGACTTCGACCTGCTGCCGAGCGCCCAGGTGGACAGCGCGTATTTCCGCGTGGCGGGGACCCGGCTGCTGGCCGGCCGCGGGTTCCACGCGGCCGACCAGGGTTCGGCCGAGCGCCCGGTGGTCATCGATCAGCCTTTCGCGGTGCGCCTCTTCGGCGCCGAAGCACCGCTAGGGCGCCGGTTTCGCACCGACGCGGACGGTTCCTGGCTGACCGTGGTCGGCATTGCCGAACCCGCCAAGCTGGGCGGGCCCGACGGCAGCCGGGGGGAATATGCCATCTACTATCCGGCCAGCCGCATCGAGTTCGGGTACCGGCAGTTCCTGGTGCGCACCGAACGCGATCCGGAAGCCATCCTCGCCGAGATGCGGCGGGCGGTGCGGGAGATCGATCCGAATCAGCCGATCGTCCGGCTCGAGACGATGGCCCGTTCGTTTGCCGGGGCAGTGGCGACGCCCCGCTTCATGCTGCTCCTCGTGCTCGTCTTCGCGGCGGCGGCGCTCGTCCTCGCCGCCATCGGCGTCTATGGCGTCGTCTCCTATTCGGTGGAGCGGCGCCGGCGGGAATTCGCGATCCGGATCGCGGTGGGGGCGCCGAGCCGTCAGGTGCGGGCCCTCGTGCTGCGGCAGACCCTTCTGCTCGGATTTCTGGGGGCGGGGCTCGGGGTCGCCGGCGTTGTCATGGGCGGCAAGCTGCTCGAAAGCGTGCTCTTCGGCGTGGTCCCGGCCGATCCGATCGGGGTCGGCGGCGGGGCGCTGCTGCTGATCGTGGTCGCGCTCCTCGCGACCCATGCCCCGGCGGCACGGGCCACACGAGTCGATCCGATGGAGGCGATCCGGGTGGAGTGAAGCCTAACTTCCCTCCTTGAGCGTCCAGCGCGAGGTGTCGCGCCGGTCCACCTTCGCCATCATGTCGTCGAACGCCGCTTGCAGGTCGATCTGCTCGCGGTTGGCGATGCAGATCAGCACGAAGAGGATATCGGCGATCTCCATCGCCATATCCCCCGGCGGCTCCTCCGCCTTCTTCGTCTTCTGCCCGAAGCGGTGGTTGATCTCCCGGGCGAGCTCGCCCACCTCTTCGGTGAGCCGCGCCAGGTTGGTGAGCGGGTGGAAGTACCCCTCTTCGAATTGTGAGATCCAGGCGTGCACCCGTTGCTGCGATTCGGTGAGTGACATCGGCTAGTTCCCCTTGAGCGCGCGGATGATGGCTTTGCTGAAGTGGGGGAGATCGGCGGGGGTGCGGCTCGTGATGAGGTTGTGGTCCACCACCACCGGTGAATCCTCCCAGATCATCCCCGCATTGACCAGGTCGTCCTTGATTGCCCCCACGCTGGTGCCACGGCGGCCTCGGACGATCCCTGCGGAGATCGGGACCCATCCGGCGTGGCAGATGAAGGCAATGGGCTTGCCCGCGTCATGAATGGCCCGGGTCAGATCGAGCACGCGGGTCGAGCGGCGGAGAATGTCCGGTGCGTAGCCGCCGGGAATCACCAATCCGTCGAAGTTCGCTGCCTCGACCTGGTCGACGGTGGCGTCCGGGGTAATCGGGTAGCCGCGTTTGCCCTGATAGCTCTTCTCGCCGAGGCCGGCTACGACGGTCGTCGCGCCCTCTTCTTCGAGCCGAATTTTCGGGTACCAGAGCTCGAGATCCTCGTAGAGCGGGGCAGCGAAGAACAGGACCCGTTTGCCGGTAAGCATGGTGGCTTAGGGAAGTGGGAGGGGGGAGGAGGGAAGAAGGTAAAGTGCCTTCCGAAAGATACATTCTTATTATTCCCGTGGTTCCAGAACCCCTCTTCCCTCCTCCCTCTTTCCTCCTCCCTAGAAGAACAACCATGCGCTCCCGCGACCGCATCCTCGCCAATCTCGAAGGGATCTACCGAGAGTCGTTCGACCGGGCCAAGACCGGCTCCGACGAGCGCCGGATGGCCGATCTCGACAATGCCTACATGCGGGACCAGTTGATGCTCGAAATTCTGCTCGATATCCGGGATCTCTTCGCGGTGGCGCCGGCCGCACCGTCCAAAGGGACCAGCGCCATCGAAAAGCTCGAGGCACTCCGCCGGCTTGCCCGGGGAGGGTGATCCACTTCACTCCCCTCTGAGCGCGCGAAGCGGGTCGACTCGGGTGGCCCGGCGCGCCGGGACCCACGCGGCTACCAACGCCGCCCCGACCAGCAGCACGGTGGCGGCGGCAAAGCTCGGCAGGTCGGTTGGCGCCGTTCCGTAGAGCATCCCTCGGAGCAGCCGGCCGAAACCAAGGGCACCGAGCCCCCCGACGACGATCCCCCCGATGGCGAGTCCGAGCCCTTGCCGGAGCACCAAGGCTTGGAGGCTCCGGGGGAGAGCACCTAACGCCATCCGCACGCCGAGTTCCCGGGTGCGCTGGGCCACGGTCAGGCTGACGATGCCGTAGATGCCGAGCGCGGCCAGGACGCCGCCGAGCCCCGCGAAGACCGCGATCAGCGTCAGGATGATCCGGCGCATCGCGAGGGTTTCGGCGAGCCGTCCCGCGAGCGTCTCGGAATCACTGACGGTGAGCCCCGGCTCGAGGGTCGAGATGACCTGTTGCGCCGGGCGGAGGATTGTCGCCGGCTCCCCGGTGGTGTGAATCACCATAGTCATCGAGCCGAAGGGCCATTGGGCGTGCGGCACGTAGTACTCCGGTTGCGGCGCCTCTTCATGCCCGGCGTGCCGGACGTCGGCCACGACGCCGATCACCTCGCGCGGCATCGGCGGTCCCCCCGCCCGCGAGAGAATCTGTTTCCCGATTGGATCCTCTCCGGGCCAGGTGCGGCGTGCCATCGTCTCGCTCACCACGATGACCTTTGCGCCTTCACCTCGGTCGGCCACCGTGTACAACCTTCCCCGAAGCAGCCGAATCCCCATGGCGCCGAAGTATCCCGGCGTGGCAATCGTGAGCCGGGCCGTCGGCGCGTCGCCGTCGGCGGGCGCGGGCCGGCCGACGACCTCAAATGGCGGGTCCATGTCCGAGCCGACGAGAGAGAGTGGTAGTGCCGATCCCGCGCCGGCGGCCTGCACGCCCGGAATCTGCCCGATGCGGCCGAGGAGTTCCTCGACGAAGAGCGCTCGGCGCTCCGGCTCGGGATACCGGTCCCAGAAATGTGAGGTGAGCAGCATCCTACGATCAGTGGCGTAGCCGAGATCTTCGGAGAGGACCCGCTGGAGGCTCCGGCCGAAGAGTCCCGCCCCCACCAGGAGCATGAGGGCGATCGCCACTTCGGCCACAACCAGCGTGCGCCCGATCCGGCGCGCGCCCCGCGCTTCCCCCGCGGCCTGGGTTCCCCGGACGGCCAGCCCATCGGTTCCCATTGCAAGGAGCCAGGCCGGCACCCCCCCCGCCAGTAAGACGGTGAGCAGCGTTGCTCCGAACCCCGCCAGGAGCACCGGAAGGTCCAGCGCGATCGAGTCGATTCGCGGAAGGCCGGCCCTCGTGGCGCCACGGACCACGGCGGGCAGCGCCGCCGCCGCCAGCGCCACACCCAGCACGCCTCCAGCCACCGCGAGAAGGCCGCTCTCCACGAGCAGCTGCCTCACGATCCTCCCCCGCCCGGCACCGAGCGCCGCACGGACGGCCAACTCCGGACGGCGGCCAAGGCCCCGGGTCAGCAGCAGGTTCGCGACGTTGACACAGGCGAGCAGGAGCACGAGGGCCACCGCGCCCTGGAGCAGGACGAGCGAAGCGGCGGCGCTCCCGGTAATTGCCTCCTTGAGCGGCACCACGGGGGTGCTCACCCGCGTGTTGGTGCGGGGGTATTCCCGTTCCAGGTCTCTCGCGATGCGGCCCATTTCCTCACGGGCCTGCTCCAAGCCAACGCCAGGTGCCAGGCGACCGATGACGTTGTAGTAGGTCTGGGACCGAAGCTTCCGGGCCTCCTCGGTGAAGCCTTGCGCGGTATAGACGTCGCTTTGCCACGGATACACGAGCGTACTGGGGAGCACTCCGATGACCTCGAACTTCCCTTCATCGAAGGTGAGGACCCGTCCGACGATGCCCTGGTCTCCGCCGTACCGCCGCCGCCAGAGCCCTTCGCTGAGCAGTACCGCCTTGGGTCCGTTGACCTCGAACTCAGCCGGAGCGAACGGCCGACCGAGGATCGGCTTCACCCCCAGGACGTCGAGATATCCGTTGGTGAGTTTGAGCGCCGAGACATGCGCCGGTTCCCCCTCATTCAGGAGGTCGTACCCGTAGGGTGCGGCCGCCGCGAGGCGAGAGAAAGAGCGGTTCCGGTCCCGCCAGTCGAGGAAATTTCCTGGCGACGGCTGCTCCCGGACTCCCTTGGCGCCGTCGAGTTGCCAGACCGTCATGATCCGGTCGGCCTCGGCATAGGGCAGCGGACGGAGAAGCACCCCGCTGACCACGCTGAACACCGCGGTGGAGAGCCCGATACCAAGTCCGAGGATGGCGATCGCCAGCGTAGAAAAACCGGGGGACTTCCGCAGGCTTCGCACGCCGAAGATGGCGTCTCGCCAGAACTCGCCGAAGTACATGCGGCGGCGGAGGGTGCTCTCGGTGGCGCGATCCTGCCGGCCGATCATTCGCTTGGCGTGCTCCAGGTCGCCGAATTCCGCTTCCGCCTTCTTCCGTGCCGCCATGGGTGGGTTTCCTTCCTCGATCAGTTCCTCGGTTCGCATGTCGATATGGAAAGCGACTTCCTCGCCCACTTCGGCAACGATGTCGCTCTCCCTCCGCCAGGGCCAGCGGAATCGGATGCGTGTCATGAGGAGCCCTCCGCCTGTCGGGCATCGAGAATCCGGAACACCGCCGCGGCGTACTGCCGCCAGGTTCCGCTTTCCGTGCGGAGCTGTTGCCTTCCCTCGGCGGTGAGCTCGTAGAAGCGAGCCCGGCGGTTGTTCTCGGAAAGCCCCCAGGTGGCGCTGACCCACCCCTTACGGTCCAGCCGGTGGAGAGCCTGGTAGAGCCCCGCCTCCTCCAGGCCGAGAGCACCCTCCGAACGCTTCCGGATCCACCGCGAAACGGCGTAGCCATGTTGGGGTCCCCAGGTGAGCGCCTTGAGGACCAGAAGGTCGACGGTGCCTTGCAGCAGGTTGAGCGGATCGCGGCTCATGGAAAGTTCCTCAACGTGTAGCCCTGCTTGACCCGCCGGACGATCCGGCGGAGGTTCGACCAATCTTCGAGGGGATTGCCCTCAAGCACGAGAAACGACGCTTCATAGCCGTCCGCGAGTGCGCCGATCCGTCTGGCCGGGAAAAGTGCCCGCGCGGACTCGCCGGTCCAGAGATTGAGAAGTTGCCCATGGGAGAAGACGCCAAGGGCGTCGAGAAAGCCCATCTCATTGGTGCTCGTGTCCTCGACGCGGTCGCTTCCCACCGCGACCTTGACGCCCATCGATTTGAGCAACCGGAGGTTGTCCCGTTGGGCGGAGGTGATAGCCGCCATCCGAGTGGAATCCATGCCGGGGCGCCGCGAAAGCCCCACCGTCGTGATCACGACGATGCCGCGGGCGGCGGCCAGGGAGGCGCTGGCCGAGTCGATCCGAGTCGGGAGCGCATATCCGGGGAGGTGAGCGATCAGATCGACTCCCGCTTCGACGGCCACCCGGAAGTCGGCCGCGGTTTCGACATGCGCAATGACGCGGAGGCCGCCGGCGCGTACCCGCGCGACGAGGAGAGGTACGAGGGCCGGCGAGAGCCCCTTCTGACCGGCGAAGCGGGGGTCGTCGCGGCGTTGCCGGTACTCATCGGAATAGAGGAGAAAGATCTTGACGAGATCCGGCCGAGTCGCGAGCAGTTGAGGGACGATGCGCTCGACCCCCGCCGAATCGTCCGCGATGTAATACCCATGGTCCTGAAGGGTCTCTTTGGTGAAGCCCGGATAGGCGCCCATGGCGAGCAACCGCTCCCGGAGCGGGATCGGGTGGCCCCCGCTGGCCGTGATTCCACCGTTAGCAAAGATCACATCCACAGAAGTGGCGCAGTTGAAGAGGGGGCGGATCTCGGCCGTGAGAGAGGGGAGGTTGCTCAGGGTGGCGACATAGAACACGCCGTCCCGAAGGTACCGTGCGATCGTCTCCTGAACTTGATAGTTGCTATGAAGGTTGTGGTTGTGGGCCTCGGCGAACGGCGGAATGACATACCCGCCGGCCAGATCGATGACCGAATCGACGCTGGCGGGAGCGCGGAACCGGAGGACACCAGCGGCGCTATACATGGTCCGGGATTCGAACCCTTCCCCGGTCCACCACCGTCCATTGCGGTACTCCACCACTGCGGCGGGCAAGGGGGGCGGCGTGCAGGCCGGGGCGCCTCCTACTGCGGCGGCCTGAAGCAACCCGAATCGAATTCCCAAGACGATTGCCGACATGCACCCTCACGGACCATGAGGAACCGAGCACTCCACTCATCACATGAGTGGAACATAGCGCCGTTCCACTCATATGCCAAGTGGAAGGAGAGATGAAACCGGCACCCCAAACCAGACGTCGAGACTCTATGCATCTATTCAAACCCGTTGTGACCGCCCTGGCACTCGTGCTGGGGACTGCGCAGTGCCTCAATACGAGTCCCAATTCGATCGATAACCCCGATATCGATCCCAACGCCACAACCCGTATTCTGTTCATTGGCAATAGCTTGACCTATTACAATGACCTCCCGGACATGGTGAAAGCGCTGGCCGATTCGGCCGGGATCACAGGGGTCCAGGCCGCCCAGGTGGCCCAACCGGACTACGCTCTGGAGGATCACTATGCAGACGGGAGAGCCGTCTCTGCCATCCAGGCGGGAGGCTGGCACTACGTGGCCCTTCAGCAGGGGCCATCTTCGACCACGGCCAATCGTGCCAACCTTCGGCAGTGGGCGGCCACCTTCGCTCAGATCATTCGAAGCAAGGGCGGCACGCCGGCCATGTTCCAGGTCTGGCCGCAAATCCAGAATTTCTCGACCTTCGACGCGGCCAACGAGTCATATCGCCTTGCCGCGGAGGACATTGACGGCCTCCTCTTTCCCGCCGGTAAGGCATGGCAGGCGGCCCTCCGGCGAGATCCCTCAATCCAGCTCTACTACGACGGTCTCCACGCGTCGGTGATCGGGAGCTACTTGGCCGCGCTCACGATCTTCGGCGAGTTGTTCGATCGCTCCGTTATCGGCCTTCCTGGCGGGCTCCGGGTGCCTTCCGGCTCCTTCCTGCTCACGGCGGAGCAGACCCTCTTGCTTCAACAATCCGCCGACGAGGCGAACGGCCGGATCGCGCCATGAAGCGCCTCGCGGGCCCCAGCCTTCTTGTGCTGCTATCGGCGAGTCGGGCCGCCGGGGCGCTCGCCGCCCAGGAGCGGGTCATCACCCTCGATCGTCCCGAGGCCCAGTTGCCGGGGGAGTTCACCCGCGTCACCAGGGTGCGGGAGCTCTCCAGCGGGCGCCTCTTGGTCCTCGATTTCAACGACGCCACCGTCCAGCTCGTCGACTCGCGCAGCAAGAGCGTTGTGCAGGTTGGGGGCACGGGGGAAGGCCCCCGAGAATATCGGAGCCCGACCGGTCTCTTTTCATTCGGACCCGACCGATCGCTGATCGCCGACCAAGGGAACCGGCGCTTTCTTGTTGTCGGCCCTGATGGGACGATCGTGTCGGAGGCCTCCTTTCCCGATCTGGGTGGATTCGGTCTCCTCTCCGTTCGTGGAGCCGATGCCCGTGGCCGCATTTACTTCGACGGCCCTAACCAGGGATCGGGCCGGACCGGCGGCCGAGACTCGGCGGCGATGCTTCGGTGGCATCCCGACCGCCCCGCGCGGCTCGATACGATGGGCTGGGTGCAGGTGCAATCGGCCGCGACGGTTCGCAGCGAGGGGGGCCGGATCACGATGACTCGGGCCATCCGTCCGCTTCGCACTTCGGAGCAATGGGGGGTATCGGAAGAGGGCCGAATCGCGCTGGTCACTCCGGAACCGTATCGGGTGGACTGGCTCTCTGAAGGGCGGCCTCGGGTGGCCGGGGTGCCGGTGCCGATCCGGGAAACGCCGCTCACCGAGGCTGAAAAGACCGGATATCTCGGGCGGATGCAGGCCGGCGCCGCGCCGCCACGCGGCTTCTCGATCGGCGGTCAGCCCAGTGGGGGGCCACCCCCTCCCCCCGCCGCTGCCGACGTCGCCGCGGCAGAATGGCCGCCGTTCAAGCCGCCGTTCTTGGTGGCGAGTACTATGGTGAGCCCGGCCGGGCACCTTTGGGTCAGACGGACACCGGATGCCGCGTCGCAAGCGGAATCGTTCGACCTGTTCGGGCCCGAGGGGCGCCGAGTGGCGATCGTGTCGGTGCCGGGCGGTGGAAGGCTGGTCGGATTCGCTACGGGGGGGGTCTATTTCGCCCGGAAGGATGCCGACGATGTGGAGCACCTCTTCAAGTTCGCTTTGACGCTCTCGCCCTAAGCGGTTCTCTCGCGTCCCCCGTCCTCCACGGCATGAGCCGGTCCCTCCTCGCGCTCCTTCTCCTCACCTCCTGTCAGTCCGGACCGGCGGCCGATCTCGTTCTCTACGGTCGAGTCTGGACCGGCGATTCCCTGCGGCCCTTCGCTGGCGCGGTCGTGATCGCCGGCGATTCGATCCTTGCCGTAGGCGACAGCGCCGACGTCCAACCGTTCGTCGGTTCGAAGACCGAGCAGATCCGGCCGCCCAACGGCTTCATCACCCCCGGACTTACCGACGGACACGTGCATCTGATGTGGGGGGGATTCCAGCTCGCGAACGTCGATCTCCGCAACGCCGATTCGCCGGCGGAATTCATCCGCCGGATCAAGGCGTTTGCCGCGACCCAGCAGCCCGGGGAGTGGATTCTCGGCGGCAACTGGGACCATGAAAACTGGGCCGGCGCGCCGCTCCCCGACCGCGTTTGGATCGACTCCGTGACGCCGAGAAACCCGGTGCTCGTGAATCGTCTCGACGGACATATGAGTCTCGCCAATTCGCTGGCGCTTGCAGCCGCGAAGCTCGATCGTTCGACCCGGGAGATTCCGGGCGGGTCGATCGTCCGACGGCCTGACGGCGAGCTGACCGGCGTGCTCCGGGATGCCGCGTTGGATCCGGTCGGCGCGGTGATCCCCGCGCCGTCGACCGCCCGGCTCGATTCCGCCCTCACCCGAGCCATGGAGTACGCGGCCTCGCTCGGCGTGACCGCGGTGGCGAGCGTCAGCGCCGGTTGGAGTGGGATCGCCGCACTCGAGCGGGCGCGTCAGGCGGGCCGGCTCACCCTCCGCGTCGCGAACTATCTCCCGCTGGCCGATTGGCGCCGCGCGGCGGAGACGCTCCGCGTGAAGGGCCCCGGCGATGCCTGGATCCGGACCGCCGGGGTGAAGGGGTTCATCGACGGATCGCTCGGCGCGTCCACTGCGCTCCTCTTTGCGCCCTATCGCGACGCGCCGGCAACGCGAGGATTGCTGGTTACCTCCGAAGATTCGCTCCGCCGGTGGATGAGTGGAGCCGACTCCGCAGGGCTGCAACTCTCGATGCATGCCATCGGCGACCGCGCCAACGCGCTTTTGCTCGACATCTTCGATAGCGTCTCCAGGGGGCATGGCCCCCGCGACCGGCGGTTCCGAG
The DNA here is from genome assembly GCA_013140635.1 of Gemmatimonadales bacterium. GTDB lineage: Bacteria > Gemmatimonadota > Gemmatimonadetes > Gemmatimonadales > GWC2-71-9 > JABFSM01. The sequence goes on from JABFSM010000046.1 coordinate 16,819, forward strand.
CCGAGCACGCCCAACACTTGCGGGCGGAGGATATTCCGCGGTTCAGGGCGATCGGAGTCATTGGGTCCGTGCAGCCGTATCACCTGGCAGACGACGGACGCTGGGCCGCCAAGCGCATCGGGCCGGAGCTGACCCGGAGGAGCTACGCCTCCCGCAGCCTGCTCGATGCGAAGGCCAGGCTCGCGTTCGGGTCCGATTGGCCGCTGGCTCTGCTCGATCCGCTTCTCGGGCTCAAGGCGGCGGTGACGCGGCAGACGCTCGATGGGAAGAATGTGGAGGGATGGATTCCGGAGGAAAAGATCACCCTCGCGGAGGCCCTCCGTGCCTACACCGCCGGCAACGCCCATGCGATGTTCGCGGACGAACGACGAGGGGTTCTCAAGCCCGGCTACCTCGCGGACCTCGTCGTGTTCGACCGCGACCTGCTCGCGCTGCCCGCCGCGGCGCTCGAAGAGGCCAAAGTGAAGATGACAATCGTCGGCGGGAAGATCGTCTATCAGCCATAGGGGTTACACATGATCGGCTTGCTCTTTGCCCTGTCGGCGGCACTCCCGCCGCTCCCCGACCCTTCGGAAATACTCGTCGTCACCAACAAGCAGGCGAGCACCGTCTCGATCCTGTCGCTGGCCACGGGCAAAGCGCTCGCCACGTTGCCGACCGGCGCGGGCCCGCACGAGGCCACCGCCTCCGCCGACGGCCGCTGGGCGGTGGTCACCAACTATGGTGCGCAACAGCCGGGCAACTCGCTTACGGTGGTCGACTTGGCCAGCCTCACCGTGGCCCGGACTATCGATCTCGGAACCTATACTCGCCCGCACGGCGCGATTTTTCTCCTCGATAACAAGACCGTCGCGGTGACGTCGGAAACCACCGGCTTTGTCGTGCTGGTGGACGTCACCTCAGGCCAGATCACCGGGACGCGGCCGACCGGTCAGGCGGTAAGCCACATGGTGGCCGTCGCCGCGGATGGCCGCCGCGCCTTCACCGCCAACATCCAGCCGGGTACCATTTCGGCGGTCGATCTCGTCGCCGGCGAGCCGAGGATTCTTCAGGTTTCGACCCAGACCGAGGCGATTGGAGTGGCGCCCGACGCGAGCCAAGCCTGGGTCGGGAGCAACGACAAGGGCACGGTGTCTACGGTCAACATCGCTCAGTGGAAGGTGACCGACACCCTGGCCGTCGGAAGCTGGCCGTACCGGATCTCCTTCTCCCCCGACGGCCGGCGGGTGCTCGTGACGACACCCAACTCCGATGAGATTTGGCTCTTCGACGCGGCGGCTCGGCGCCAGACCGGACGCCTCAAGGTGGCTGGAGCGGCCAGCCGGCCCTACGGGATCATCTGGCACCCGGACGGGAAGAGTGCCTATATCACGCTAACCGGCCTGAACCAGGTCGGGGTGCTCGATGTGGACCGGATGGCCCTCACCCAGTTCCTCGACGTGGGGGCGGCGCCGGACGGGATCGCGTACGCGCGGCGGCGGAACTGAGGGAAGAGGGAGGAGGGAGGAGGGAAGAGGTCGTTTTGCGGAGAGTGCGGCGCTATTTTTAAGGTAGCGAGGGAGGGCATCCCGGCACGGTTTTCCCTCCTCCCTCTTCCTCCATCCCTCTTCCCTAGACTATGGCAACCCGGCCAGCGCCCGCCTCCCGTTCCCGTCCGAGCGCTCGGCTCGAAAAGGCCGATCTCCTCGAGATGTATCGAGTGATGCTGCTCTCCAGACGTCTCGACGACAAGGAGATTCAGCTCAAGCGTCAAAACAAGATCTTCTTCCAGATCTCCGGTGCCGGCCACGAAGGGGTCTTGGTTGCCGCCGCCAAGGCGCTCCGCCCCGCCTACGACTGGTTCTACACATACTATCGCGATCGCGCGCTCTGCCTCGGCCTTGGCATGACCGCCACCGAGCAGCTCCTTTCCGCCGTCGGTGCCGCCGATGACCCCAATTCCGGCGGCCGCCAGATGCCGTCGCACTGGGGCCACAAGGACCTGAACATCGTCTCGTCATCGAGCCCGACCGGCACCCAGTTTCTCCAGGCGGTCGGCGCCGCCGAGGCGTGGCTCCGGTATTCACAGAACGAGACGATTTCGGATCGTGGGGACCGGATCAAGGGTGATGAGGTGGTGCTCGTCACCTCGGGTGACGGCACCACGAGCGAGGGAGAGTTCTGGGAGTCGCTGAGCACGGCCTGCAATCTCCAGCTGCCGATCCTCTACTTGATCGAAGACAACGGCTACGCGATCTCGGTGCCGGTCGAGGTCAATACGCCCGGTGGATCGATTTCCAAGTTGATCGCGGGCTTTCCCGGTCTCTTCGTTCAAGAGTGCGATGGCTGCGATCCGCTGGGGTCGTACGATGTGATCAGCAAAGCGGTCGACCATGTCCGCGCCCGGAAGGGCCCGGCGTTCGTGCATGCCAAAGTCATCCGGCCGTACAGCCACTCCCTTTCCGACGACGAAGTCCATTACCGTCCGCCCAGCGAGCGCGACGCGGATGCGACGCGAGACCCGGTCCTTCGCTTTCCGAAGCAGCTCGTGGAGCAGGGAGTCGCCACTGAGGCGGAAGTCGAGCTGATCAAGAAGCAGGTGGAAGAGGAAGTCGATATCGCCACGGAGACGGCGCTGGCCTCGCCGCAGCCGGCCACCGACACCATCTATCGGTACGTGTACTCGCCTGACGTCGACCCGACCTCTGAGCAGTTCGACACCGAAGACGACCCCCGCTTTACCGGCGAGCCGACCACGATGGTCGACTTGCTCAACGGGGCGATGAAGGATGAAATGGCGCGGGATCCTCGCATCCTCGTCTTCGGCGAGGATGTGGCCGACGTGAGCCGCGAGGCATACCTCGGCCAGGTGAAGGGGAAGGGCGGGGTCTTCAAGGTCACTTGGGGCCTCCAGAAGCTCTTCGGCGGCAATCGGGTCTACAACTCGCCGCTCGCCGAAGCCAACATCGTCGGCCGCGCGATCGGGCTCGCGACGCGCGGCCTCAAGCCGGTCGTGGAAATCCAGTTCTTCGACTACATCTGGCCGGCGTACATGCAGATTCGGAACGAGCTCGCCATCATGCGGTGGCGTTCGAACAACGCGTTCGCGGCGCCGATGGTGATCCGGGTAACCTACGGCGGCTACTTGAAGGGGGGCGCGCCCTATCACTCGCAGACCGGTGCCGCGATCTTCACCGGCATTCCCGGATTGCGCGTCGTCTGTCCCTCCACAGCGCTCGACGCGAACGGCCTCCTGCGCACCGCCATCCGCTGCGAGGATCCGGTGCTCTTCCTGGAGCACAAACACCTCTATCGGCAAACGTACAATAAGGCGCCGAACCCCGGCCCTAACTTCATGATCCCGTTCGGCAAGGCGCGGGTCGTGAGGGAGGGGAGTGACCTGACGGTGGTGACGTATGGCGCCTTGGTGCAGCGGACGCTGGTGGCCGCCAAAGCCCTGGAGGAGCGGATTGGGAAGAGCGTCGAGGTCATCGATCTCCGTACCCTTTCGCCCGTCGACTACGACACGATCTACACCTCGGTCAAGAAGACGAGCCGGGTGATCGTAGCGTACGAGGATTCGCTTTCGTGGGGCTATGGCGCCGAGATCGCCGCGCGCATTGCGGACGAGACCTTCGCTTGGCTGGATGCGCCGGTGCGTCGGGTGGCGTCGACCGACACTTTCGTGGCGTACGCGCCGGAGCTCGAAGATGTGATCCTGCCGCAGAGCGAGGGCATCGCCAACGCGATGGAGGCAATGCTGCGCTGGTGACCGCCGCGCCGCTCAGCGGCGTATCGGGAATTCCATCACGAAGGCCGCCCCCCCGTCCGCGGGGGCTTCGTGCCGCAGCCGGCCGTTCATTCGCTCCGCAATCCACCGCGCGATCGAAAGCCCGAGACCGCTCCCCGCGGCCGAGGTCCGGCCCCGGGCAAAGCGCTCGAAGATCCTGCCCCCATCCGTCGGCGGCACGCCCGGCCCCCAGTCGCGAATCCGAAGCCAAGCCCACTCCTGGTCGGTGCCGACACTGATCTCCACGGGACTATTCGGTGCGTGGACCAGAGCATTGTCCAGGAGCACCATGATGGCCCGTTCGATCAAGACCTGGTTGGCAAAGATCGGGGCCGTTTCGAAGTGGCCGATCCGGAAGACGCGGTCACGCCCGAGCGGGGTTCGGCGAGCCCGGATCATCACGGTCGAGGTGATGTCGTCCAGGAAAAGCAGTTCGCCGGCTTCGTACTCCGCGGCGGCCTCTCCCCGCGCCATCAGCAGCAGATCTCCGATCACGTCGCCCATGCGGCGCGCCTCGCCGACGATAATGCCCAACGATTCGGTGTCCGCGGTGTTCCGCGGAGCCGACGTCAGCAGCGATTCGGCCTCACTCATGACGATGGCGGTCGGTGTCCGGAGCTCGTGGGCCGCGTCGGACAGGAACGCCAGCTGCCGGGCGGCGGCCAGGCGCTCCCGTCCGAAGGCCTCACCAAGGCGCGCGAGCAGCCGATTGAATGAGGCGGTGAGCGTGCCCACTTCGTCCGGGATCACACGGTTAGGAATCGGGGGGAAGTCGCGCCTCCCTCCGGCGATGAGCGCCTCGGTGCGCTCCGCCGCCTCCGCCACCGCGCTGATCGGCCGGAGGGCCGGGCCGGCCGCGAGTACACCGACACCGGCGCTGGCGACGAGCAGCAGGGGAAGGCCGGCCAGGAGCACGAGTTGCAGCGTGCGCCGTTGCTGCTCGAGGGATGCACGGGACACGCCGACCAGGACGTGGATTCCCGCTTGGAGCTCGCCGCTGAGGACCCGCGCACTGCCGGTCGGGGTGGCGACGGTCGCCGGCCGGGGCACCCGTTGGCTGCCGAGGCTCTGGAGATCGGGGGCGCCGGGAAACCGGCGGCTCCGTCCCAACTCCCTGCCGTCGGGTCCGTACGCGATCATCGCGCGGTCGCCGTAGATCAGTTCCGCAACGATGTGCGCGACCGCCATCTCTTCTTCTGGAAACTCGGGCCGGTCCCGAGTGTAGATATCCCGGGCGGCAAGAACCGTTTCCTGGAGCGTCCGGTCGATCTGGGCGCGCGCGCCGCCATCGAGCGCCACGTAGAGCGAGGCGGCGCCCGCGGCAAGGAGGCTACCGAACCAGGCGAGATAGACGGCGGCGAGCCGGAATCGGAGACCTCTGAAGGGGTACCTCACGGGGCCTCCGAACGAAGCCCCAGCATGTACCCCGCCCCCCGGATCGTGTGGAGCAGCGGCGGGCGGCCGGACTGGTCCACCTTCTTGCGAATGCGGGCGATGTACACGTCGATGACGTTCGAGAAGGGGTCGTAGCTCTCGTTCCAGACATGCGTGCTGATCTGGGGCCGATCACACACTTGGTCGCTGTGGCGGGCCAGGTACTCGAGGAGGGCGTATTCGGTCGTCGTGAGCTCGATCCGCTGCCCTCCGCGCTCCGCGGTGCGCGGGCCGGTCTCGATCGAGAGATCCGCGACGACGATCGTTTCGGGCCGCAGGGTGGGAATCCTCCGCGCCACTGCGCGGAGCCGAGCCAGAAGCTCATCGAGCGCAAACGGCTTGACCAAGTAGTCGTCCGCGCCGTGGTCGAGGCCGCTGACCCGGTCTTCGATGGCGTCACGCGCGGTGAGCATGACGATCGACACGAGGTTTCGGGCGGCTCGCAACTCGCGGGCGAGCGTGAGCCCTGAGCCATCAGGGAGCATAACGTCAAGCACCAGCGCTTCGTAGCTTCCCGCCCCGAGTTTGGCCCGTGCCTCCGCCAGCGATCCCGCGACGTCCACGGCATGGGCCGCTTGCCTCAGACTCTTGGCGAGAGATGCGGCAAGGCGAGGTTCGTCTTCGACAACCAGCAAACGCATTGGGGCTACCTCCTCCGGCAGCCCCAAGATCGTGCGTCTTTCAAGCCGGATCAACCACCGAGGCGGTTCATCCTGAATTCATCTTGTCTTCAGTTGTTCGGTGCTCCGGATTGGATCCAGCTCCTCACTTTGTCGATGAAACTCTGCGGAAGCTTCCCGCTCGGCGGCATCAAGGGCCCGTTGGTCCCCTGCATGGTGCCGACCAAGAGCCCGGTGTTGGGATTGCCGGGCGTCACATACTTGGTGCTGTTGGTCACCAGGGCGGCATACCCCGTGGTTCTCGAGGACAAGTCGGGCTTCTGTTTTCCCGGCACATGGCAGCCACTGGTGGCGCAACTGGCCTGCAGCGTCGGGTAGATATCAGTCGTGAACGAGACCCCGGCACTTGGCGATACCGTCAGGGTGACGGACACGCTCACCGGTGAATTCGAAGCGCCCCCGGCGGCGACGGGAACCGTGGCCGTGTAGGTGCCGGCCGCGATCGCCCCGAGGGTGGGAGCCACCGTGAGGGTCGCCGGCGCCGTCGATGTGTTGAGCGAGGCGGACACCCAACCACTCGCCCCGGGGCCGTAGGCAATCGTCCCGACGGCAAGACCGGTCAACGCGCCGCCTCCCGTGTTTGAAACGGCGGCCGTCTTGGCGGCGGGGCTTGCCCCACCCGCGGTGGCGGAGAAGGCGAGCGAGGCCGGTGAGAGGCCGATCGTGGGAGGGGTGCCGGCCGCGATCGTCAGGGTTACAGACAGACTCTGCGGTGCATTGCCCGCACCGGAGGCTGAGATAGGCACGGTCGCCGAATACGTTCCCGCCGGCAGCGCGCCGGGCGATGGCGCGACCGTGAGCGTGGCGGGCGCCGTGGTCGAATTCAGAGATGCGGTGATCCAGCCGCTCCCGCCCCCGCTATAGGTGATCGCCCCGACGGAGAGACCGGCCAGGCTTCCCGTTCCGGCATTGCCCACACTCACGGTCTTCGCCGCCGGCGCCGCCCCACCGAGAGTCGTCGCAAAGGAGACCGCGCTCGGCGTGAGGGCGATGAGCGGTGCCGTGCCCGGCGGCGAGAGCACCAACGTGACGGTGACGTATTGCGGGGCGTTGCTCGCGCCGATCGCGCCGACCGGCACCGTCGCGGTATAGGTGCCCGCCGCGAGGGCGCTGACAATCGGTGTGAGCGTCAGGGTCGCAGGGGCCGTCGTCGCCGTCAGCGTGGTCTGGAGCCAGCCGGCGGCGCCGGTGTACATGGTCGGGCCGATCGAGATCCCGGTCAGGGTACCGCCCCCTGCGTTGGTAATGGACACGGTCTGCGGCGCCGGGGCAGCGCCGCCCAGTGTCCCGGCGAAGCCGACGCTCCCCGGGGTAAGCGAGAGTGCGGCGGGAATGGCGACGCCGGTGACCGTCAGGGTGAAGGTCACGCTCTGGGATCCGGTCACATTGGACGCGCTGACCGGTACGACGGCGGTGTAGACGCCGGCGGGGAGTCCCGCCACCGTGGGGGTGAGCGTGAGCGTCGACGGGGCCGATGTCGCCGAGAGTGCGGCAGTGAGCCAATTGCCGGCTCCTCCCGCGTAGCTGATCGTGCCGATACGAAGACCGTCCAGCGTCCCGCCCCCGCCGTTCGTGATGGCGACGGATCTCGCTTCACCACTAGCGGCCAGAGCGGTGGTCGACAACCGGAGCGATGCGGGAACCGGCGCCGAGGTGACCGTCAGGGTAACCCGTACGGTACGCGGGCTGTTGATGGCCCCTGGAGCTCCGATGCTCACCACCGCAGCATAGGTTCCTGGACTCAGTGAGGTAGCGTCAGGCGTAAGAAGGAGGTTGGCCGGAGCAAGGGTCCCATCGAGCCGGGCGGCCAGCCATCCGGGGGTGCCGGGCTCGTAGGTCACGTCGACGATTGCCAATCCGGTCAACGGGGCGTCGTTGGCGGGAAGAATCTGCACTTGCTGGGTGACACCAGGCGTGCCGGTGACGACCCCGAAGCTGGCGGCGGTTGCGGTCATCCCGATGATCGGTCCCACCGCGGTCGGCTCCACCCGGAGCGAAAGGTCGATCGTGCGCGGGCTGTTGGCCGCGCCGGTTGCCACCAGCGTCAGGCTTGCATAGTAGGTGCCGGCGGCAAGATTTCCTGCCGCCGCCTGCAGCATCAGCGTCGTAGGCGCTGCGGTGCCGCTCAAGGAGGCGGTCAGCCATCCCGCCCCGTCGCCGAAGTACTCCACCTTGCCGATCCCGAGGCCGCCGAGGATCCCCGGCCCGGCGTTCCCGATGGCGATAATCTGCATTGGGGCGAGGGCGTGTGTGAGCGCGCCGAACTCGGCTGAACTCTTCGAGAGCGCCATGACCGGCGGTCCTTCAGGGTCCGGGTCGAGGCCGGCCGTGGTCACGGGCTGATCGCAGGAGCCGAGGAAGAGGCCCATCGCGGCCACGAGACACCGGACCGCTCGAAGAGGCATGTCATTTCGCATCGTGAGGATACCGGTTAGTCGTCGTCGTCGCGGTTGCCGGGCACGGCGGAGCCTCGAATGCGGAGCGTGCCGGTGCTTGCATCGAGCGTAACCATGAGCGCGGTCAGGCCGGTCTCGGCCGGTCCTTCGAGCAGAGCGCCGTCAGGCGCAAACCGGGCGCCATGCTTGGAACAGCGCCAGCCGCTGCCGGTTGGATCGATCACATACTGTTCATGGGGGCAGGCCAGCCCATAGGCGGCATAGGTCGAGACCCCAAGGCGAGCGACGCCGATCGGCACCGTGGTATTGCCGTCGACTCGAGCGACTCCGCCGATTGCCGCGAGCGCGGGAAACGAGGACAGACGGATCGTCAGGTCCACATTGCCACCCCCGCCGCTCACCATGAGCGTGCCGGCTGCGGTATCGAGGGTGGTTTGCAGCTTGACCAGATCGGTCGTGCGCTGGCCGCCGGTCCAGGTGCCCGCGGTGTTCCACGTTGCGCCATGATTCGGGCAGCGGAACCCGCCACCACCCGGCGTCACCGTCGTGCCCGCATGCGGGCAGGCCAGCGAGAAGACATCGTAGGATGCCGCGGAGGAGCGGACGGCGGCCAGCGGCACGGGCGCGCCGGTGATGACCGCCATTCCTCCGACCGTGGCCAGCGCAGGATAGTCCGCGAGCCGAATCGAGAAACCGTCGAGGTTTGCGGCGGGGCCCGTCAGGCCCGCACCCCCGATGATGCCGTCGCCGCAAGCGCTTGCCAACAGCGCCCCGAGCGCGGCAGCGGTCGAACTCTGCAGAAACTCCCGTCGGCTTACTTCGCCGCACCCCCCTCGGCAGTCACACATCGCTTACACCTTGACCATGGCGGCCGCCCAGCCCGCCGCGTCTTTGTCGCTCTCGAACACTCGATCAGGATCCACATACACCTGGCTCCCATCCGTTCGGATCGGGAGCCGATCCATATGGCGGGTGGCCCGGCCCGAAATGAACTTCCCGTCCGGCTCGTATTTCGACTTGTGCTTCGAGCATTGAAAGCGATTGTCCTCGTTCAGCCAACGGAGCGCCGTATTCTGGTGCGGACAACTGAGCGCGAAGGCGTATAGCGCACCCTGGTAGCGCACCAGGATGAGCTGGTTGTCCTTGTCGATGGTCGTGCCGTCCGTGGCGGGGATCGGATAGGCGACTTCCGTCGCGCGGACCCGCCTGCGCCCTGTGGCCGCGGTCACGGAAAGCGCGGCGGCGTGCCGGGCCGAAAGACCGAGGCCCAGGAACACCGTGGTCGCGAGGCTCATCGCTTCGCGGAGAAAAGCGCGGCGATCTTCGATCGCACTGCAATCGTGGCAGGAAGAGCGAACTGGCGGCATAGTCTGAATCTCCCGAGAAATGCGATTACTTGAACAACAGCATCATGGCCCAACTCGTAACCGAAAGGCCCATGGACACCAGGGCCACGTTGCGGTGCTTCTCGCGCATGGCCTGGGACCCTTCCGCGTCGTCGGCCAGCTGGACCCCTGCCCAGGTGAAGCCGGCGCCGGCGGCGACGAAAAGCAGCGAGTGGATGTATCGTTTGGCGCGTCCGGCAGGATCCTTCCGACTATCCCACAGGTTCCAGAGCCCGGTGATCGTATTGGCCGAGAAGACCACCGCCGTGGCGGTGGCGAGAGGGCGGTGCAGATTGCGCGCCCACTTCGGGGCGTCGGTGGACTTCTTGAGGATCTGGTCGCCGGTGACGAAGCTCCCCGCGAAGAGCGGCAGCATCGCGAAGCTCAGCGTCTTGTGGAGCGCCACCCGCGTCCGGTAGAAGCCGCTATACTCGATCGCGGTGGCGCGGCGGCGCCGCCGGCCGGTATCGGCGGGCACCGAGGCGGCGTTAGGGTCTATGCCGAGACGGAATGACAGTCGCGGCCGGACGGTGCCGGCCGAGGAGAGGGCCGCCGCCGGAGGGGATACGCTGCTGCCGCCGCCCGGCGCGGCGAGCAGCTGTGCGATGAGCATCACGCTCGTTTGCATAGTATGCCGCCGCCTAGACCGCGAGGAGCGCGGTGCCGAGCAACAGCGAGCCAAACCAGAGCGCCAAGCTAGCCCAGGCCGAGCCGCGGAGACGCCGCCAGGCGCGCTCCGGGCGCGCGCTTCCGGCCCAGAGTTCGCGTTCCGTTCGTTGGAGGAATGCGCCGTTGCCGAGGAGGATCACAATCAGCCCCATCTTGAGCCAGAAGACCGGGGCGAAGAGCAACGATTCCAGATCGGCGGCCAGGAGGAGCCCGCCGCTCACGAATGTGACCAGGAGACCGAGGAGCACCGGGCGATGGATGCCGCGGAGTTCGCTGAGATGGGTTCGATCCGTCTCGGCGCCCGAAGGTACGAACCGGAGCGTGGCGCGATCGGTCGCGAGCGCGAATCCGCCGGCAACGAGGAGCCCGCCGAGGTGCGCGAACGTCACGAGCGTCGACAGGACATTCGAGTTGTTGTAGGACGTCGCCCAAGGCGAGGCGAGCTCCGTCAGTGTATCGGTGAGTGAGAGCATGGTGGATCCTTTGTCGGTGCGGCGGTGTCGTGACGGCTTACCTCGCATGGCAAGTGCCAGCTTCGGCGGTAGCGCGGAGAGTTGCAGCCATCGTGGGCCGGAAGAATGAAATCGAATCCATTGCTGTCATATCCGGCGCTCGGTGATGCGACGGGGACGGCGCATGTTGCAGTGGCTTGCACAGAGAGGAGATCGTGGATGACAGCTTCATGAATCGTCGCATGAATGCCGGGTGAACATCATTTCGCGAAATCGCTCGATGCATGGCCGATTGGCAATTCTCCTCTAGCGCGTGAGGATCATCACTGCCCAGTTGAGCGTCGCTATGGCCATCGAGGCCATTCCCACCGTGCGATGGAATCGCCCCGGGTCCTCGCGATTTCGCGCGCTTTCGGCCAGCGACGTGCCGGTGTAGGCGAATCCCGCCCCAGCCGCGAGGAAGAGCAGGGAGTGCACCGTCCTCTTCACTTGGCCGCGCGGGTCCTTCCTGCCCTCCATGAAATTCCAGACGCCGGTGATCGTATTTGCCGTGAAGAGGGCCGCGGTGCCATAGGCGAGCGGCTTGTGGAGGCTTCTCGCCCAGTCCGGCGGGTTGTTGCGATTCGTGAGAATGGCGTTGCCGGTGACGTATGAACCGACGAACATCGGGATCATCGCATAGCTCAGGGTGCGGTGGATCTTGAGGCGCATCCGGTATCCGTCGCCGTATTCGATGGCCTTGATGTGCGGGCGGCTTCGGGCCGTGTCCGGTTCAGCCGCTGTGCGAAGGGTGCTCCAATCGACGGCGGCTCCATGAATCGCCGGGACGGCGGTCTTGAGAGCGGTGTCTCCCACCGCGAGCGCGGGTGAGGCCGTCGAGGAGAGGGTCTGCGCGATCAGCGCAAAGACGGTATGCATGTGGACTGGTCAGCGGGTGAGGGTCGGCATGACCCCGGAGGTCGCAGAGGCCATGCCAGTTGCGATGCGGAGCCTGCGGATTGCACCCTCTTGCATTCCGACCCGGCGTTGGAGCCACGCTGACCGGTGTGCCATGCAACATGGTGCGCCCACCCCGAAGAGGGAGGGGGGAAGAGGGAAGCGGGAAGAGGGGAGGGGTCATTGCGAGGCGCGTAGCGCCGAAGCAATCTCCCGAGATCGCCACGGCCGCTTCGCGGCCTCGCGATGACATTCCCGCCCCCCCCACGCAACGCTTTCAGGACATAGAGCGTCTATCCCGTAGACTAACTATGTTATGGCCATGACTCCGACCCCTTCCTCCAAGCGGGACCTGCTGCCGGGTACCCTCGACATGCTCATCCTCAAGACCCTGACCAGCCAGTCGATGCACGGCTACGGGATCGCCCAGCACATTCAGCGGCTCTCGCAAGATGTCATCCGGGTGGAGGAGGGCTCCTTATATCCGGCGCTCCAGCGGATGCGCCAGAAGGGGTGGATCAAGGCGGAGTGGGGGCAGACCCCCAATAACCAGCGCGCCCGGTACTACACCGTTACCCGGACCGGCCGCCGCCAATTGGGTACCGAAGAATCCAGCTTTGCCGACCTCATGGTCGCCATCGCCCGCATCATGAAACCGGCGTGACAGGCGCTATGCGCGAGTGGCTGGCCCGACTCCGAGATTGGTGGCGCCGAGATCGGCTCGATCGCGATCTGGGGGAGGAGCTGCGCTTTCACCGCGAGCATCTCGAGCGAGATGCGCAAGCCGCTGGGGCGGGAGCTGAAGAAGCGCGGCTCGCCGCCCGCCGGCGGCTCGGCCAGGTGACCCGGTACCAGGAAGAAGCCCGCGACCGTTGGTCGTGGCCGTGGCTCGACTCTTTCCTCCAAGATCTGCGCTATGCGATGCGCGGGCTCCGCCGCTCCCCCGGTTTTGCGGCGACCGTCATCGTGACGCTCGGGCTCGGCATCGGGGCCAACGCCGCGATGTTCAGCATCATCGACCGGCTCATGTTCCGGCCTTTTCCGTATCTCCGGGATCCAGGGGTGGTACACCGAGTCTATCTCCAGACCACGTCGCGCGGGCGGGTCTTCACCAACTTCACGATTCCGTATACTCGCTATCTCGATTTGAGAGGTTCGACCAGCTCGTTCTCCCAATACGCCGCCTTTTCGGAGCGGACGCTGGCGGTGGGTTTGGGTGAGGCGGCGCGCGAACAGCGGATCGCGGCCGTCAGCGCCTCATTCTTCGATTTTTTCGATGCGCGTCCCGCCCTCGGCCGGTTCTTCGGCGCGCCGGAGGACTCGATTCCTCGGGGGGCCACGGTCGTTGTCCTCGGCCATGCGTTCTGGGAGACCGCCTTCGGCGGGAAGAACGTCATTGGCCAAACACTCGAGATAGGGACTCTCGGCTACACGATCATCGGCGTTGCGCCAAGAGGCTTTGTCGGTGTGGCGGAGGACCCGGTTCCGGCCGCTTTCATCCCGATCACGACCGTCGCGGCGAACGAGGGACGCTGGGATATCGACACTTATTTCACCCGCTACAACTGGGATTTCACCAGCGTGATGGTGCGGCGAAAACCGGGAGTCACCGAAGCGTCTGCGTCGGTCGATCTGAGCAGTGCTTTTGCCAAGAGTCGCGATGCGCAGCGACTGATCAATCCCGCCGTGGCGCCGGCCGCCGTGGCGAGGCCGCGGGGAATCGCCGGGCCGCTCAAGACCGCCGCCGGCCCGGACGCCGGACTCGAAGCGAAGACGCTGCTGTGGGTCACCGGGGTAGCTGTCATCGTCATGCTCATTGCCTGCGCCAATGTGACCAACCTCATGTTCGCCCGCCTTCTCCGCCGCCGCCGCGAAATCGCGATGCGGCTGGCGCTCGGGGTCAGCCGGCCGCGTCTCGTAACGCAGTTGCTGACCGAGAGCTTGCTGTTGGCGTTGTTGGGGTGCGTCGCCGGTCTTGGTATTGCGCAGTGGGGCGGGGCGGCGTTCCGTCTCCTCGCGCTCCCGAACGGAACCGGCGACGCTCCGGCCGCCGATTGGCGTACCCTTGGCGTAGCGTTCGCCTGTGCGCTCGCCGCCGGGCTGGTCACGTCGGTTGGTCCAGCGCTCCTCGCGATCCGCGGTGACTTGGCCACAACCCTCCGGGCCGGCGCGCGCGAGGGGACCTATCAGCGTTCCCGTACCCGCTCGGTGCTGCTGGTCGCACAGGGCGCCCTCTCCGTCATTCTGCTTGTCGGTGCCGGTCTTTTTGTCCGGAGCCTTGCCAACGTCCGCGCGATGCCCCTTGGCTACGACGCCAGGCCGGTCCTGATGGCCCAGCTAAGGCCTCGCGGTTTCGAGATGGACAGCGGTGCAAATCGGCGATACCAGGATCGCATGTTGGAAACCGCCCAATCCATTGTCGGCGTGGAAAGCGCGGCGCGAGTGAACACGCGCCTCTTCGCGACAAACATGGAGCTGTTGTACGTCGACGGAATCGACTCGGTTCAGAAGCTGGGCCGCTTCGTCATTCAGCTCGCCACGCCCGAATACTTCACGGTGATGGACACCAGGATCCTCCGCGGGCGCCCGTTCACCGCGGCAGATGACAGTCGTGCGCCGCGAGTGACGGTCGTGAGCGAATCGATGGCGGAGGCGCTCTGGCCCGGCAGAGAGGCGCTTGGCCGGTGCATCCGCATCAGCGCGGACACGATGCCGTGCACCACGGTCATTGGAATCGCGGAGGATGCGGCCTACAACGACCTGACCGATGAAAGACGGCTGACGCATTACCTGCCGCTTGCCCAATCCCGGCCCGGGAGTGGAGGCACCATCCTGCTGCGGATGGCGGGACGAGAGCCGTCCTCCAGCGTCGAGCAGGTCCGGCGCGAACTGCAGAGAGTGATGCCGGGGCAAGGCTACGTCACCGTTCGCCCGCTCGAAGAGATCGTCGACGGTCAACGGCGGTCATGGAAGCTCGGCGCCACCATGTTCGTGGCCTTCGGCATTCTGGCCCTGCTTGTGGCCGCCGTGGGGCTCTATGGGGTGATCTCGTACAACGTGGCTCAGCGGCTGCACGAGCTTGGCGTGCGAGTGGCGCTCGGCGCGCAGCCGCGCGATGTGGTGCGGCTGGTGGTCGGCCAGGGCCTCCGATTCGCCCTGTTGGGCATCGGCGTCGGGTTGACGCTCGCGTTGTTGGGTGCCCGGTGGATTCAACCGCTGCTCTTTCGTCAGTCGGCGCGGGATCCAGTCACCTACGGCGCGATCGCGGGGATCCTCCTGCTCGTGGCTTTGATGGCGAGCGCCATTCCCGCGCGACGCGCCACCCGCGCCGACCCCAATTCAGCGCTCCGCTCCGACTGAGGGGGGACAGCTCCATGCGCGAATGGCTCGCTCGACTGCACGACTGGTTCCGCCGAGATCGGCTCGATCGCGAGCTGGGCGAGGAACTCCAGCTTCACCGGGAGCACCTCGAACGGGATGCCCGTGCCGAAGGAGTAGGCGCCGAAGAAGCGGTCTTTGCGGCGCGCCGCCGGCTCGGGCAGGTGACGCGGTATCAAGAGGAAGCCCGCGACCGCTGGTCCTGGCCCTGGCTCGATCACCTGCGGCAAGACCTGCGGTACGCCTTTCGAGGTCTGCGCCGCTCCCCCGGGTTCACGACCACCGTCATCCTGACCCTGGGCCTTGGCATCGGGGCCAACGCGGCGATGTTCGGCATCATCGACCGGCTCATGTTCCGGCCCTTTCCTTACTTGCGCGATCCGGGGGCCGTTCATCGAGTCTACCTGCAGTGGCATGACCGCGGGCAACGGCAGCTGCCCACGACATACCAATACACCCGGTATCTCGATCTTCTGAAATGGACCACCGGGTTCAGCCAATTGGCCGTCGTCTCGCACGGGCGGCTGGCCGTCGGCCTCGGCGACGTGGCGCGGGAGCGCCAGATCGCCCGAGTCAGCGCCTCCTTCTTCGACTTCTTCGACGCCCGGCCGACGTTGGGCCGGTTCTTCGTTGCGGCGGAGGATGCGACGCCGATGGGGGCGCCTGTCGTGGTGTTGAGCCACGCGTTCTGGCAATCGGAATACGGTGGTGACGACGTGGTCGGGAAGGCGCTGCAGGTCGGGAACGTGATGAGCACGATCATTGGGGTGGCGCCGCCTGGATTCGTGGGTGTGGGCGAACCCGATCCGGCGGTGTTCATGCCGATCACGACCTACGCCGGGTCCGTCAGCCTGCCCAACGACCCGAGTGCCTATTTCACCCGCTACGATCTGGGATGGGTGAACGTGATTGCGCGCCGCCGGCCCGGCGTGAGCGTTGAGGAGGCCTCGGCAGACCTGAGTCGGGCATACTTGCTGAGCTGGAATGCGGAGCGCCTCATCGATCCGGAAGTCACTCCGCCGGAGCTGGCTCGCCCGACGGCGATGGCCGGGCCCCTCAAGGCGGCCGCAGGTCCGCTGGCGGGCCTCGAATCCAAGACCCTGCGCTGGGTGATGGGCGTGGCCGTGATCGTCCTCCTGATCGCGTGCGCCAACGTGACGAACCTCATGTTTGCCAGAGTCCTTCGTCGCCAGCGCGAGATTGCGGTACGCCTAGCGCTCGGCGTGAGTCGCGGCCGCCTTCTGGCCCAGGCGTTGACCGAGAGCCTGCTCCTGGCCGCTCTCGGTTGCCTGACGGGGCTCGCGGTGGCCCAATGGGGGGGCGCCGCGCTCCGCCGTCTCTATCTGCCAAGTGTCTCCTCACTCGATGTATTCACCGATTGGCGCACGCTCGGCGCGGCCACCGCACTTGCGCTGGCGGCGGGGCTCATCACCGCGCTCGGACCGGCGTGGTTGGCCACCCACAGCGACCTCGCGACCACCCTCAAGGCCGGTGCGCGGGAAGGAACCTACCACCGGTCGCGGACCCGCTCGGCGCTCCTGATACTGCAGGGTGCGCTCTCGGTCGTTCTCCTCATCGGCGCGGGGCTGTTCGTCCGCAGCCTCAACAACGTCCGTCAGATGCGCCTGGGTTACGACGCCGAGCCGGTTCTCATGGCGAGCCAGAGCCTCCGCGGCTTGCGCCTGAATGACAGCGCGCGAGTGGCGCTCGGCCGCCGACTCCTCGAAGCGGCCAGGACGGTGCCCGGCGTCGAGCGTTCGACCTGGGTCAGCAGCATCCCGTTCTGGAGCACGTCGACCACCGCCTTCTTCGTACCCGGCGTCGATTCGGTCCGCCATCTCGGACGGTTCACCTACCAGCTCTCCACGCCGGGCTACTTCGCGACGATGGGCACGCGCATCGTGCGCGGGCGCGCCTACGACGAATCCGATCGCGCCGAAGCGCCCCGAGTGGTGGTGGTGAGCGAAGCGATGGCTGGGGCACTCTGGCCGGGCCAGGACCCGATTGGGAAGTGCATGCGCATCGGGGCGGACACGATGCCGTGCAGCACGGTCATCGGAGTCGCCGAGGATGCGGTGCAAAACAGCCTCACCGATGACCAACGTTTCCGGTACTACCTGCCTCTGGATCAGTTCCGGCCCGCGAACGGCCACACGCTGCTGCTCCGGATGCGGGGGAGCCCCATACAGCAGGTGGAAGGGGTTCGCCGGGCGTTGCAGCGGGTCATGCCGGGCCAATCCTATATTACGGTCCGTCCGCTGGACGAGCTGCTCGCCGGGCAGCGGAGGTCGTGGCAGCTGGGCGCCACCATGTTCGTGGCCTTCGGTTTCCTTGCGCTCCTGGTGGCGGCGGTGGGACTCTACGGCGTCATCACGTATAACGTGGCGCAGCGGATGCACGAGCTCGGCGTCAGAATCGCGCTCGGGGCTCGGTCGTCACACCTCGTGCGGCTGGTCGTGGGGCAGGGCGTTCGGTTCGCGGTGGCGGGGGTCACGCTCGGGCTCGGCGCGGCGCTCCTCGGGGCCAGGTGGATCCAGCCGCTGCTCTTCCGGCAATCGGCAACAGACCCCGCCACCTACGGCGTGGTGGCGGGGCTGCTCCTGCTCGTCGCATGTGCGGCGTGCGTGGTGCCCGCGGTTCGGGCCACCCGCGCCGATCCGAATTCGGCGCTCCGTTCGGACTGATGCCGGCTACGGCTTCTTCAGCGTCGCTCCGGCCAACTGCGCGACGGCCGCGAGGGTGGTCTGCGCCGCGTTGAGCCCCAAGCGGAAGTCTTTGTCGGAAAAAGTCGAGAACACGTCGATCGGCTGGTGCCAGGTCGGATTCCAGCCGCTGCCGGTATCCCGGAGCCGCTCGTTCTCCCGGAGGGAGATCGACGGCACGAGATCCTGGAACGACCTGGAGTCGGTGTTGCTCATACGGTCGCCGACGTTGGCGGGGTAGTCCGTTGCATAACGGTCATTGGCGGTGCGAAAGAACCACGCCAGCTTCTGCGCCTCCACCGCGAACTTCGAGGTGGCGGCGAACTCGATGTTGACGTCGGCCTCCCGGCGCTGCTCGGGGCTCACTTTGCCGTCGGGACCCGGGGCCCCGTGGTCCCACATCATCATGTCATGCTGGATCATGCCGAGCCACTTCGGCTCGGGGTACTTTCCGGAGCCGGCCGGGTCTTCCTTTCCCTGCAAGTCCTTCCGCTGCTCGACGTACGCGGTGGCGCCGTTGAGCCCGGTCTCTTCGTTGTTCCAGAGGGCAAAGCGAATCGATCGCTCCGTCTGCACGTCGGGGGAGTTGAGAATGCGCGCCAATTCCATGACCAGCGCGGTACCGGAGCCGTCGTCATTCACGGCGGCGCCGAAACCATGTCCGTCCATGTGGGCGCCGATGATGTA
The DNA here is from genome assembly GCA_013140635.1 of Gemmatimonadales bacterium. GTDB lineage: Bacteria > Gemmatimonadota > Gemmatimonadetes > Gemmatimonadales > GWC2-71-9 > JABFSM01. Next base: position 35,307 of record JABFSM010000046.1, read on the forward strand.
CATCTCGTCCGGGCGGGTGGCGCCGATCTTGGTGCAGTACACCTCCTCCCGCGGGCCGGGCGTATCGGGCTCCGCGTTGATTCGCCGGAGCGCGGTGTCGGGCTGCAATTCCGGATTGATGTTGACGCCCGTGGGGCCCCGAAACCCTTTCACCGGATTGGCGGGGGGACGCGGCCCAGCCGGAGTCGCGGGGCGCCGGGTTGTGGTGTCGCCCGGAAGCCGAAGCTGCCGGCCGGTGTACTCGTACTTGATCCGCTCCGTATTGGTGCAGCCGTAGCTCTTGAGTTGGGCCTCGATCCAGTCGGTGGCCGCACGGTTCCGCGCCGTCCCTTGCCGGCGATCGCCGAACTGCGCCAATCCCTTGAGCGTGTTCTTGTACGCATCGAGCGCAAGCCGGCCGACCAGCGTCCTGACCGGGTCGTCGGCCGGTGCCTGGGTCGCCGCCTGGCCCGGGGCCGAGGCGGCTTGCGCGTTGAGCGACGAGGCGAGGGGAAGCGCGACTCCATACGCGGCAACGGCAAGAACGATTGAGCGCACCTGGTGTCTCCGGGAATCGGTGGGGAACGACAGAAAAACTACGCCGGCCCGGGGCGGGCGGCTACTGCGCCGGTCATCGGCCCTTGGCCGGGCCCTTCGCATCGGGCGGCTCGAACACTTCGACCGCGAGCGTGAAGGTGCGTTTTTCCGCGGGGCCGAGCGCGCCGACGCCGACGACCTGCCGGGAAACCTCTTCGCCGCGCTCGTTCTTGATCGAAAGCATAACGGAATACTCCCACGCGCCCCCCACGGCGGGGTGGCGCACCGTTCCCTCGACCCGGAGCGGCACCGCGCTCGGGATCGCCCGCTCCGCCGCCCCGGGGTCGAAGCGCAGGTGATGCCGGCACGCCGGACAAACGCTGGCGCTCTCGAGAATCGCCGCCCGGCAATGGGGGCAGGTGCGAACCGCCCCCGGTGCTCCCTGCCGTGCCGTGCTCACAGCGCGGCGCCGCTCTCCACTTTGGCGCCGGACTTGTGCGCGCCCTTCTCGTCCCAGCCGAACTCCACCTGGCCGCGCATCCGCGAGCCGGCGGCCACGGTCAGCGAGCCGGCCTTCAGGTCGCCGTTGAGGACGCCCGATTCGAGCAGCTCGACCCGCGTGGCGCCGTCGACGTTCCCTTCCAGCTCGCCGCCGATGATGACCGTGTTGGCCCGGACGCCGCCGGTCAGCTTCGCGCCGGTCTCGATCGTAAGGTTGCCTTGGACATGGACATCGCCCTTGAAGCGGCCGGCGATGCGCACGTGACCCGCGCCCTCGATCTTCCCCTCGATGGTGATCTCGGCGGCAATGAGCGATTCCTTCGGTTCCCGGTCCGCCGGCTTGCTGCGAGGAAGGTCATAGGCCGAAGAAGGCAAGTCGCTACGCGCGTCGGTTCGTATCGGGTCCGGTGACATCGGGGCCGGTTCTTTCTTGGCGGGGGTCTGTTCCTTCCAGATGGCCATGATTCGAGCTTCCTGTGGTGGTGAGGTCGTTCCGGGGCTCTGACATTCGAAGATACCCCGATTTTGGGCCCTTGGCGCGGGGCACCAAGGGCCAAGGCTACTGGCTAACAATCGGGCAGTCGTGCGTCTGCGGATGCCTTCAAATTCTTGGTGACGACCGCTCCGGTCTCAACGACACAACTGTCAGATAACGAGACATTCAACGGCCGCCCCGTTTCCGGCACACCATGAGCTCGGTGCTCGGGCTCTCCCGTTTGGCGCGGACCAGGCCGCGTTCGAACGGATAGAGGAGGGCGCCTAACGCCCATCCGATCGGTTCGGCCAGCGCCGCCGGGGCGACCATCGCGGTCCAGGCGGCGCGGGTCAGACGGGAGGTGGTATCGGCGGGGTAATTCATCAACACGAACATCGGAACCCGGTCCATCACCTCGAACCCCGCCGCTTCCACGCACCGCGTGCTTTCGGCGAGCGTGCGGCTGACCTGGTGGGTGACCCGTTCCGTCGGGTGACGGAGAAAATTGTCCGACCAGATGAACCAGCCGCCCGGCTTGAGCAGGGCGGCGATGTTCAGGAAGGCGCGGGCGTATTCTGCATCGTCCACGATGTGAAAGAGAACGTCGAACGCCGACACCGCGTCAAAGGAGGTCGGCGCCAGCGGCACCATGTCGAGCGGCTTGCCGATGTCGGCTCGGACAAACTGTCCGGCGGGGAAGCAGCGGGTCAGCTCCGCCACCGCCACATCCGTGAGGTCGAGGCCGGTGACGTGGGCGCCGAGCCGCTGCCAACGGTCCACGTAGAATCCCGTGCCGGCGCCAACGTCAAGGACCGATCTGCCCGCCCACTCAGCCGCCTCCCTCTTCCCGCTTCCCTCTTCTCTCAGCGCCCCAACGACGCGATCGAACACATCCCCCCGCACCCGGTACATCCACTCGTTGAACCGCCGGCCCAGACGCAGATACCCGACCCCCGCGAGCGAATAGTGCTCGCGGAGGCGCCGTTCCCAGTATGCTCGATTGTCGAAGGAAGTGCGGGGTGCCGTCACCCCATCGCCTCGCGCACTTCGCTCGCGGCGGCGGTGAGGTTCTCGACATCGCGCGAAATGGCGCGTGCCTGCTGGGTGGCGCTGGTCACGTCGTTCAGGGCGCCGATCCCGCCGGTCCGGAGCTTGATCAGGTCGAGGCGGAGGTTTCGCATGGCGAGCTCACTCGACTCGAACCGCTGCAGGAAGGCGTTCCGGCGCCCCGCGATGTCCTCGGCCGTCTTGACCTGCCGCTCGAGAATCCCGATCTGCCGGTCGCGCTCCTCGCTCGGCTCCCGCAAGGCGAGCGCGTCGAGCTGGAGCCGAATCCGGTCGTGAGCCCCCTTGCCGAAGCTCTGATCCATTTCGTTGAGCGTGCGGGCCAGGTCGGAAGCGCGCTCGTAGAGCGCTTCCGCGGTGTCGACGACCTCGGGAAGCTGCTTCCGGTCGGCATCCGGCAACTGCTGCATCATTCGGAGGATGTTCTTCCGGTCGTCGTGAATGTGATTCATCCGATCGAGGTATCCGCCGAATTCCGCCACCTTGGGTGCGGCGACGAGTTTGCGCCCCTTGGCGCCGGGAATCTTGATCGCGTCGGCGGCGGGAGGAGGATTGAGCACGTCGCGCCAGCTGTATCCCGCCTGCCAGAGCTGGGAATAGCTCTTGAGCAGCGGGAAACCGAAGCCGGCCGCCACGAAGAGAAACCATGGTCCATCGGTGATGCCGGTGGCCAGGTTGAGCAGAAAGCAGCCGCCGGTTGCCGCGGCCCACTTCGCGAACTGTCCGCGGACCTTTTGGACCAGAGGTGGCTCACCGGTGTCGTGTATCGGCAGATCGCCGTCGCCGGTGCGCACCCATTCGCCCCGCTCGTTCCGAATCCACTGGCCATTGCCGAGGCTCGCGGCGGCGCGTCCCGCCGGGGGGCGCGGGCTTCGGGGCGCGAGCGGTCCTCCCGAGGGCAGCGGTCCACGCTGGCGCTCGAGTGACGGCCTGGGGCGCGTGCCCGACCCACCGGTGCGTTGGGCGGCGCGGGAGCTGGTCTGCGTGGGGCGATAGCCGGTGACGGTGCGGCTCTCCAGCGATCGGCGAAGCGCATCGGCGGTGGGCCAGCGGCTCTCCGGATCTTTCTCCAGGCACCGCGCGATCGCGAGTGAGAGATCTTCGGGAACGCCATCCCGGGTTTCGTGCAGCACCGGCGCCGGCTCCGTGATCTGCTTCATCAGGATGCCGGCGACGGTCGGCGCGTTGAACGGCAGCTCGCCGCTGGTCATCTGGTAGGAGACCACGCCGAGAGAATAGAGGTCGGAGCGGCCGTCGATCTCTCGTTCCCCCGCCGCCTGCTCGGGGCTCATGTACTGCGGCGTCCCAATAGCGATCCCGACCCCGGTGAGCGTTGCCGCCGAAACCTGCGAGACCGCTTTGGCGATACCGAAGTCCGTCACCATCACCCGCCCACGGGTACCCTCGAGGAGGATGTTGTCCGGTTTGATGTCGCGATGGATGATCGAGAGGGCGTGGGCGGCGCTCAGCGCGTCGGCGGTCTCCTTCATGATCCGGCGCACTTCATCCGCCGGGAGCTTGCCGCGGCGTTTGAGGCGGGCGCCGAGCGACTCCCCCTCCACCAGGCCCATGATGAAGTAGACGACCCCAGATCCTTCACCGACGTCGTGGATGGGGACGATATGGGGGTGCGAAAGGCGCGCCGCAGTCTGCGCCTCTCGGGTAAACCGCTCGCGGATTTCCTTCTGAAAGGCCAGCTCCGGTGGGAGCACCTTGACGGCGACGCGGCGATGAAGCCGCTCGTCGCGCGCGCGGTAGACGACACCCATTCCACCGCGGCCGATTTCGCCCTCAATGGTGTACTCATCGCCCAGCGCCTCTTTCAGGCGCTGCGCGAGGGGCCTTTCATGCGCCTCATTTGGGCTGGTCATCCGACCATGGGCTCTCGCGTCAGAAACGATGCTCGTACAACAGCTTACCAATTTGTCGGATTTCCGCCGCCGGGGCAACCTTGGCGGTCCTCGGCGTCGTCCTACGTTGCGGCACTAGATGACAGTTTCACCCGCAGGACAGCAGCCAACCAGGTGCCTGCCAAGGCGGCGCGGCGCGCCGAATTGGCATGAGTCCGCTCAAGGGGGCCGGTTAGCACGGCTTCCGGCTATTGCTCTAACTCCAATAGCCGTTGGCTGATAGCTGATAGCCGATAGCTGCTTCACCATGGCACCCTCGATGCACCTACCCACTCGAATCCTCCGGCCCCGCCGCCGCTCTGGCGGCTTGGACACCCGAGGCGAATTGAGGTACGCCAAATGAGCGAACGTTTGACTCTCCCCGTGCTCCCTCTGCGCGATGTCGTGCTCTTTCCCGGTGTCGCGACCTCCATCGGCGCCGGTCGCCCAGGAACGGTGCGCGCCATCGAAGCCGCGCTGGCCACCCCGGATCGGTTGGTATTCGCCGTTTGCCAGCGTGAAAACACGGAACAGATAACCAGCGAAGGGCTCTACACTATCGGGACCATCGCCAAGGTCGGCCAGCTGCAGCGCGGGCTCGCCGGGATGCAACTGCTCCTGCACGGGGAGCGCCGGGGCATCGTCATGCACGTCAGTGAAAAGAACGGCTATCTCGAAGCGATCGTTCGCGAGGCTGAAGAGATGCAGCCGCTCAACGCCGAAGACCCCGCGTTCGTCGGGCTCTACCGGGAAGTTCGGCTCCGCGCGGCGGAACTCGGACAAAAGTCCGGTCTGCCGGAGGAAGTGGTCCAGCAGGTTTTGAACGGTGTCAACGAGCCCGGTAGCTTCGCGGACCTCGTGGCGGGCTACATCGACATCCCGGCCCCGCAACGGCAGTCGCTTCTCGAGACCCTGTCGGTGGAAGAACGACTCCGCCGCGTGCTGGTCCACGTCCAGCGCCAGATCGCGGTGGTCGAAGCCCAGGAAGACATCAAGTCGCAGGTTCAGGAGGAGCTCGGCGAGCGGCAGCGCGAAATGTTTCTCCGCGAGCAGATGAAGCAGATCCGAAAGGAGCTCGGCGAAGAAGACGAGGCGGACGAGCTCGAGGAGCTCAAGAAGAAGCTCGAGTCGCTTCCTCTCTCGGCAGAGGCCCGGAAAGAAGTCGATCGCGAACTGGGGCGTCTGGCCCGGATCGGACGCGAGTCGATGGAAACCCAGGTCGTCCGGAACTACCTCGAGACGATCGCCGAGTTGCCCTGGGGCGAACGGAGCGCGGAACATCTCGACCTCAAGGTGGCCTCCGAAATCCTGGAGAACGATCACTACGCCTTGGGAGATGTGAAAGACCGGATTCTCGAATTCCTCGCGGTGCGGCAGTTGAAGCAAGCGGGGCGGACGGACGGTGGGGACAGTGAGGACAAGGGGGACGGTAACGCCCCTGCGGTGGAGCCATCTTCCGACCGTCCATCCGCCAAGGGCCCCATCCTTCTCTTCGTCGGTCCCCCGGGCGTCGGGAAGACCTCGGTCGCCAAATCGATCGCCCGTTCGATGGGGCGGAAGTACGTGCGGATCTCGCTCGGCGGCGCGCGTGACGAGGCCGACATCCGCGGCCACCGGCGCACCTACGTCGGGGCGATGCCCGGCCGAATCATCCAGGGCTTGAAGCAGGCCGGCACCAAGAATCCGGTCTTCCTCCTCGACGAGGTGGACAAGCTCGGCGTCTCCTTTCAGGGAGATCCCGCCTCCGCCTTGCTGGAGGTGCTCGACCCGGCGCAGAACGACAGCTTTACCGATCATTATCTCGGTGTGCCGTTCGACCTGAGCGAAGTGCTCTTCATCGCGACGGCCAACTTCCTTCAGAGCATCCCGGGGCCGCTCCTCGACCGGATGGAAGTGGTCGAGTTTTCCGGGTATACCGAGCCGGAAAAGCTGGAAATCGCCCGGCGATACCTCATTCCCCGTCAGCTCGAAGAGAATGGTCTGGCCGGGCGCGAGGTGGCGGTCTCCGACGAGGCGGTCAAAGAGGTGATTACCGGATACACCCGTGAATCGGGAGTCCGGCAACTCGAGCGGGAGGTCGGCAAGGTGGCGCGCAAAGTGGCGCGCCGCATCGCCGCCGACGAGGCGAAGGTCATTACCGTCGATGCACCGATGGTCAAGACGTTGCTCGGGCGGCCGAAGGTGCACCCGGAGAAGGCGGCTCGCGACGACGCGACCGGCGTGGCCACAGGGATGTACTACACCCCGATGGGCGGCGACATCATGTTCGTCGAAGCATCGACCATGCGCGGGAAGGGTGAACTGGTCCTGACCGGGCAGCTCGGTGACATCATGAAAGAGAGCGCCCGGGCCGCGTGGACCTACGCGCGGTCCCACGCGGCGGCGCTCAGGATTCCCGATGAGATGTTCGACCGCGACGTGCACATCCATGTGCCGGCAGGCGCCATCCCGAAAGACGGCCCCTCAGCAGGCATTACCATGGCCACTGCGCTCATCTCGGCCCTGTCGGGGCGTCCGGCGCGGCACGACATCGCGATGACCGGTGAACTCACGCTCCGCGGCCGAGTGCTTCCGATCGGTGGCCTCAAGGAGAAGATTCTCGGCGCCGAACGAGCCGGGATCACGCGGGTTGTGATTCCGAAAGACAACGAGCCCGACCTCGAGGATCTACCGGAGCTGATTCGGAAGAAGGTTGAAGTATTTCCGGTCCAGGAACTCGGGGAAGTTCTGGCTCTTGCCCTCCGGGGCGCCTCGTACCGTGAGGGCCGACTTCTCTTCGGCGAGGAAAGCCCGAGGGACGTGCAGCCGCTGTCGATGGGCTACCGGCACTAGTGTACATTTCTCCCTTCTCCAATCCGGAGTCCCGGGGTGCTGTTCGCCGTACCTCCTGCCGTCCTGACCGCCTTGATGGCGGCGACCCACCCCGCTCCGGGGGCGACGTTCATCTCCGATACGATCTATTCGCTCGCGGTCGATTCCGCGAAGTATCCCCGCGAGTCGTTCGTCTACCTGCTCGATGATGGCGTGCTCCGGTTCGAGCCCGACGGCCGAGGCAGCCGCACCTATCGGCAGGTCGTGCAGGTGCTCAAGGAAGACGCGGTGGAGCGGTGGGCGGAGTTTTCATTCACCTTCGAGCCGCGCCATCAGAAGCTGACGGTCAATTGGGTCAAGGTCGTCACGCCGTCGGGTGAGGTGATCAGCGACCGGCCCGGCATCAGCCAAGACGCGGACGTTCCCGCCCCGATGGGCGACCCCGCCTACGTCGAGCAGAAAGTCCGCCGGCTGTCGCTCGCCAATGTCCGGCCGGGGACGATCGTCGACTACAGCTACACGCTGGAGGAACTGCAGCCGTTCCGTCCGGGAGATTTTTTCGCGCCATGGCGGGTCAATCCCGGCCTCCTGGTGCGGCGTTCCCGCCTGGTGCTCGATACTCCCGAGTCGCTCGTGCCCCGTGTGGTCGAACGGAACATCCCCTTCCGTCCGGTGATCGAACGTGCGAAAGGCCGCCGGGTCGTGACCTGGGCGGCCCAGGACGTCCAGAAGATCGAGCCGGAGGTCTATGCGGCCGATTCGAACGACGTGGACATGTCGATCAACATTTCCGGCCCGAGCGCCTGGAGCGAGATCGGGGCCTGGTACGCCGGCCTGGCCCGCGACCGCTACACCTATACCTCGGCGGTCGCGAAGAAGCTCGCGTCGGTCGTGGCGGGCGCCCGGACCTTCGACGATTCGCTCAAAGCGGTGCATCGTTATGTGGCAAAGGACGTGCGCTACGTCGCCATTTCCTTGGGGCTCGGCGGGTACCAGCCCCGCTCGGCCGACGAGGTGGTGGCCACCGGCTACGGCGACTGCAAGGACAAGGCGACCCTCTTCATCACCATGGCCACGCGGCTCGGCCTCACCGTCTACCCCGTGCTCCTGTCGGCGGGGGGCCGGGTCGAGCGGGGCATTCCGACCATCTCGCAGTTCAACCACGCCATTGCCGTGGTGGAGCGTCCCGGGTCGCGCCTCTTCGTCGACCTCACCGCATCGGATGTTCCGTACGGAAGTATTCCCGGACCCGACAAGGACCAGTTCGTGCTGATCGTCCATCCCGACGGCCGCACCGAGGAGACGTTTACGCCGGCCGACGATCCGGCGGAAGTGCGGAACCGGGTCACGGTCGACGCCCGCCTGGACACCGCCGGCTTCGCCACCGCGCGGGTGGTCATGGACATGTACGGCCCGGCGGCCAGCTCCTACCACGAGGCGTTCATCCGCACGCCGGTCGATTCGGCCACCCGGGCCCAGATTCTGCGACGGATGGCGAGCGGTGTATACCGCGAGGCGGAAGGCGATAGCCTGACGTTCAGCGACCGGACGGCACAGGGCGGACCGTTCCGGATCAGTTTCATCGCGCGGAACGGTCGCGCCGCGCAACTCGCCGGACCGGCGGCGATCCTCGCCGCGCCCTTCCTCAGCGAATCGATGGATGTGAAGCCGCTGGTCGAGGAGCTCAAGTCCCGGCCTCGGCGCTTTCATATCGACGCGGAACAGGTCTCGTCGGGGCTGAGCAGCGAGGCGGTGCTGCGGCTGACTCTCCCATCGGGATGGCGGGCGCAAACGCCGAAGGATGTGTCGCTGAACGGCCCGTTCGGGCAGCTGGCGATGACCTACGCCCAGGAGGGCGACCGGTTGACCGTCACCCAGCGGCGAGTGGCGGCGCGCGGCGTGCTGCCGCCGAGTCGATTGGATGAACTGGTGCGATGGCTGGAGCAGGTGGCGGCGGCAACGCGCGATGCCGGCTCCGTGGTGGTGCTCAAGCCCCAGGGCTGATGACCACGCGGTCGCGTCCCGTTTCCTTTGCCTGACGGAGGGCGCGTTCCGAGGCAAGCATGAGCTCCCGCATCCCGACGGAATGATCGGGGTACCCCGCCACGCCGGCGGAGAGCCGCACCGGGAGGGGGGTGCCGTCGACCACCGGCGGGTGCGCGGCCAGCGCCGCCCGAATCTGCTCGGCCACCGCGCGGGCATCGGTAGGCGCGCAGTGCCGGAAGAGAACCCCGAACTCCTCCCCCCCCATCCGCACGATCAGGTCGCTGGCACGGACCCGCTCGCGAATGAGCCGGGCCAGATGCGCCAGCACCTGGTCGCCGGCCCGATACCCCAGCTGCTCGTTGACGCGGCGGAAGTGGTCGATATCCATGAGCAGAAACGAGATCCGCTCTCCCTCCCGCCGCGCGTACGCCAGCACCGATTCGAGCTCGTCGAGCAGGGTGGCGAGCGTCAGGAACCCCGAGAGCGGATCGCGCCGCACCGCTTCGTCGAGCCGCCGAGCCCGCGCGGCCCGGTGGCCAACCGAGGCAACGAGGCGCCCCTGCGCCAGCGGCCGCGGCACCACGTCGTCCGCGCC
>JABFSM010000032.1 GCA_013140635.1 Gemmatimonadales bacterium
GAGGTCGCCTCGGGGGCGCTGACACCGGCCGATGCGCTCAATCGCCTCGCCCATTTCCCAGCCGAATCGCTGCCGTTCGCCCAGCTCGACCACCACCGCGCCTTGAGGCAGGGGCAGCCCGAAGTGGTCTTTGCCTCCGGGAAGACGGTCGAGCAGGTGCTGGTGATCTGCGAGCGCCTGGAGGAGTCGCACGGTACCTTTCTCTGCACTCGCGTCAACGATGCGCAGGCGGAAGCGCTGGCCGTCCGCTTTCCCGGTCTCGAATGGAATGCCGAGGCGCGCACCGCGTGGCGCCCCGCGGCAGCACAGGAGCCGCTCGGCGGCGGGGAGCTGCTCATCGTCACCGCCGGCACCAGCGATCTGCCGGTCGCCGAAGAGGCGGCCGCAGTGGCCCGCGCCATGGGAGCCACCGTCAGCCGGCTGACCGATGTCGGCGTTGCGGGCATTCACCGGGTGCTCGATGCCGCGGACCAGCTCCGGCGCGCCGCGGTGGTGATCGTGGTGGCGGGCATGGAAGGGGCCCTCCCGAGCGTGGTCGGCGGGCTGGTGGCCGCGCCGGTCATCGCGGTGCCGACCAGCGTCGGCTACGGCGCCTCGTTCGGCGGGGTCGCGGCGCTCCTCGGCATGCTCAACTCCTGTGCGGCGGGGGTGACGGTGGTCAATATCGACAACGGCTTCGGCGCGGCAATGGCGGCCGTCAGGCTGCTGGGCGCCCGCGCTCGGGAACAGGCGTAATGCTCCATACGGTCTACCGCTCGGAGAATCCGGCGTTCGCCTGGCTCGACGTCGTGGCCCCGACGGAAGCGGAGCTGCGCGAGCTGGCGGCCAAGTACGAGCTCTACCCGACCGCCGTGCACGACTGCCTCGACCCCGAGCACCTGCCCAAGTACGAGCGAATCGGCGATACCACCTTCCTGATCCTCCGGGTGCACGACCCGAAGGCGACCGACATGGCGAGCACCGTGCAGGAGCTCACCCGGAAGATCGCCATCTTCAAGCGGCACGATCTGATGCTCACGATCCACCGCGCCGAGCTGCCCCAGCTGCAGGAGCTGCGGCAGCGCTTTGCCACCAACGGCCGGGGTGAGGAGTGCAACGGGCTCGTCCTCGTGGCGGCGCTCGTCAACGGCGCGCTCGACTCCTACGAAAAGCCGCTGCAACACGCCGAAGACTCTCTCGACGCGCTCGAGGAGGGGCTCTTCTCGCCGACCAAGAAGACCCCGTCGCTGCGCCGCATCCACGTGCTGAAGCGGCGGGTGAGCTTGATCAAACGAATGCTCTGGCAGACGCAGAGCGTCATTCAACGACTGGTCCCGAGCGGCGACCGGAGCCTCCCGATTCTCCAGGATCTCCGGGAGAACGCCGAGAGCTACCATTTCTGGGCCGACCAGCTGCACGAGGAGGTGACGAACCTGCTCGGCATCCATGTGGCCCTGGCCGAACATAAGACCAACGAGGTCATGCGCGTCCTAACGATCTTCTCCGCTTTCTTCCTGCCTCTGACCTTCATCGTCGGCGTGTACGGAATGAACTTCGACGTGATGCCCGAGCTCCGTTCCCGCTGGGGCTATCCGGTCGTACTCCTCCTGATGGCCGCGGTCTGCGCGGTGATCTTCCTCTGGTTCCGGCGCCGCGGCTGGCTCGGCAGGAGCGATCCGTGACCCTGGTTTGGCTTGTCGTCGGTCTCGGAATCGGAGGAGCGGCGGGGTGGTGGATGGCAGGGCGCTCGCGGGTGCGGTCGTCGGCCGCGGCGCCCCCCGGCGAAGGGCCTCCCCTCCTCGAGTGGATTCTCCGGTCGAACAACGCCTCGGGGGTCTGGCTGGTTGCTCCCGGCACCCGTGAGGTGGCGGCGCCGAAGGGAGGCATTCCCGACGATCTCGATCATCTCGTCCGCGCGCGGCTGGAACACCAGCGCGTCAACGACGGCCAGGGCGTCGAGCGCCTCGGCTCGGGCACCCTGATCTACGCCAGCCTCGACGGCCGGGCGGCGGGGCTCCACCTCCCGCCCGAGACATCCACCGGCGCGCGCGCCACCGCGCTCCGCGACTTGGCCAGGCTCCTCGACTACGATCGGTGGCGGCCGGTGGTCCAGGATGTGGTGAAGGAGCAGGGCGCCCCCGGCGAATCGCTCGAGAGCATCGCATTCCGGCTGGCCCACCAGCTGGAGCGGCTTCTCTCGGTCGAGGTGGCCATCGCGCTTCCGAGGCCTACCGGGGTGGAAATCGCGGGGGTCTCGATGCGTTCCGACCGCCGGCTGCTCCGGAATGTGGTGGAAAAGGGGAGCATGCTGGAGGAAGTGGCGCTCGGCACTTCGAACGCTCACGCCGGCGTCGTGCTCCCGATGGGCCGCGTGATGAGCGACCGGCGGCAGCGTGAGGACCCGGCGTACATCTGCCCGATTCCCGGGGGCCGCGGCCCGGTCGGCGCGGTGGCGGTCTGGACCAAAGATGGGGGCCAGCCGATGGGCGCCACCTTCGCCGCCTTTCGTCAGGCCATAGAGGCGGCGGGAAGCCGGCTCATTTCGGCGTACGACCGCAGAGCGCTCGAGGAGCAGGCGATTCGTGATCCCCTCACCGGACTTCGGAACCGCCGCGGACTCGGCGAGGTGATGGGTTCGATGAGCGCCGGACCGGGCGCGCTGATCTATGGCGACCTCGACAAGTTCAAGGCGCTGAACGACGAGTTAGGCCATCCCGCCGGCGACGATGCGCTGAAACACTTCTCCCGGGTGCTGCTGCAGGCCGCCCGCGACGACGACACCGTCGCCCGCATCGGCGGCGAGGAGTTCGCGGTCTGGATTCCCGGTGCCACCCTGGAGCGGGGGCGGCAGGTGGCGGAGCGGATTCGTCAGGCGGTGGCATGGAGCGGTTGGAACTGGCAGGGCCGGAAGTGGCTCATCACCGCGTCGTTCGGCGTGGCGGCGTGCCCGGAATCGTCGGCGACTCGGGATGGGCTCGCCCCGCTCGCCGACGCGGCGTTATACGAGGCAAAACGGACTGGTCGAGATCGGGTGATGGTCGCACGGGAACCCAAGGGGAGAGACTCATGATCGGACGGATCGCGGCGGTTTCGGGGCTTCTGATGTTCACCGCGCTGCCCCTC
>JABFSM010000159.1 GCA_013140635.1 Gemmatimonadales bacterium
CCGCCGCCGGGCCGGCGGCCGCGACGACGGTGACGTTGAACTTCGACTTGAACGCCTCGATCAGCTCCGCCAACTCGACCACGGTCTTGTTGCCGATGGCCTCGATAATCTGATCATTCGTCATGGTAGTCATCGTGTGTATTCCTTCTCCGTGCAGTTAAGAGGCCTCGGCCTGACGCTTGTCGCGGAGCGCCTCGAGGGCGCCGACCATTTGATAAAGCATACCGTTGAGCGCCCCGGCGAACATGCCGAGGAGTGCCTCGCGGCCGGGGAGTTCCCCGAGCCGCTTGACGTACGCGGGATTGACCGCCTTGCCGTCCACGAGGCCGATCCGGACCTGCGGCTTCTGGTGTTCCTTGGCGAATTCACCCAGGACCTTGGCCGCCGCCAGCGGATCCGCGCCGGTCAAGACGAGGCCGGTGGGGCCGGCAAGGTGCTCGTCCAGCGCGTCGATCTTGTGGGCCGCGAGCGCGCGCTGCGCCAGCGTGTTCTTGACCACCACGTACCGCGCCCCCGCCGCCCGAAGGCGCCGGCGCAACTCGGTGATCTTGCCGACCGACAATCCACTGAAGTCGGTGACGTAGATATTCTGTGCGCTGCCAAGGCGCTCGGTCAGCGCCTCGACCTTGGTCTGCCGTTCGGTCTTGCTCATCGGTACACCGCCGTATCCAGCCGAACGCCCGGGCCCATGGTGCTCGAGACCGTCGCCGACCTGAGGTAGATCCCCTTGGCCGCCGACGGCTTGGCCTTCACGATGGTGTCCATGAAGGCGGCGAGATTTTCCTCCAGCTGCTTGGCGCTGAAGGAGACTTTGCCGATCGGGGCGTGCACGTTGCCGGTCTTATCGACCCGGAACTCGATTTTGCCGGCCTTGATTTCCCGCACCGCGCGGCCCACGTCCATCGTGACCGTGCCCGCTTTCGGGTTGGGCATGAGGCCTCTTGGCCCTAAGATCTTGCCGAGCTGGCCGAGCTGGCCCATCACGTCGGGCGTCGCGACGATGACGTCGCAGTCGAGCCACCCGTCTTTGAGCTTCTGCACGTACTCGATGCCGGCGTAGTCGGCGCCGGCGGCCTCCGCGTCCTTCACCCGTTCCCCCTGGGTGATGACGAGGACCTTGACCGTCTTGCCGGTGCCGTGCGGCAGGACCACCGTGCCGCGCACGATCTGATCGGCGTGCCGCGGATCGACGCCGAGGCGGACCGCCACGTCGACCGTCTCGTCGAACTTGGCGAACGCCGCGCCCTTCACCAGGCCGACGGCATCACCGAGCCCGTACTCCTTGCTGCGGTCGATCTTGGCGTCCGCGGCGCGAAACCGCTTCCCATGCTGGACGGTCATCAGTCGGCGACCTCCAAGCCCATCGAGCGCGCCGTCCCGGCGATCATCCGCATGGCGGAGTCGAGGTCCGACGCATTCAGATCGGCCATCTTCACCTCGGCGATCTTCTTGAGCTGGGCGCGCGTCACCTTGCCGACCTTGTTGCGGTTCGGCTGGGCGCTGCCCTTCTCGATCCCCGTCTCCTTCATCAGGAGATTTGCCGCGGGAGGGGTCTTGGTGATGAACGTGAAGCTGCGGTCGGCGTAGATCGTCACGACGACGGGAATGACCATCCCCGCCTGCGACTGCGTCCGCGCGTTGAACTGCTTGCAGAACTCCATGATGTTTACGCCCTGGGGCCCGAGCGCCGTTCCCACGGGGGGAGCGGGGTTCGCGGCTCCAGCGGGACACTGGAGCTTCACCTGCGCAACAACCTTTTTGGCCATACGGCTCCTATTGACGAAAGACGGCCGGCGGTCTGCCCGCCCCCATCATTCTGCCGCAATGTTCCGTGCGGTCGCGGCGGGATGCCCGCTATTCGCTACGCGCTATTCGCTGAGGGTAGTTAGCGAATAGCCAATAGCGAGTAGCGAATAGCCCTTAATGCCCTCTCAACTGCAAATAGTCCAGCTCCACCGTGGTCGGCCGTCCGAAGAGCGACACCGACACCTTCACTTTGCCCTTTTCGGCGAGCACTTCTTCGACGGTGCCGCTGAAATCGGCGAACGGTCCCTCGGTGATTTCCACCGCCTGCCCGATCAAGTACGGAATCTCCTCGGTCGGACCGCTATCCGGCGCCTCTTCGACGATGCCTAGGAGGCGATTGACCTCGTCCTGGCGAAGCGGCTGCGGGAGCTTTCCCGTCCCGACGAACTTGATGACGCCCTGCACGCTATTCACCAGGTGCTGGGCCTCCTGGCTCATCGTAGTCTCGATCAGCACGTAGCCGGGATAGAGCTTCCGCTCGACCACGACCTTCTTGCCGTTCTTGATCTCGATCGCTTCCTGCACCGGCACGAGCGCCTGCCGGACGAGTTTCTGCTCGGCCGGGCGTGGATCCTCCTCGATCCGCTTCTGGAGGAGGGTCTTCACTTTGTTTTCGTGCCCCGCCGTGGTTTGAACGGCGTACCACCGGTACTCCATGTGCTCCTCGCCTTAGCGCGCCAGCGCGGCGACGCCGTCCACCAGGATGAGCTGCAGCAGCCGGTCTAGGAGACCGAGTGCGATGCCGATAATGAGCGAAAGCACGACCACCATCCGGGTGGCCTTGATCAGCTCCGCCTGCGTCGGCCAGGTGACCTTCTGCATTTCCCCTTTGACGGAAACGAAGAAGTCCCGCGCCGTGCGCAGCCAGGTGCCGACCCGGCCGCCCCCTTGGGATTCGACCGGCAGCGTTTCACTCATTACTTCGACTCTTTGTGCAGCTGGTGCTTGTTGCACCGCGGGCAATACTTCTTCCACTCCACCCGCTCCGGGTGTACCCGGCGATTTTTATCCGTGAAGTAGTTCCGACTCTTACAGTCGGTGCACTCCATGATGATCTTCTCTCTGGGCATATATCCTCGTTCGCTATTCGCTATTCGCTGCTCGCTATTCGCTACGGCCTTCAGCGAAGAGCCAATAGCGCCTAGCGATCGTCGTTCGTCCCTACTTCAGAATCTTCGTGACCACGCCGGCGCCCACCGTCCGGCCGCCCTCGCGGATCGCGAACCGCAGCCCGTCGTCCATCGCCACCGGAATGATCAGCTCGATCGTCATCTGGATGTTGTCCCCCG
>JABFSM010000187.1 GCA_013140635.1 Gemmatimonadales bacterium
TCCGTTCGATCGGGTCGGGGCGCTCCCCTCGGCTCCGCAGCGAATCGGCGGTCTCGTCGCCGCGGCCCCCCTTGATCTGCAGGCAGTCGTCCACGATCCGCCATCCCACCTCGGTATTCCACATCTTGGCGATCGCCGCCTCCATCCGGATATCGGTGTCGGGGCGGTCGGCCATGAGGGAGGCGAGGTCCGACACCGACTCCATCGCGAAGATATCGGCCGCCATCCGGCCCAGCTTCTGGGCGATGGCGTCGTGCTTGCCGATCGCCTGGCCCCACTGCACCCGCTCCGCCGCCCACCGGCGGACGATCTCGAGCCCGCGCTTGGCGCCGGCCACGCAGCCGGCCGGAATCGTGAGGCGGCCGGTGTTGAGGGTTATGAGCGCCAGCTTCAGCCCCTTCCCCTCGCCCCAGATCAGGTTCTCCGCCGGCACCCTCACGTTGGTAAAGCGGAGGATCCCGTTCTCGATGGCGCGGAGCCCCATGAAGTGCAACCGTTGCACCACCTCGACGCCGGGCCACTCCGCCTCGACGATGAAGGCGCTGATCCGCTTGGGCCCGGTGCTCGCCATCACCACCATCACTTCGGCCACCGTGCCGTTGGTGCACCAGAGCTTCTCGCCGTTGAGAATCCAATGGGTGCCGTCGGCGCTAAGGACCGCCGTCGTCGAAAGCCCCGCAGGGTCGCTCCCAACGTGCGACTCGGTGAGGGCAAAGGCGGAGATCGCCCCTTTGGCCACCCGGGGCAGGTACCTCTTCTTCTGTTCCTCGGTGCCGAAGAGCTTGAGGGGGACGGGGACCCCGATCGACTGGCTGGCCGACAGGAGCGCCGTCAGGCTCCCGTCGACGCTGGTGACCAAGCCCATCGCCTTGGTGTACATGAGCTGCGATAGGCCGAGGCCGCCGTATTCCCGGTCGATCTTGATGCCGAAGGCCCCCATCTGGCGGAGCCCGTCGATCACCGTCTGGGGGATCTTGCCCTCGCGGTCGATCGTGTCGCTGTCCACCTTGTCACGCAGGAACACTTCCAGCTTGTCGAGGAAAGGCTGCGCGCGGGCCAGGTCTTCGGCGGAAGGCTCGGGGAAGGGATGGATCAGGTCGAGCGCCAGGCGGCCCTCGAAGAGCGCCCGGACGAAGCTCCGGGTCCATTCCTCCTCCCGCGCCGCTTCGGCCACTTCGCGCGCTTCCTGCTCGGTGGCGAGTACCGGCTTCGCTTCTTTGGGCGGGGGCATCACGGCTGTCATGGTTACGACCAGGAAGAGGAGTTCGCGGCGCGCTCTTTCAGCGCGCCGAGCAGGAGGCTCGTAATGTGGCGCTTGCGTTGCTCGGCAAAATCGGGGGCGGCGGGGTCCAAGCCCATCGCCTTGAGGAAGGTCCCGCCATGGACGATCGGGAACCAGGTCAGGGCGATGAGGGTAAGGAGGAGGTGGGCCGCTTCGCTGGTGTCCGAGATGTCGAGGCCGAGCTCCTGCCGGAAGGCGGCGAGCGCCTCGCGCCAGACCACCAAGCGGAGGGGAAGCCCCTCCAGCACGGTGCGGTCGGAAAGCGCCTCGCGCTCGATCAGCCGGACGAAGTTGGGGCGGGCCGCCACGAAGTCGGCGTAGTCGGCCACGGCGCCGGCCAGGATCACTTCGGGGGTTTGGCCGCTGGCCAGGGCTCGTTCCTTCCCCTCGCGCACCGCGGTGCGGATGTCGGCAAAGGAGCGTTCGAGCACCGCGCGGTGCAGGTCGGCCTTGGAGCCGAAGAAGTAGCCGGGAGTGGCGCGGGAAACGTTGGCCACCTTCCCCACATCGGCGAGCGACGTTTCCTCGTAGCCCCGTTCGGCAAAGAGCCGCTCCGCGGCGTCGAGGATCTGTTCCCGGGTGCGTTCGGCATCTCGTACCCGCACGGGGGATTTGGATGGTGCGGTTTTGGCCATCGGGTAGTAACCCCATCGCCTGGGGGGAGTACGTAACTTGCTAGACAGCTAGCAAGTTATTCGGCACAGCTCTCCAGCGCAAGCAGAGGGTCAAGCACCCTTACACCGGCGTGGCGATGTCGTTCCGGTCGGGGGCGCCGAGCTGCTTCTGGGATCGTTGTCCTGCCAGCGTCCGTTCGGCAAAGTCGAGCCGTTCGGCCAGCTCCGCTACTTGGCGGGCGTATTCGGCGTAGCGGAGCGCCTGACGGTCCTGCAGCGCGGCCAGCCGGTTGTCGACCAGCTCTTCCACGTCCTCCAGCGCCGCCGCCGACTCGAGGCGGGCCAGGTCGGCCGCTCCCGGGTGCCGTCCCGGCCTGAAGCCGAGGGCGGCGAGCATCCGCCTCGGCGCGCGGGCCACGAACGCCAGCGCGGTACCGGCGTAATGGAGCGGATTGAAGGTGCGCGCGAGGGCGGTAAAGCGCCCCCCTTCGTAGACGCCCTGCGCCATGTCGAGCACGTCGAGGATTTCCTGGTCGAGGCCGTCTCCATAGCGGGCGATGAAAATCTTCTGGAGCACCTCGACCCGGCCCAGCGCGATGCCGGGGTCGGTGGCGGTCGCGGAGGCGCCGCCGAGGCCGGCGGCGCGGACGATCTGGATCACCCGGGGCAGCATCTGGTTGATTCTCGACCTAGCCGCCTGCGCCCCCTCCCAATCCATCGGCACGTCGTTGACGTCCCGCTCGGAGCGCACGAAGTAGGTCTCGACCAGGTCGCGGAAAACCCGAAGCTCCCGCGCGCGGTGGCGGTTCCGGAGAATGGTGAGCCGATCGTGGGGGTTCATCGTTCCTGCATCCTGGGTCGCGGGGTGATTTCGGGGAGGGTGTCACCGTCCGCTCCGCGAGACCGGAAAGTAACCGTTCCGTTCCGCGGTGGTGGGGGCGCGGGGTCGATCCGCCGCTCGGCCCGCAGTGATAGCTTCCGCCGGTCCGCAACAGAGACCCCATGATGCAGCGAGCTCTCCGAGCGTTCGCACAGCTCTCCGCCATCCTTCTCGTATGCCTTCCGATCGCGGTGCTGGCCACGCTGGCG
This sequence comes from Gemmatimonadales bacterium, assembly GCA_013140635.1. Lineage (GTDB taxonomy): Bacteria > Gemmatimonadota > Gemmatimonadetes > Gemmatimonadales > GWC2-71-9 > JABFSM01. The sequence continues at coordinate 2,986 of JABFSM010000187.1, forward strand.
CTCACGCCATTCTGGTCTTGGCTTGAACGGGCGGCGGGAGTGGAATCGATCGGGCACTCCGGCCCCGCCGAGTGGTGCTACTACTTGGTCTATGCGTTGAGCCTCCTTGCTTGGCTTGCGGTCCGGGCCGTGCGCCGGCGGAAAGCGGCCCGATAGGGTTCGAGGATCGCTTTTCCGTTGCCGCCAATCGTAGTCGGCCCCGCGCTCTCGCTGCGCGGCGGCTCTTGCTCTTTGGGCATTCAAGAAGTACTGTTGGATGTACGTCTAACAGGACACCATGAAATGGCCAAAGTCCCGGACATCATACCCATCACCGACCTGCGTCAGGATGCCGCGGCTGCGCTCGACCGGGTTCGTCGGTCCCGTGAGCCTGTGGTGATCACCCAACGGGGCCGGGCTGCCGCGGTCATGCTCAGTGTTGAGGCCTATGAGTCCGGAGAACGTGAACGGCACCTCCTTCGAATCCTTGCCACCGGGGAACGCGAGATTGCGAAGGGGAAGGGGCGGGAACTCGCTGCCGTCCTGGCGGAGGCGGACCGACTCCTGAAGGACGCCGGCGCGTGAAGGTGCGCTTCACGCCAAGCGGCGATCGGCAATTCTTCCAGGTCATAGCCTATATCCTCGCCGACCGGCCCAGCGCCGCTCGCCGATTCCACGCACAGGCGACGAAGGTGTTGACGCGGCTGGAGCGATTTCCGGCCTCCGGGCGGCGCATCCCAGAATTTCCCGGCCTACCGTTCCGCGAAGTCATCGTGCGGCCGTATCGATTCTTCTATCGCGTCGAGAAGGACACGGTGTGGGTGGTGGGCGTGTGGCACGGCGCCCAGCTGCGCGGCGCGCCGGAGCGGCCGTGAGCTCGGGATCACCCTGATCGGCCGAGACCGGAACCTTCGGCGGCTGGGGACCCACGTTCTCTGGCGCGGCATTGGAGTGTGGCAGTGTACTCGCGGATCCAATAGATTCATTCTATGTCTTCCTCGATTTTGACTCCCAAGGAGGTGGCGAGGAAACTGTCCTTGGCCCAGACGGAGATTTTCAGGTTGGGTGTCCGGCGTTTGGCGCTCTTTGGGTCCGTCCAACGTGAAGTCGCGCAAGCAGATAGCGACGTCGACCTCCTGGTGGAATTTACGGTAGGAGAGAAGACCTACGACCGCTTTCTCTCCCTCGCCGAACTCCTTGAACGAATACTCGAGCGCCCGGTAGATCTGCTTACCCCGGAGTCCCTTTCCCCGTTTCTCGGTCCCCACATTCTTGCGGAAGCCAAGGATGTCCTTCGAGCCGCGTGAGTATCTGCGGCACATTCTGGCTGAAACAGACTATCTGTTGGAAACCGCAGGAGAGGTGACCGCAGTTCAATTTGCCTCGGATACCACGCTACAGCGGCCTTTGTACATAGTCTCGAATGGCGGGCCATAGCGGGGATGCGCGATCGGTTGATTCACGGCTACTTCGGGGTGGACTACGACTTGGTGTGGGATGTGATCCGGACGAAGATCCCGGATCTGCAACGGCGCATCCGGCAGCTGTTGAGTGCCGATTCCGCAGTGTAGATGTAGACAATCACCTGGTGGCTCGGCTCACTTCCGCCACCACCACACTTGAAGCAGCCCGCGACGTTAGATTTTCTCCCGATGCCCCTCACCCTCGGTCAACTGGCGGAAAAGTGGAAAGACGCGCCCCCCGGGGAGCGCGCCCAGCTGCAGTCGTACATCATCGAGCTCTGCCAGGCGCTCGGCGTCGAGCCACCCGGCCTTAAGGGCTCCGGTTACGAGTTCGAGCTCGCCATCACGGTCACCGAGCGGACCGGCACCGACGCCAGCAACTTCATCGACTGTTGGAAGGCGGGGCATTTCGCGCTGGAGGGGAAGCACGTCCAGGCCGCTGAGTCGGACGATATCCGGCTCCGGCGAGCGTTCGGGCAGGTCAAGGGATACGCCAACGGCGTGCCGGAGCGGCCTCCCTACATCATGGTGCTCGATGTGGGGCGGACGCTGCTGCTCTGGGACCGGTGGAGCGGAGACTACGGCGGCTTCGGAGTCTACAAGCGGATCGACCTCACGCGGCTGGGGGAGAATGCCCAGGATGTGGCACTCCTCAAGACGATCTGGACCGACCCCGCCTCGCTCGACCCGCGGGCCCGGGCGGCAAAGGTCACCCGGGAAATTGCCGCTCGGCTCGCCCTACTCGCGGCCAGTCTCGAAGCGCGGGGCCATGGGCAGGAGGAAGTCGCCCGCTTCCTGATCCGGGTGGTCTTCACGATGTTCGCGGAGGATGTGGATCTCCTGCCGCAGGAAACCTTCCGCGACCTGGTCAGCGACAACTCGGCGGAAGATCTGCCTGAGGCGCTGGAGGATCTCTGGAAGACGATGGACAAAGGGGGCCGGTTCGGCGGGCGGAAGATCGTCCGCTTCAACGGGCACTTCTTCCGGGACGCGAAGGCGCTGCCGCTCAAGAAGGCCGATTGCGATGTGCTGACGCTGGCGGCGCTGGCCGATTGGCAGGATGTGGAACCGAGCATTTTCGGCACCTTGCTGGTGCGGGCGCTCGATCCGGTGGAGCGGCACCGGCTGGGGGCGGAGTTCACGCCGCGGGAGTATGTGGAGCGGCTGGTGCGGCCCACGGTGGAGGAGCCGATCCGGGAGCGGTGGACCGCGGTGCAGGCGGAGGCGCTCGAACTTCGGGAGACGAAGAGGGAGAAGGACCGTAAGGCGGCGCTCAACGCGGTGGTCGGCTTTCACGAATGGCTCTGCGGGCTTCAGTTCCTCGATCCGGCGTGCGGGTCGGGGAATTTTCTCTACGTCACCCTCAATATCGTCAAGCGAATCGAACTCGAAGTGATTCAGCTCGAGAACGATCTTCGGAAGGCGGGGGACGCCGATCTTCGGTTGTTCGAGGTCCATCCGCGGCAATTTCATGGGATCGAGATCAAGCACTGGGCCCGGGAAATTGCGGAGCTGACGCTCTGGATCGGGTATCACCAGTTCTGGCGGGAGCACCGGCACGTGGAGTTTCAGCCGCCGATTCTGGAGGATACCGGGACGATCGAGTGCCGGGATGCGGTGCTGGCGTGGGACGAGATTCGGCACGATCCGAGCAGGGATCGGCCCGACCCGACGCCGCGGATTACGCATCCGGTTACCGGGGAGTTGGTGCCGGACCCGAAGGCCAAGCTCGAGTACATGGAGTATGTGAATCCGCGGCCGGCGGAGTGGCCGAAGGCGGATTTTATTGTGGGGAATCCGCCGTATATCGGAACGAAGCGGATGCGCGACTCGTTCGGCAACGGATACGTGGAATCGCTTCGAAGCGCCTATCAAGATGTCCCCGATGCGGCGGACTATGTGATGTACTGGTGGTACAAGGCAGCGAGGGAAGTAGCGACAGGCAATTGTACTCGCGCAGGGCTGATCACAACGAATACCATCATTCAATCCCAGAACCGACAGCTGCTGAGCGATTTGGCCGTCAGTGGAGCGCGAGTCGCGTGGGCAATTGCCGATCACCCATGGGTCGATGAATCTGGTGCCGCCGATGTTCGTGTCGCGATGACCGTGGTCGCGTTCCGCCCTAGGGCGGCAATGTTGGTCAGAGTCAGTGAAACTGGGGAGATCGTTGGCGCTGTTACCAAGGCTGTTCTAAATGCTGACCTTACGGCTCACGCAGATGTTTCGTCGGCGTCGCGAGTGGCGTTGTTGTCGAATGAGGGAGTCTCGTCATTCGGCTTTATGATCAACGGCTCCGGGTTCATTCTCGAATCGCAAGAAGCTCATGAATTGCTAAAGTCAAATCCAAAGCATGTCCAGATAATTCGTCCATATCTGAACGGCAGAGATCTGGCCTCTCGGCCGCGAGATGTGTCACTCGTTGATTTTGGGCTCTTGACAGAGGAGGAGGCCAGGCAATGGCCGATTCTCTTTGATATCATTAGAAGCCGGGTCAAGCCACATCGAGACACAAAGAGTGATTCGAGTTCTAGAAAGTTTTGGTGGCGCTTCGCGCGAAATCGTGAGGACCTTCGCCACGCGCTTGTGGGGCTGAAGCGCTACGTGATTACCATCGAAACCGCCAAGCACAGGTTCTTTGTCTTCTCAAGTGTCGACGTGGCGCCAGACCACAAGCTGATCGCGTTCGCGACGGACGATGCCGCTATTCTCGGGGTGCTTTCGGCCAGACCACATGTGACGTGGGCTACTGCGGCAGGTGGGCGATTGGGCGTGGGCAATGACCCTGTATACAATAAATCGCTTTGCTTTGATGCGTTCGCGTTTCCTCATATGAATCCCGCTCTCCGCGCGAGGATCGCCAGAACCGCAGAGGTTCTGGACGCTCACCGCAAAGCGGCCCTCGACCGTGACGAGCGGGTCACCATGACCGGGATGTACAACGTCGTCGAGAAGCTCCGGAGCGGAGAAGCGCTCACCAAGAAGGAGCGTGAAGTCCACGAGATCGCCGCGTGCGGAGTACTTAGAGATCTTCATGACGAGCTCGACGCTCTCGTAGCAGAGGCGTACGGCTGGCCTTGGCCTCTCACCAAGGACGAGATTTTGGAACGGCTCGTCGCGCTGCATGACGAGCGGGTCGAGGAGGAAAAGGCCGGGAAGGTCCGCTGGCTCAGGCCCGACTACCAGATTCCCCGTTTCGGCAAGGACCTGCCGGGGGGTGGAGAACTTGCTCTGGAGTCGAAGTCAGGGGGCGGCACGGCTCCTAAGGTTACCGAATCCCTTCCTTGGCCACCTACCGCCTCGGAGCAGATCGCGGCGGTCAAGTCGGTGCTCGATCAGGTGCCCCGACTGCCGGCCGAGGTCGCGTCCCGGTTCAAGGGAGCGAAGGCGGATCTCGTCTCGAAGCATTTGGATTTTCTCGCGCTGCTTGGCGAGGCGCGACGAGCTGGCGAGAAAGGGTACTTGGCTGGGTAGGTGCTTAGATGATTGGCGTCAGTTGTGGCGGAGCGCGTGCAGTCGGCGTATGTCTAGGTTAGGCGGCCCACATGGTCCCTTGCAGCACAGACCACATGCCCACATTCCAAGCCCCCTAGGCCCCGACCATCTATACTTCAGTAGCGGCGAACTGTGGGGTGGACGTGATCCTCTATAAATATCTGCAACTCGAGTTCGCGGAGGCATTCCTCCACCGGGGCGAGATTTTGTTCCGCTCCCTTTCCTATTTCCGGAAACAGGAGCACGTCGAGCGTGGAGACGAAGCGGAGGGGATTCACATAGATGCGCCTACAACCCCGGTCCGCCTCGATAATCTGACTACCGGTACCTCTGTTAGCGGGGCATTTCGATTCCTCAATTCCATAGATCAGGAAAAGGTCTACGGGTTCTGTTGCTCTGCTGAGCTTCGATCTGATCTGTTCACGAGATTCAACGCAAACGCCTGTGTGCAGATTCTGAAACCAGGGCCATTTTTTCTTCGATGTGGAATGGCCGCTGGGTGGAAGTTCCGACTCGATGAACCGCCGATGGTCCACAAACCGGTGGAGTATTTTGATCCTGCGAAGGCAGCGATCCGGAACGTCAAGGATCCCCGCAATCTTCCCTTTTTCAAGCACATCAGCTTCTCACCCCAATCCGAGTATCGGGCGGTATTTGCCCTGCGTGGGGCATGGAGGCTTCAGGAACGGGTAGTTACCCCAGAGTTTACGTTCGCCGACGAAATCCGAGATTCTCGGTCTCTCGAGTGTCTACTGACCCTCGGGTCTCTGCCCGGGATTGTAGACATCATTCTGCCTACTGATCCGCGGGTGGCTGGAACGAATGACCGGGCCGCCTAACCCGCCCTTGCTGCTGGCGGTCCGCGGCGGCCGGCCGCCAAACGAGTAGCCTATGTGGCGGGGCCGCCGCGCCCGCAGCAGAAGCGAAGGTCGTTAGGGTGCGGCGGAGTCATTCGCAAATGAAAGGCCAACACTGAACGATGACCGCTGAAATCGGAGTTCTCAATAGGCTGGCAGTGGCCCTGGCAGCTGACAGTGCAGTGACCCTCGGGGGCCCGAGTGGCAAGGTCTATGCTTCGTCCGATAAGCTTTTCCAGCTATCTGACGTCGCGCCAGTCGGAATTATGGTGTACGGCAACGCCGACTTCTTGGGCCGCCCCTGGGAAACAATTATTAAGGATCACCGGCGGGCGCTTGGGGCTACCACATATCCTACGCTGGCTGAATACGCACAGCACTTCTTTGCGCATCTCAACGCATCAAAGCGGATGCTTCCGCCGGAAGCCGAAGACCGGGCATTGAAGAATTTGGTCGTTGGCCTGTTTCTGGATATTCGGGGAGAGATGGAACAAGCCCTGGACGAGGCCTCCGAGAAAGCCGACGGGCTGGATGAGGGGCAAATAACAAGCGTCTGCTCCACGGTTCTAAGTGACCGCTTGAAAGTGATCCTCGGGCGTGCGCCACTCGAAAAGGAACACGACGGCCAGATACAGGAGGTCCTCGCGCAATACACTCAGACGATTGCCGAGGCCAAGGAAGGGGTGTTCGGCAAACTTCCCCTGTCCCCAGAGTCGGAAGCCATCTTGATTCAATGTGCTCTCGAAACGCTAACGAGAGACTACTTCGGGGGTGCGAAGTCTGGTTTGGTCTTCGCTGGGTTCGGCGAAGACGAATACTTTCCTTCGCTGGCTCACTTTGAATGCGAGGGAATGCTCCTCGGTAAAATAAGACTTCGTGACAACGGGCTAGCACAGATCACCGAATCAAATAGTGCCACCATCATCCCATTTGCCCAGCGAGAGGCAGTGACCACATTTCTTGAGGGAATGGATGCAGGGTTAGCAGGATTCGTCCGCGCTTCGACCAGCCGACTCTTTTTTGGGGCCTTCGACGTCGCGCTTACAATGCTCCACGAAAGGAATAGTGCGCTGGCTGCCGAATTGAACGATCGGTTACGTCCGGAACTCAAAAAAATGCTTGCCAAGCTTATGGCCGAATGGAAGGAAAAACGACGTTCCCTCTGGAGCCCTGTTGTAGACATTGTAGCCGCGCTACCCAAAGACGAGTTGGCAGCTATGGCAGAAGCCTTGGTCAACCTGACGAAGTTTCGACGACGCGTCACCCCCGAGCGAGAGACCGTCGGTGGACCAATAGATGTAGCACTCATCTCGAAGGGAGATGGATTTATCTGGGTCAAACGGAAGCACTACTTTGATCCGCAACTCAACCCCCGCGCCGTGGCCCGCTACTCCAATCTGGGAGAGCCCCATGTCTGATGAGACGAAAAGACAATTCCAATCAGGACGAGAAGTGTTCGCTCACTACATTCCAGGATATTCGGAAGCAGATGTTGCTGAGTCAGAGGAGCATCCCTCAGCTACGGTTCGCGACGGCGACGATCTCGGAGTAGCTCTGCTCTCGGAGCTACGGGCGCACCTTGGACTGCCAGCAGCAAGCAAGTCCCCAATGTAGAGCCGGGGACATGGGTAACAGCTAGACCGAGGACATAGGTAACACTCTGGAGTAAGTCATCGGGGACCGGAGGAGGTCCCCGATGCCATGGAGAGTGGAGACACCTATGTCGCAGCGACAGGATCTCGTGGAAGCGTGGGCGCGGGGGCATTGGCACCCGACGGAGCTCTGCGCCCGGTTTGGGATCAGCCGAAAAACGGGCTACAAGTGGTGGCACCGGTACGAGCAGGGTGACCTCGCGGCCCTGGCGGACCAGTCTCGACGCCCGGAGCGGAGCCCGACCGCGCTCGATGCCGCCTTGGGGGCGCTGCTGCTGCGGACGCGTCAGGCGCATCCGACCTGGGGTCCGCGGAAACTCCTGGCCTATCTGCAGCACCGGCATCTCCGCTACACCGGCTGGCCGGTGGCCAGCACGGTGGGGGCGCTGCTCAAG
>JABFSM010000218.1 GCA_013140635.1 Gemmatimonadales bacterium
GTGCTCCTCGCTCCCGAATCAGCGTGAGGTTTCGCTGCGTCGGGAGGGCGGCGTACATCTCGTCGTTCATGGCGGGAGCGAGGAGCACAGGACCACGCCGGGCTAGGAGTATGCTGGTCAGCAGGTCGTCGGCAATACCGTTGGCCACTCGCGCAAGCAGGTTGGCGGTGGCGGGCGCCACCAGCACGAGATCCGCCTCCCGGGCCAGGCGAATGTGGTCGAGGGCTCGGCCCGGTTCCCAGAGCGACGTAAGAACGGGGCGCCCGGAAAGCGCTTCAAAAGTGAGCGGCCGAACGAACTCCTGAGCGCCCGCGGTGAGAACGACGTCCACATGGGCGCCGGCCTCAGTCAGACGCCGGGCGAGAAAGCAGCTCTTGTAGGAGGCGATCCCGCCCGACACGCCGAGAACGACGTGCCGGCCGGCCCACATGGGCTAGACCTCGGAGCGCCGGCGCCGAAGCTCGCGGAAGTTGAGATCGCCGGAGACGAGCTTGCGCATGGCCAAGGTCGTGAGCTTCATCGCGCGCTCATTCTCGGTCCACTGCACCTGGCGATCCTTCGGGAACTCGTTCAGGTAGCGGGCAAAGCGCGCCGCCACCAAAATCGAGCGGTACTTGGTGCCGGCATTCCGCGCGGCGTCCGCGGGCGTAAAGATTTCCATCGTCCACTCCTAGGCGGGGGCGTCACTGCCCCCGAGTCGTTCCGAAAGTCCGGTAAGGTCCTTCCGGAGGTTGTCGATCACCACATTCAGATTCGCGATGCGGCGCACCCGCCGCGCTTCCACGTCGAGAATGGCGGCCACCTGCGCCACCGCCTCGACTACATCGTCGTTGACCACCACGTAATCGTATTCGGCGGCGGCCATGAGCTCTTGCGATGCGATCGCCAGCCGGCGCGCGATCGCGTCCTTGGGTTCGGTATTACGACCCGTCAGGCGGTGAATCAGCTCCGACGCCGATGGGGGCAACACAAACACCTGCACCGAATCCGGAAACCGTTTCCGAACCTGCCGCGCCCCGGCAACCTCGATATCGAGCACCACGTGCCGGCCCGAGCCGAGCCCTCGCTCCACCTCCGACCGCAGGGTGCCGTACAGATTCCCTTCATACTCGGCCCACTCGGCGAACTCGTCGGCGGCGACCCGCCGCTCGAATTCGCTCCGCGAAAGAAAATGATAGTGCCGCCCCTCTTCTTCTCCCGGGCGCTTCCCTCGCGTCGTCGCCGAAACCGAGTAAGTCACATCCTCCCGCGCGTCGAGCAAGTGGCGCGCGATCGTAGACTTCCCCCCTCCGGAAGGGGAGGAAAGCACGAGGAGAAACGGGGCTACTCCAAGTTCTCGAGCTGTTCCCGGAATCGCTCCAGCTCTCCCTTCATCGCGATCACCGTATGCTGAATCGCGGCGTCATTGGCTTTCGAGCCGATCGTGTTCACCTCGCGACCGATTTCCTGAGCAAGGAACCCAAGCTGCTTTCCAACCGGCTCCTGGACTCCCAGCGTCTTGCAGGCGAGCTCGAGGTGGGCTCCGAGCCGCACCAGCTCCTCCGTGATGTCCAGCCGCTCCGCCAAAAAGGCGATTTCCTGCGCGAGCCGCTGCTCGTCCACCACCTGACCGCCGAGCAGGGTGGCGATGACCGCGCGCAGCCGGTCTCGCTCTCGCGCCAGCCGCCCCGGCGCCCCCTCGGCCACCTGAGCCATATGCTCCTGCAGCAGATCGAGCCGGCCGCGAAGCTCTTTGGCGAGCACCTCTCCCTCGCGCACTCGAGCCTCGGCAAAGCGGCGCACCGCCAGGCCGACGGTGGGTTCGACGGCCTCCCAGGCTACCGAAGGCGCTCCCTCATCGAGAGGCACGAAGACTTCCGGCTGCCGGGCGACGAGTTCGAGAGGAATGTCCCCCTCGATACCGGCCGCCGCCTGCAGCTCGCGGAGCCGGGTTGCCGCTTCGAGGGCACGCTCCGGATTGACCACCATCCGGGGCCCCAGCGCGGTCGGCGCGCTGATCCAGCGCAGCTGCGCGGTGACGTGCCCGCGGGTGAACTCTCGCTGGAGCCGCTCGCGAAGAGCCGTTTCGAGTGCCGTGAGATCGTGAGGGAGCTTCAAGGAGAGATTCAAGAACCGGTGATTGACCGATCGAATCTCCACTTGGAGCGTGCCGCCGGCGATCTGTCCTTCGGCGGCACCGTACCCCGTCATGCTTTGCGCCAGGCTACCCTCGGTGGCTCCAGAGCCTTGCAATATAACAGCTTAGAGCTTCCTGCTCCAGCGTGTTAGTTCCGGAACTCCCAGCGCACTCCGAAGGTGCTGGCGTAGGCGGGGATAGGCAGGTTCGGGACGTACCAGGTGCGGCGAGTCCCGGCCACATTGTACCGGTCATAGTACGCCGTGAAGGCACCGATCTGCAGACCGATGAACATTCGCCAGTAGGTACCCCCCTTGAGGTCGACCGGCACCCCGGCCCCATCTCGGGCGATGGCACCGGGGCTCCAGTTCTCGATCGACCCCTGGAGCTTGAGGCCGAAAATGCCGCTCCGATAGGTCGGAAGAAACCGACTCTGCAGCGTCGCGTTGATCAGTGAGTGCGTTGGCGGCTGACCTTCGGGCCGGGTTCCCTGCGGCGAGCTGTACCACCCATCGATGACAAACCACTGACGAAGGGCAAGACGGGCGTTGACCGTCACCCAATTGGTGCGCCCGCTCGGTCCGATAGCCGGAAGCAACGGATATTGGTCGTACCCAAGGGGCCGGAACCCGGCGTTCGAGGAGTAGCTCGCTTCGACCTCGAAAAAGCTCGACGCCCAGGCACCGGTGACCGACCGGTCATCCACATCCTGAGCCTCATCGGACCGAATCGAGGGCGCGGCGACCGCCGTGCCCTTACGCCACACCGCCGACGCCACGAAGCCGAACGGCAGGCGGACTCCCGCGCGGGCCGCGATCCATTGGCTGGTCCGCTCCCCGTCGTGGCGCTGATGGTCGACGTCCGCCCCCGCGGTGAAGAACCGGGTGGGGCTGATCCCGCCGCGCACCCGGAGCTCCACGGGGGTCCACGTCGAGCGCAAGAACAGGGAGCCCTCGAGGCTCGCGGCG
>JABFSM010000325.1 GCA_013140635.1 Gemmatimonadales bacterium
CGGTCCTGGTGCGCCCGGTGGTAACCGGTTCGGCCCGCCCGCGGCCGGTGGAGCGCCGCCGACCCGCAATTTCGGGCCCGACGCCAAGCCGCAGGGTGGCGATGGCCGCCGCAAGGGAAAGAAGAGCCGGAAGAACTACGTCGACCAGGATGCGGTCCAGGCGAATATCCTGAAGACGCTGCAGGGGATGAAGGGCGGGGCGCGCGGCAAGCGGCGCTCCGATGAGCCGTCGTATCGCGACCTCCTGGCCAGTAAATCCGCCGAGGAGCGCGAAAGAGAAAAGACCCGGATTCGCGTCAACGAGTTCATCTCGGTGGCCGAGCTCGCGGAGGGAATGAAGATTCCCGCCACCCAGATCGTCCAGTTCGCCTTCAAGGAACTGGGGCTGATGGTAACGGTGAACCAGCGGCTCGACTTCGATCAGATCGAACTGATCGCCTCGGAGTTCGGCTTCCAGGCGGTCCGCGAGGACGAATACGCCGCCGAACTCACCGCGGCGCCGGTCGTGGACAAGGCGGAAGACCTGACGCACCGGCCGCCGATCGTCACCATCATGGGCCACGTCGACCACGGCAAGACGTCGCTTCTCGACTACATCCGGAAGGCCAACGTCGTCGCCGGCGAAGCGGGCGGCATCACCCAGCATATCGGCGCGTACCACGTGTCGCTGCCGGGCGACAAGGAGATCACCTTCCTCGACACGCCGGGGCACGAAGCGTTCACCGCTATGCGCGCCCGTGGCGCGCAGGTCACCGACGTCGTGGTACTCGTCATTGCCGCGGACGACCAGGTCATGCCGCAGACCATCGAGGCGATCAGCCACGCCAAGAACGCCGGCGTGCCGATGGTCGTGGCCATCAACAAAGTCGACCTGCCGACCGCCAACGTGCAGAAGGTCAAGCAGGATCTCCTGCAGCATCAGGTGGTGCTCGAAGATTTCGGCGGCACGGTGCTGTCGACGCAGATCTCCGCCAAGAAGGGCACCGGCATCGACGAGCTGCTCGAGAAGGTGCTCCTCCAGGCCGAGCTGCTCGATCTCAAGGCGAATGCCTCGGGGGCGGCGCACGGCACGGTGCTCGAAGCGTCGCTCGATTCCGGCAAAGGCCCCCTCGCCACGGTGCTCGTCCAGCGGGGCACCCTCCGCCAGGGCGAAAACTTCATTTGCGGCAAGTTCTCCGGGCGCGTGCGGGCGATGAGCGACGAGCGCGGCAAGCCGGTCAAGGAAGCCGGCCCCTCGATTCCGGTGCAGATCCTCGGCTTCGAAGGGGTGCCCGCCGCGGGAGACACCTTCTTGGTCGTGGCCGATGCGAACGAGGCGCGGGAAATCGCGCAGAAGCGCCAGCGACTCGAACGTGAGGCGCAGAACCGCCGCGGCGCGCGGGGTGGCACGCTCGAAGATTTCAGCCGCGCCCTCAAGGAAGGGAAAGTCAGTCAGCTCAAGATCATCATCAAGGCCGACCAGGGCGGCCCGGCGGAAGCGCTCGCCGACGCGCTGGCCCAGCTCAGCACCAGCGAAGTGCGGGTGGAGGTGGTGCACCGCGGCGTGGGCGCCATCACCGAGAGCGATGTGCTGCTCGCCAAGGCGAGCGGCGCCATCGTCCTCGGGTTCCACGTCCGCCCCGACGCCAACGCCCGGGCAACGGCCGAGCGCGAGAACGTCGACGTGCGGACCTACCGGATCATCTACGAGGCGGTGGAGGATGTGCGCGCCGGTCTCGAAGGGCTCCTCAAGCCGGAAGAGCGAGAAACGGTTCACGGCGAGGCCGAGGTGCTGCAGGTCTTCAAGGTCTCCAAGATCGGCACGATCGCCGGCTGCACGGTGCGGACCGGCGTTATTCAGCGCACCGCCAAGGTGCGGGTGGTCCGGGACGGCACTCTGGTCTACACCGGCACTATTTCGAGTCTCAAGCGCTTCAAGGACGACGTGAAAGAAGTGCGCGAAGGACTCGAGTGCGGTATCGGAGTCGAGAACTTCAACGATCTCAAGGTGGGCGATCGGATCGAGGCCTTCCGGATCGAAGAGATCAAGCGCACCCTCACGCCCGCCGCCGGCGCGGCGAGCTGACCGGGCGGGGGGACGATCGGTGGCGCGCGGGACCTCACGCCGGCGGCCCGAGCAGGTTGGCGAGATCATTCGGCAGGTGGTGGCCGAAACGCTGACCCGAGAAGTGCGGGATCCGCGTATCGGGTTCGTCACCCTCACCCGCGTCGAGGTGAGCGGCGACCTCTCCCATGCCACGGTGTTCGTGATGGCGCAGGGCGATGACACCGAGCGGGAGAAGGCGGTGGAGGGGCTCAAGAGCGCGGCGGGCTTTCTCCGCCGCAAGGTGGCGGGGGAGCTCGCCACCCGCATCACCCCCGAGCTGCATTTCGAGCTCGACCGCGGCCTGGAGCATGCCGCCAGGATCAACGCGGTGCTGGAGGATCTGAGGCGCGGGGAGGGTGACGGGGAGGCGGCGGGCTGAGCATCACCGGCGCGTTGCTCGTCGACAAGCCCGCGGGACCGACCTCGCACGACGTGGTGGCACGGGCGCGGAAGCTCTTTCGTACCCGCGCCGTGGGCCACACCGGCACGTTGGATCCGTTCGCGACCGGCTTGTTGGTGCTGGTATTCGGAGGCGCTACCCGGCTCGCGCGATGGGTGGAACGCCGCCGCAAGACCTACCGGGCCGTCGTGCGCCTCGGCGTCGTGACCGACACCGACGACGCGACCGGCCAGGTGGTCGAGGAACGAATGCCGGAGGCCTGGCCGGCGCGCGCGGAAGTGGAGGCGGCGCTTGGCCGCCTTACGGGCGCGCAGCGGCAGCGGCCGCCGGCCTTTTCCGCCAAGCGCATCGACGGCCAGCGGAGCTACCGGCTGGCGCGGCGCGGCGAGCGCCCCGAGCCACCGCCGGTGGAGGTGATGGTGCACCGCCTCGAGCTGTTGGAGTATGCGCCGCCGATGGTGACGCTTCGAGCGGAGGTGGGCAGCGGGACCTACGTACGAGCGCTTGGGCGCGACCTCGGCGCCTTGCTCGGTTGCGGCGCGCATGTCACCGAGCTTCGGCGCGAGCGGCTCGGAACCTGGAGTGTGGAGGAAGCGGTGCCCTTGGCCGCGCTCACCGGGGCCGAAGTGCTCCACGCTCCTGCGGAACTGGTGGCCGACTTGACCGCCGTCGAGCTCGAAGGGGACGAGGTGCACGCGGTGGGGTTTGGCCGCAATGTGAAGCGTCCCGGCCCCACGGAAGGCGAGGCGGCGCTCCTCTCGGAGGGGCGGTTGGTGGCGGTCGCCGTGGCGGTTCCTGAAGGCTGGCATCCGTCGGTGGTGCTTGGATGACCGGGAGCGTCGTCACCGTCGGATCGTTCGATGGGATGCACCTGGGTCACCAGGCGGTGGTGCGGGAGGCGAAGCGGCTCGGCGAGCGGCTGGGGCTTCCGGCCACGCTGGTGACCTTCGAACCGCACCCGACCGCCGTTCTGAGCCCGGGCCGAGCGCCGCGGCGGCTTTCGGTCGGGGTGGAACGGAACGAGGCGGTGGCGGAGCTTGGGCTGGACCGGGTGGTGGTGCTGCGCTTCGACCAGCGGCTGGCGGCGCTCGACGCCCCGCAGTTCGTCCAGGAGGTCCTTCTCTCCCGGCTCGGGATGAGGGAACTGGTACTCGGGGCGGACCACGGCTTCGGCCACGGACGAGCGGGCGATCGGCGCACCTTGCCGATGCTGGGCCGCGACTTGGGCTTCGGGGTCACCGTCGTCGAGCCACTGGCCGACCGGCAGGGTGAGACGGTCTCGAGCAGCCGGATTCGCGCCGCCGTGGTGTCGGGGGAGTTGGCGGTGGCGGCCCTCGGGCTCGGCCGGCCCTATCGGATTACCGGCACCGTGCTGCGGGGCGCCGGGCGGGGGCGGACGATCGGGGTGCCGACGCTCAACCTGTCCGGGCCCGCTCCCGACAAGGCGCTGCCGCCTGACGGTGTGTACGCCGCGCGGGTCGAGTGGGGTGGAGGCACCGCCGGGGCCATGCTCAACCAGGGGCCCAGACCGACGGTCGGCGATGCCCGGCGGACGATCGAAGCGCACCTCTTCGATTTCGAGGGCGATCTCTACGGCCGGACGGTTCGGCTGGAGTGGGTGAAGCAGATCAGAGAGGTGCGGCGGTTTCCGTCGCTTGACGCGTTGCGCGCACAGTTGGCGCAGGACCGGGAGCAGGCGCTGGCGATCCTCGCCGGCCTACCGGAGACCTCAACGGCGCCCCCGACCGGGGGGCGATGAGCAGACGATGTTCGGAACGATTCGTAATCGGCTGATCCTGATCGCCATCATGGTGGCGACGTCGATCTTCTATCTCTTCCCCCGAGAGATCACCTCCCGCGAGCGCGGACCCGACGGGGCGATGCGTGACGTCCGGGTCAAGCGTGTGCCGCTGAAGCTCGGGCTCGACCTGCAGGGCGGTATGCACCTCGCCCTCGAACTCGACCAGTCCCAAAAGGTCTCGGCGGACCCGGCCAAGGACATCGAGCGCGCCGTGCAGGTTCTCCGGAAGCGGATCGACCAATTCGGTGTCGCCGAGCCGCTGGTCCAGCAGATCGGGACGGACCGGATCGTGGTCGAGCTTGCCGGTATCGACGACCCGTTGCGTGCCAAGGCCATCGTGCAGAAGAGCGCCTTCCTCGAGTTCCGGATTACCGACAAGACCCAGGCCTTCGAACGGGCGATGGCCTCGATGGATCGGGCCCTTCGGCAGCTCGGGGTGGGGGGCGGCGCCGCCACGCCGGCCAAGCCCTCCGCGGTGCAACAGCTCCTCGGCGCCGACACCACCAAGGCGGCCGCCGACTCCGCGGCCGACGTCGGCGGGGTCCTCGCGTCACTGGTGCTGTCCCCGGCCCAGCTTGGCATGCAGCCAAGCCCTGGCGAGTTCATGGTGGCGGAGACGGCGTATCCCCGCGTCGACAGTCTCCTCTCGCTCCCCGAAATCAAGGCGCTCGTCCCTCGCGGCATCGAGTTCATGTGGGCGGGGCAGCCGACCAGCGCCGGCGTTACCCAGTATCGGTTTCTCTACGCGGTCGACGACAGGTCGATCATTACCGGTGAGAGCCTAGTCGACGCGACGGCGGCCATCGACCCACTGACCAATGGCCCGATCGTTCGCTTCGAGCTCGATCGCGCCGGCGGACGCCGCTTCGGTGCCGAAACCGGCCGCCATATCGGCGATTACATGGCGATTGTGCTCGATGGCCGCGTGCAGGGCAGGCCGCCGGTCATCCAGGGAAGGATCGAGCGTTCCGGGCAGATCACTCTCGGTAATCGCCTGCTGCAGGAGGCCCAGGATCTGGCCCTCACTCTCCGGGCAGGCGCGCTGCCGGTGCCGCTCAAGGTCATCGAAGAGCGGCAGGTCGGTCCCAGCCTCGGCAAGGATTCGATTCGGAAGGGGGTCGTCGCCGGCATCACCGGCACGGCGTTGGTCATCCTCATCATGATCGTCTACTATCGCGTTTCGGGGGTCCTCGCGGTCGCCGCGCTCGGCCTCTACATGCTGTTCACCCTCGGCGCCCTGGCTATGTTGGACGCCGCGCTCACCCTCCCGGGGCTGGCCGGCATCGTCGTCTCGATCGGCATCGCGGTCGACGGCAACGTGCTGATTTTCGAGCGCATTCGAGAGGAGTTAGCCGCGGGCAAGACCATTCGCCTGGCGGTCGACGAAGGATTCCGCCGGGCCATGAACGCCATTGTCGACTCCAACGTCTGTGCCATCGTCACGGCCATGTTCCTCTACCAGTTCGGCACCGGGCCGGTGCAGGGCTTCGCGGTCACCCTGGCCATCGGCGTGCTCGCCTCGATGATCACCGCGGTCTTCGTGAGCCGCACCTTCTTCATGATCTGGCTGCAGCGCAGGCCCGACATGACCACCTTGAGTGTCTGACGTTATGCGACGACTCTTTACCGGCACCACCTTCGATTTCGTCGGCGTACGCAAGTTCGCCTACATCTTGACCGCGGCCTTTTTCCTGCCCGGGCTTGGCCTCCTCGTGGTGAAGGGGCTGAACTACAGCATCGAGTTTACCGGCGGCACCCTGATGCAAGTGGAGGCCAAAGGGGCGATCGATGCCGGCACCCTCCGGACCGGGCTCGAGGCCGGCGGCATTCACGGCGCCGAAATCCAGACCTTCGGCAGCGAGCGCGAGTACGTGATTCGCGCCCGTACCGCGGTGGTCGGCAGCGACGCCGACAATACCGGGGCCACGGTCACGGCGCTCCGGGGCGCGCTCGACAAGACCCTCGGCGCGGGACAATACGAGGTCGTGCGGAGCGAGGCGGTCGGCCCGAAAGTCGGCGGCGAACTCCGGCAGAAGGCGCTCTTTGCCATCGCGATGTCCTTCAGCGCCATTCTGATTTATCTCGCCATCCGGTTCGAATGGCGGTTCGGGCTGGCGGCCATCGGTGCCACCGCGCACGACGTGCTCGGCACCATCATGTTCATCAGCTTGATGCGGCTCGAAGTGAGCCTCATCGTCGTCGGCGCCCTCCTATCGGTCCTCGGGTTGTCGCTCAACGAAACGGTCATCATCTTCGACCGGGTTCGAGAAAACGAGAAGAAGCGCCTCCCGCTCGATCTCGGCGGTATTCTCAATCTGTCGATCAACGAGACGCTGCCGCGGACGGTGCTCACCCACGGCACGACCCTCTCGACTATGGCTACGCTCGCGATCTTCGGGGGTGAGGTCATCCGGCCGTTCGCGGTGGTGATGTTCTTCGGCATCTTCACCGGCGTCTTCTCCTCGATGTTCATCGCGCCGGCGCTGCTGCACTACATCCGGCGCCGGTGGCCCCCGTCCGGCCTCAAGCCGGCGCCGGCAAAGGGCCGGGTGCCTCAGGCCGCGACCTAAGCGCTCATGCTGGTGGATTCCCACTGCCACCTCGGCGACCCCGCGTTCGCGGACGACGTCGAGGTGGTCGTGCATCGGGCCGCGGCATCGGGCGTCGGGTGGGTCGTGGTGGTCGGAGAATCGAGAGAGGCGGCGGGCCGAGCGCTTCGGCTCGCGCGCGAGTTTCCGGCGTTGGTGGCGACCGCGGGCGTTCATCCCCATGTGGCGTCGAGCTGGAACGAAGAGGCCGCCGGTTGGATGCGGGAAGCGCTTTCGGACGAGCGGGTGGTCGCCGCCGGCGAGATGGGGCTCGATTACCACTACGAGCATTCGCCGCGCGAGGCGCAGCAGCGCGCTTTCGATGCGCAGCTTGCCCTTGCGGCACTGGCGGGGAAGCCGGCGGTGATTCATGCGCGTGAGGCGGACGACGATATCGCCGCGCTCCTGCGGAATCACCCGAAAACGGTGGCGATTCTGCATTCGTGGAGCAGTGGCGATGCGCTGCTCGACGCCGGGCTGGCGCTCGGGCACTACGTCTCGTTCAGCGGGATGGTCACGTTCAAGAGTTGGACGAAAGACGACGCGGTGCGCCGAGTGCCGCTCGACCGGTTGTTGGTCGAGACCGACGCGCCCTACTTAGCGCCGGTGCCGCACCGGGGCAAGCGCAACGAGCCGGCCTTCGTAACCGAGGTCGCCAGGCGAGTGGCGGTGGCGCGGGGCCTGTCGTACGAGGAGGTCTGCGCCGTCACCACCGAAAACGCGGCGCGCGTGTTCGGGTTGAAGCGGTAAGTCCGTCATTGCGAGGCGGCGCTGCGGCCGCAGGTAGTCATTGCGAGGCCGCGCAGCGGCCGAAGCAATCTCACGAGATGGCTTCGCTACGCTCGCCATGACTGTTGCAGTCATTGCCGCCATGACAATTGGCGCCACCATATTCCGGAGACAGGTCGTGACCGCAAAGGTTCCCTCCGACATCGAGATCGCCCAGGCGGCCACGCTCCGCCCGATCGCCGATGTCGCCGCCGAAGTTGGGCTCCGGCAGGACGAGATTTTGCCTTACGGCCACACCAAGGCCAAGATCACGATGGAGGCCATTCGGGCGCGCAAGCCGGCCGGCCGCCTCGTCCTCGTGACCGGGATCAACCCGACCCCGGCCGGGGAAGGGAAGTCGACCGTGACGGTTGGCGTGGGCCAAGGGCTGCGGCGGCTCGGCAAGAAGGTGGTCATCTGTATTCGGGAGCCCTCGCTCGGGCCGGTCTTCGGGGTGAAAGGCGGCGCCGCCGGCGGAGGGTTCGCCCAGGTCGTCCCGATGGACGAGATCAATCTCCACTTCACCGGCGACTTCCACGCGATTACCTCGGCGCACAATCTGCTGTCCGCGATGCTGGACAATCACCTGCATCACGGCAATGCCCTCGGGCTGGACACCCGGCGGATCAGTTGGCCCCGGACCATCGACATGAACGACCGGGCGCTGCGGCAGATGGTCGTGGGTTTGGGCGGACTCAACGGCGGGCCGACGCGGGAAGACCGGTTCGTGATCGTTCCCGGCAGCGAAGTCATGGCGATTCTCTGCCTCGCCGCCGACCTTCAGGACTTGGAGGCGCGGCTCGGCCGGATCGTCGTCGGTCTTACCCGCGACAAGAAGCCGGTCACCGCCGCCGACCTCAAGGCGTCGGGGGCGATGACCCTCCTCCTCCGCGACGCGATCCTCCCGAATCTCGTGCAGACCCTCGAAGGAGGGCCGGCGCTGGTGCATGGCGGGCCGTTCGGCAATATCGCCCACGGCTGCAACTCCCTCATGGCCACCAAGCTTGGTCTCTCCCTTGGCGACATCGTCATGACCGAGGCCGGTTTCGGGGCCGACCTCGGCGCGGAGAAATTCCTCGACATCAAGTGCCGCTTGGGCGGGCTCAACCCCGAGGCCGCCGTGGTCGTGGCGACGGTGCGGGCGCTCAAGATGCACGGCGGGGTCAAGAAGGATGCCCTCGGCGCTCCCGACGTGCCGGCGCTCACCAAGGGAATGGCCAATCTCGAAGGGCATGTTCGCAACATGCAGAAGTTCGGACTTCCGGTGATCGTCGCGGTCAACCGCTTTGTCTCCGACTCGAAGGAGGAGCTCGACACGGTACTGGCGGCGGCCAAGAGCTGGGGCGTTCGCGCCGCGCTCTCGGATGTGTGGGCCAAGGGGGGAGAGGGGGGCGAAGCGGTGGCACGCGAAATCCTGGCTACCCTCGACGAAGGAAAGGCGCGTTTCCGGCCGCTCTACGACGCCGCCCTACCGATCAAGAAGAAGATCGAGACGATTGCCACCGAGATCTACGGCGCCGCGGGAGTCGACTATCAGGCCGCCGCCGAGCGATCGATTGCGCAGTGCGAGGCGATGGGGCTCAACAACACCCCGGTCTGCATGGCGAAGACCCAGTACTCCTTCAGCGACGATCCCGCCAAACTCGGCCGGCCCACCGGGTTCCGCCTGACGATTCGAGACGTCTATCCTTCCGCGGGGGCCGGTTTCGTGGTGGCGCTCGCGGGCGACATCATGACGATGCCCGGCCTTTCCAAGACCCCGTCGGCCGAGGCGATTCGCGTCCACCCCGACGGGCGAATCGAGGGACTCTTCTAATGCCGATCGGAGTTGTGGCCACGGACGCCGCCCCCAAGGCGATCGGGCCCTACAGCCAGGCGCTCACCTATGGCGACCTGGTGTTCACCGCGGGGCAGATTGCGCTCGACCCCGCCACCATGGAAGTCGTCGCCGGCGGGATCGGCGAACAGACGGAGCGCGTTATGCAGAACCTGGAGGGGCTGCTCAAGGCGTCGGGCTCCGATCTGTCGAGAGTGCTCAAGACCACCGTCTTTCTCCAGAGCATGAGCGATTTCGTGGCCATGAACGCCGTCTATGCCCGCTACTTCGGCGAGCACCGGCCGGCCCGGAGCACGGTGGCCGCGGCGGGGCTTCCGCGAAACGTGCTCGTCGAAATCGAGGCGGTGGCGGTTCGGAGCGCGGGGTGAGGCTCGAGGGGGCGGATCGGGCCTGGTGGTCCGGCCGGTCTTCAAAACCGCGACGGAGACGCCTCCGGCTGCTCCGGTGGGTTCGATTCCCACACGCTCCCGCCACCCTGCTCATGCTCCTGGCCGGTGCCGCCCCAATTGGGGCGCAGGTGCCGGATACCATCCGTCTGTCCCCACCGTCCCCACCGTCCGTCCGTCCTCTCCGTCCTCTCCCCGCCTTCTTCCATTCGCTCGCGATTCCCGGGTGGGCCCAGGCCAAGCTCGACCGCAAACTGACCGCGTCCCTCTTTGTCCTCTGGGAGGGAGTCACCCTCGGGATGACCCTCAAAGCGGCCACCGAGGTCCGGTACCTCGAGCGCATTGCGGCGGACAGTGTACGTATCGACGGTAAGAAGCGGGAACAGCAGGACTGGCTCTTCCTCTTGCTCTTCAACCATCTCTTTTCCGGTCTCGAAGCCTACGTCTCGTCCCAGCTCCAAGATTTTCCCGCCGACGTGCACTTCCGGGCGCTTCCCCGCGGGTTTGGGGTTGGGGTGAGCGTGCCCCTCCGTTGGCCATGAACGCCGCGCCGATCGGGATCTTCGACTCCGGCCTGGGCGGGCTCACCGTCGCGCATGCGATCTTCGAGCACTTTCCGAACGACTCGACGGTGTACGTCGGGGACACCGCGCGGGTGCCTTACGGTCCCAAGTCCGCCGATACGGTACGGCGGTACAGCCTGGAAATACTGGCCTGGCTCCTCCACCAGCGGGTCAAGGCGGTCGTCGTTGCCTGCAACACGAGCACGGCGCAGGCGCTCGAGGCCCTTGAGGCGGCCTCGCCGGTGCCGGTGCTTGG
>JABFSM010000086.1 GCA_013140635.1 Gemmatimonadales bacterium
CGATGGCGCGATCGACGAGCGTCGACGCCGGCACCGCGGCGAGGCCCGTCACGGCTCGGCGCGGCGGATCGGGAGCGTCATGCACCGGGGGCCGCCGCCGCCCCGCACCAGCTCGCTCCCCTCGATGGTGAGGGCGGTCCGGACGGCCGGACGGCCGGCGCCGCTCAAGAACTCGGCGCTCGGCACGACCCGAAAACCCGCCGCCTCGAGTTGCCGAAGGGTCTCTTCGTTGCGGGCGTAGCTCACGATGACCCCCGGGGCCACCGCCACGGAGTTGCACCCGGAGGCCCATTGCTCCCGTTCCTGCGTCAGGCGCCGCCCGCCCCCGGCGAGCACCGGTTCGAGCGGCAAGCCGACCTGGGCCAGCGCCGTGAAGAGATCCGGCTGCTCGCGCACGCCGGCCTCTCCTTTGCGACGGTGCAGGATCGTCATCCGTTCCGGGCCGATGAAGGCGGGCGGATAGACGACGCAGAGTTCGCGATCGACGTGCGAGAAGAGCATGTCCAAGTGGATCGCGGTGGGATTGTTCGGCATCACCACGACGATAAC
Source organism: Gemmatimonadales bacterium (assembly GCA_013140635.1). Classification (GTDB taxonomy): domain Bacteria; phylum Gemmatimonadota; class Gemmatimonadetes; order Gemmatimonadales; family GWC2-71-9; genus JABFSM01. The sequence goes on from JABFSM010000086.1 coordinate 550, forward strand.
GTCCCGCACCCCGGCCTTGTCGAACGCCGTATCGCACAACAGGTCGAGGGCCCCCGGAGAGGACCGCTCGCTGAACCCCACCAAGAGCAGATCGCCCCGAAGGACATGCACGTCCCCGCCTTCGAGGGTGTAATTGCTGCGCCGCTCTTCGGAACCGTCGTAGAGAATGCCGGCGTTGGCCACTTCAGGGTGGAAGGCGAAGAGCGTCTTGATGAGCAGCTCCTCGGTCCAGCGGATGCCGTACCGCATCGACCCCACCACCGCATGGCGTCCGATCACGAGCCCGATGTCGCGCGGGAAGAAGAGGTTGGGAAGAGGGGGAAGGACGAAGCCGGTTTCGTTGAGCGCGCTGGCGATCGGTCCCGGCAACTCCTCCGTGCCTTCGATCACCATCTTCACGATGCCGCGTGGCGCAATCTTGGCGAGCTGCTGAGCCAGCGGCTCCGACGGGATCACATCCATCGTGCGAGAGATGAAATACTCCCGGGCCTCCGGGCGCGCCAGCACTTCCTCGAGCAGATCCTTGATCTCGTAGACCCGCGCAAACCGTTCAAGCACCGCGCGGAGGCGGGCATGCTCGCGGGCAGAGACCTCGAGCCCGATCAGATCGTCGTAGAGATAGTCTTCCCGATTGCCCGGCGTAACCGCTTCAAGTTCGGGCCCAGGGGTATGGACAAGGACCGCCTCGAGGGCGCCGATTTCCGATGTGACGCTGACCGGAGGCATTGGGGAAACGTAACAGCAGCTACTCGCTATTCGCTATTCGCTCAAAAGCCCTGGCGAATAGCGGACAGCGAATAGCGAATAGCGAATAGCGAATAGCCAACAACTAGCGATTCGCGAGCACGTACGACAACGCCTCCAACTCCAACACCAGGTTCACCGTCTTCACGGTGACGTGCTCCGGAACCTGAAGCTGGACCGGCGCGAAGTTGAGAATGGCGGTGATGCCCGACGCCACCAAGCGGTCGGCCACGCCTTGCGCTGCCTCCGCCGGCGTCACGACCGCTCCGATATCGGCCTGGTGTTCCGTGAGCTCCTTGTCGAGCAGCGCCGCATCGCGCACCGTGAGCCCATCCCACTGGCGGCCGATCTTCTTGGGATCCTTGTCGTAGATAGCAACGAGGTCGAAGCCGCGGGCGCGGAATCCGCCGTACTGCACCAGCGCGCTCCCGATCTTGCCCGCTCCGACCACCACCACCCGGTAGCGGCGGCCCAAGCCCAGGATTTCGCGCAGTTGCGTCTTGAGGGCGCCAACTTGATAGCCGAGTCCGCGCTTGCCGAAGGAGCCGAAAAAGGAAAGGTCCTTCCGCACTTGGGCGGAGGTCGTCCCCCCCCGAGAGGCAAGCGCCTCGGAGCTGACCGTACTTGCCCCCTGCAATTCGAATTCTTCGAGGAAGCGCAGGTAGAGCGAGAGACGGCGGACGGTTGATTCGGCTATTTTGCGCACGGCCATGTGAAAGTTTTCACAAAGCTAGCGGGGGGTCCATCCTTCGTCAATGAGCCGGCGGAGCAGCCGAACAAAGCCTTCGGGAGCGATCGTCTCCGGTCGCGCCGTCTCAACGAGCCCCGCCAATGACAGGACCCCATCGGTGCGCGCCGCCGGCCATCCGGTGAGCTCCCGAAGGCCCCGGGTGAGTTGCTTCCGCCGAAAGCCGAAGAGACCGACGACCAGGCGCCGAAAGGCGGGGAGCTCGAGATCGGGTGGGAGCAAGGGCGACGAGAGCGGAGTGAGACGGATGACCGCCGAATCGACGCGGGGCGCCGGAGAGAACGCGCCCGCGGGCACGGTGAAGAGCTTCTCCACTTTCGCCACCGATTGCACCCCGACGCTCAGCGCGCCATAGGTCTTGTTACCCGGTTTGGCGGCGACCCGGTCGGCCACTTCTTTCTGGACCAAGAAGACGATCCGAACCGGGCGCGGCGGCTTGAGCGCATGGTCGATCAACGGGCTCGTGATGTTGTAGGGAATATTCCCGGCAATCACGAGCTCCTCTCTGGGGCCGACACCTGCCACCTCCCGCCAGTCGAGCTCCAGTGCATCTCCTTCGACAAACCGCACCGCGGGAAACCGCTCCCGAAGCAGGGGAAGGAGATCGCGGTCCTTTTCGATGGCGGTGACCCGCCCCCCTCGCTCGGCCAGCGCGGCGGTGAGCGCCCCCTGCCCCGGGCCGATTTCCAGCACCGCCGCGCCCGGCGCCACCCCCGCCGCATCGGCGATGCGCCCGAGAATTCGTCTATCGTGGAGGAAGTGCTGGCCGAGTCCCTTCTTGGCGCGCACCACGCTAAAGCCGAAGCACGAGCAGGGTCCGGTCGTCCCCCGGGTCGCTGGAAAAAGCATCCGCCTCCGCCATCACCTCCGCCACGATCCGGTCCGGCTCGAGGGTCCGGCGCGCGCCGAGGGCCGCCAGGAGGCGCCCTTCTCCATAACGTTCACCCTCGGCGTTCTGCGCGTCGAGCAGCCCGTCGGTGAAGAGACAGAGCAGATCCGAGTCCACCGCCCATTCCACGACTCGCGCGCCGATCTCCGCGGCCGCGCCCAGTCCGAGCGGAGGGGCGGTGGCGTCGAGGCGCTCCGGGTCGCCGGTGGCCCGCACGCGAAAGGCGTGCGGGTGGCCGGCGCTGGCCCAGGAGAGCCGCCGGTGGACCGGATCGAGAATGCCGTAGAAGACCGTGACGTAGGTGTCGGCCGAGGCGAGTTTGGCGGCGAGGCTCCCGCGCAACGCCATGAGCGTTATGTTCGGCGTGTCCGCGGCGGAGGCGTGGATGCCCGCGGCCGACATCACCGCCGCCATCATGAGCGCCGCGCCGACCCCGTGCGACGAGACGTCACCCACCATCACCCCCACCAACCCCAAGCCGAGACGGTTGAAGGTGTAGAAATCGCCGCCGACCTGCTCGGCGGGCACGCAGCTCACCCCGACCCGGGCATCGCCCTGGAGCGAGGCGGGTGCCGGAAGGAGAGAGAGCTGGAGATCGTGGGCGATCTGCAGCTCGTCCTCCAGCCTCTGCTGCTCCCGCTCCCGCGCCACCAGCCGCGCCAGCTCGATGGCGGCGCCGATCTGGTTCGCCGCCGCGGCCACGAGCTTGAGGTCGGAGGCGCTGAAGCGGCCCCCGCTCACGCGGTCGGTCAGGTTGATGACGCCCACACAACGCGACTCGCCACCGGGCGGGTGATAGCGAATCGGCACGCTCATGTACGCCTGCCCGCGGTAGCCGCGCCCCCCGTCCGTCCCATCGCCCTCGCCCACTCCCACCAACGCCTCGCCCTCGCGCACGACCCGGGCCGCGATCGAGTCGGGATCGTCGAGCGGAATATCGGCCGCACGGCCGCCGTCGAAGCCCTGCGCCGCCACGGTGCGGAGGAGCCCCGCCGGCTCGTCGAAGACCGCGATCGATGCCCGCGCCGCGCCGACCACCTCGCTGACCGCGCGGACGATGGTCGCGGTGGCCTCGGTGAGCCTCACGGTGTGACCGAGCACCTCGCTGATGGTGTAGAGGAGATCGATCTCTTCGTAGCGGGTGGCGAGCTCAGCAGAAAGACGTGAGGTCTCGCGGCCGCCGCGGAACAGGTGGGCCACCAGGGTGAGGGTGGCCGCGGCGCCGCTCCCCGGCGCGGTCTCCAGCCACCACCCCTCCTCCTCGGGAACCGGTCCGAACCAGCGGGGGCCGTCAGGCGTGAATGCGATGCCGTCGGCGGCCGGCGTCTCGGGAGACCAGCCGGGGTCCTGACCTGCCACGAACCGAAGGCGCCCGCCGTCCGCGCGCCAGAGGCGCGAGCGCCGACCGGTGGCCGAGTCGAGCGCCTCGAGCAGTTCGGGGAGCCGCTTCAGGAGCGCGGCAGCGTCATCCAGATCGTATTCCCCTGTGGATTGAAGCCCACCTGATCGGCGAGATTCTTGATCAGGAAGAGGCCGCGGCCGATCGGCCGGCCAACCCCTTCCGGTGAGGTTGGGTCGGGCACCTCGGCAGGGTCAAAGCCGGGACCGTCGTCGGTTATTTCGAGACGGATGCTCTCCGCGTTGACCTGGACAGCCACGTGCACGGAGCGCGACGGGTCTCCCCCGGCGCCGAAGAGTATGCTGTTGGTGAGCGACTCGGCCAGAAGGACGCGAAGCCGGAAGCTGGTGCGCTGGCAAGGCGCGGCACCGGCAAAACAGTGCCGGGCCAGCAGCTCCACCGCCTCTTCGATGAAGCGAACGTCGGCCGGGACATCGACCGCAACGGAGACGCCCTCCGCCGCGCCCCGATTGGGGGTACGCCGGACCAGGAGCTTGAGCGGCGCCGTCACCGCATCGTCCACGTCAGAACCCGGCCAGCGCCTCGGTGGCGTTCGGGGAGATGAAGAAGAGGGTATCGAGTTTGGTGAGCTCGAAGAGGGCGCGAAGGTCTTCGTTGAGCCCCGCAATGCGGAGTTCGCCGTTCGCTTCCCGAACCTTCTTGGAGAGTGAGACGAGCGCCCCGAGCCCGGAGGAATCGATATATCCCGTCTTGGAGCAGTCGATGAGAAACTTGCGTTCGCCCCGGTCGAGTCCGTCCTGAACCAGAGCCTTGAGCTCCTGCCGATTTCCCACGATGAGCTGGCCGTCGATTCCGACGATGGCCACTCCGGCCGCGTTGGTCGTCCTCGTGAAACTCATGCGCCCCTCCGTCAGGTCGCCGCCGTCGTGGCGGCGAGCATTGCCAGCATCGCGGTTCCGGCCAATTCGGTCGGATCGGCGTCCTCCACCACTCCAGCAATCACCCGCTTCGCGCCGATCAGGAGCGGCCCCAGCAGCCGCTGACCGCCCAGGGCTCGGAGCCCTCGGGCAGCCAAGAACGCCGATGGACCGTCCGGAAATATGAGAACGTTTGCGCCGCCGGGGAACCTCTCCGGTTGGTCCAGGAGGGCCACCACCGGAGGAGAGCCGGCAATCCGGCTATGGTACTCCGCCGTCATCCCGGCAAGCCAAGCGCGCTCGTCCGGAGCGGGCACTCCCGGGAAGGTGCAATCGGCCGCCGCCACCAAGAGGCCATCGTCCCTCAACAACCAGCTTGCGGAGCGCATCGGGCGTTCCTCATCGCTTCGGCCGACGATCCACTCGGCGAGTTCGGCGAGTTCGGCGGGCAAGATCTCAGGACCGGTGACCACCGCCTCGGCGTCGCCGAGCGCGAGGAGCCCCATCGCAAATCGGAGCGGATCGGCGGCCAGATCGAGCGCGTGGATGCCGTCCTTTACCCTCTCGGGCCGGCGCGCCCGGAGCTGCGAGGCCACCGCTTCGAGGCGCGGGTCGGACTCGGGCAAGAGATCCACGCCGGAGACCGCCACCTGGTCGAGCCCATGTGTCTTGAGCTCCGCCGCCACGCTCTTCAACCGTTCGAGGTCCCTCCCGGCAAGAAGCAGTCGGGCCGCACTCCGGCGAGCCCGTGACAGGAGCGGGCCAAGCATCACGAGTCGAAGTGCCGTTCAAGGGCCCGGGCAACGGCGGGATGGACCAGCGCGCCGACATCCCCCCCATACCGTGCCACCTCCCGCACCAGGCTCGAACTGATGTATGAGAGTCCCTGCCCCGGAACCAGAAAGACCGTTTCGAGCCCCGGGTTGAGTTGCCGGTTCATGAGCGCCATCTGGAATTCGTACTCGAAATCGCCAACGGCGCGAAGACCCCGCACCAGGACGGACGCGCCGATCTTCTTCGCGAACTCGGCCACCAGCCCATCGAAGGAGTCGAAGGAGATCCGCGGTTCGTCGCCCAGAGCCTCCCTGAGCATCTCGAGCCGTTCGGCCGGCGTGAAGAGTGGCTGCTTGGCGGCATTGACCGCCACAGCCACGACCACCCGGTCTGCCAGTTGGAGGCTGCGGCGGATGAGGTCTTCGTGGCCGCGGGTAGGCGGGTCGAAAGAACCGGGGTAAAGGGCGACTCGGGTCATGGGGCCTGACAGAAGGTAAGGGCGATGTCGCCGTAGCGCCTGGTGTCGCCGTGGCCGAGCGTGGTCGCGGCCGCGTGCTCGATACAGAGGAGCTTGGCGAACGGCGCCGCGACGAATCGTTCCATCACCTCCTCCGCGAGCGGAAGGGTGAACGGCGGATCGGCGAGGACGATGTCGACCGCGCCTGGCCCAAGGCGTTCCACGAAGCGCAGAGCATCCCCGCGATGAATCGTGACTCGGCTGCCCACGCCGAGGGCCGCCACATTCTCCTCGATAGCGCCGAGCGACCTCGCCGCGATCTCGACGAAGGTGACATGCTTCGCCCCGCGCGAGAGCGCTTCGAGGCCCAACGCTCCCGACCCGGCAAAGAGATCGACCACCGTTGCCCCATACAGCCGGTCGGCCAGAATGCTCATCCACGCTTCGCGCACCCGATCGGCGGTGGGGCGGACCCGCGGATCCTTGGGCACGACGAGGCGCCTGCCGCCGAACTCGCCGGCGATGATGCGGGTCACTCCGGCCGGTGCGGTGCCACGCTGATGAGCCGCGCCTGAAGCGACGTCTGGCCGCGAAACTCGTTCAGCTCGAGCCGAAAGGCGGCATCGACCGGACCCGGGTCGAGCCGAGCGAGCCGGTCGGCCATTTGGAAGCCGATGGCGCCGAGTGCCGCGCCGCCGGATTGCAGCGTGCCGCGCAGGTGATTGTTCCCCACCTTTTGGCGGCGGCTGAGCATGACGCCCCGCGCGCCGAACACCGGTGCCGGGTTTCCCATACCGCATGGCTCCAAGTGGCGAATGAGCCGTTCCAGCTCGTCGGTGGCGTCGGCCAGGGGGATTTCCAGATCGACCCGTTGCTCGGGGCCGAGATCGTCGAGGCCGAGCCGCTCGGCGGCCAACGCTTCGAAACGCTCGCGGAACGCTCCGAACTGCTCGCGGCGGAGGGTCACCCCCGCCGCCATGCGATGCCCGCCGTAGCGCTCCAGCAGATCGCCGCAGGAGGCGAGGGCGCCGTGCAAGTCGAAGCGGGAGATGCTCCGGCCGGAGCCCTTGCCCAGGTCGCCCTCGAACGCGACCAGAAAGGTCGGGCGTCCATAACGCTCGACCACCCGCGACGCGACGATCCCGACGACGCCGGCGTGCCAGCCGTCGGCGCCCAGGACGATCCCGGCGCGGCCGTCCAGCGGGCCGCCCTCCTCGACCTGCGCGATCGCCTCGTCGAGAATCCGCTGGTCGAGCGCCTGACGTTCGCCGTTGAGCCGGTCCAGGCGGGTGGCGAGTTCGCGGGCTTCGTCGGGATCGTCGGTGAGCAGCAGCCGCACCCCGTCCATCGATTCGCCGATCCGCCCGGCCGCATTGAGGCGCGGCGCCAGGATGAATCCCACTTGGCCGGCGCGCAGATCGCCCTTCCCGAGCCCGCTCGACTCGATCAAGGCGCGGAGCCCAACCCATCGGGTCTCGCGAAGGAGCCGAAGCCCATGCCGCACCAAAATGCGGTTCTCGCCGACCAACGGAACCACGTCCGCCACCGTCGCGAGGGCCACGTAGTCGATGAGGTGGAGGGGAAAGGTGTCGGGAAGACCCAGCACCGGCGTCAGCGCCTGCACCAGCTTGAAGGCGATCCCGGTGCCGCAGAGGGAACCGAGCCCGGAGGTATCGTCGGCGCGCTGGGGGTCCACAACCGCCGTGGCGGGAGGAAGGACCGGCCCTGGAAGGTGGTGATCGGTCACCACCACGCGAATGCCGTCGGCTTCGGCCTCGCGAACCGTCTCGACCGCGGTGATCCCGCAGTCGCAGGTGACGATGAGCCCCGCGCCAACCGACCGGGCAAAGGCCAGCCCCGCGGCGCCGAAGTCGTACCCATCCCGCAACCGATGCGGCACGAAGGGATGAACCGCGGCCCCCGCCGACCGGAGCACCCGGGTGAGCAGCGCCGTGGCGGATTGGCCGTCGACGTCGTAGTCCCCGTGCACAACGATGGTAGTTCCAGCACGGACCGCGGTGACGATCGCCTCCACCGCCTCACGCAGGCCGGCGAGAGAATAGGGATCGCTCAGGTCTTCGAGGGCGGGCCGGAGAAAGTTGCGTGCGGCGGACACCTCTCCGAACCCGCGCTGCACCAGGAGCTTGGCCAACGAGAACGGAAGGGAGAGCTCTCGGGCCAGCGCATTCGCGGCGCGGCCGTCGGGGGAAGGCTCCAGCACCCAGCGCGGCGAAGGCAGACTCATCCTTCTCCGTCGGCCGGATAGAGGATGACGCCACAGGCCTCACAACTCTCGATGTGGGTGCCGGCCCGGATTTGGCTCCGCCGGTTCCGCGGAACCGCGGTGTAGCAGGCGCCGCAGGCATCGCCCTGGAGCCGCACCACCACGGTGGTGGTGCGGGAAATCCAGAGGCGGTCGTAGCGCAATCGAAGCGCTCGCTCGACGGCGGTGGCGGTCGCCTCGCGTTCGCGCGCCGCGGCATTCCGCTCCGCGCCGATCTCGCCGAGTGAGGCGTCGAGCCGGGAGCGCTCGCCATCTTGATCGGTGGTAAGCGCCGCAAGCCGCGCCTCGGCTTCCTTGAGCGCCGTCTCCTGCTGCTGCGCCACATCGGCGGCTTTGACCCAGTCGCTTTCCTGCCGCGCCAGGATCGAACGCGCCGCCTCGACCTCCACCATCAGCGCCTGCACTTCGCGGGCGGTGCGCACCTGTTCGATTCGGGAGCGGCGCTTTTCCTGAAGGGCGCGCTGGGCCTCGATGGCCTTCTCCAGCTCCTCGCGCTTCTTGGCACCCTCTTCTTGGCGCCGCCGCGCCGTCTCTACGTCGACGCGGGCGCGCTCCAACGCGATGTCGAGTGCGCCGATTTCGTCGGCGACGGACCGAAGTCGGATGTCGATGCCCAGAAGGGCGAGGTCTTTGGCTTGCAGTTCGAGGAGCTTTTCTAAATCGGGATGCATGACGCCTCAGGAATGGGGGACACGGTGAGCCTTCGCCGCCTGCTGCCGCCGAGCCCAGGCGGCACGGGTTGCTTCGGACGCGGACTGGAGCTTGTGACGGCGCACTTCGGGATCGGTGATGGTTTCGAGCTCTCGGAGCTGCTCGGCCTCGCGAAGCCGTTCGACGATGCCGGCATACTCGGCGTCGAAGTTGAATCCTTGCGCCACCCGTTCGGAGGAAGACTTGGCGATGCGTTCCCACACTTCCTGGGCCCGCTCGCTCAGACCTCCCACACTGTCGCTCACGCCCGCGCTGGCCGGGAGCGCGGCCAGCGCGGCAAAGACCTCCCGGTAGCTCGGCACGTGGAGCGTAAGGGGCGGCTTCTCGCCGGCGGCGCGCCGGCGCCACTCCGGTGACGCGAACATCGCCTCGAGCAGCTGCGCCTCGATCCGGGCACCCGGAGGGCTTCGACCGGAGACCGGCCTGGCGCGCTGCTCGTCCGGGCGGCGCGACGCCGGCGGCGGGGGCGAAGAAGGGGTGAACGCCGCCGAAGGCCGTGAGGCGAGCTCCTGCTCCAGCACCGCCCGCGACACGCCGGTCACTTCGGCGATGCGAGCGATGTAGAGGTCCCGGGCAATCGGGTCGGCGGCGGCGCGCGCGGTGGGGAGCAGCTTGTCGAGGGCATCGCGCCGGTGTTCCAGGCCCTCGAACCAGCCTTTCCGCTCGAGGAGCTGGATCTTCCGGTCGAGCAGATCGACCGCGTCGTGGAGAATCGGCGCCAGGGCGGCCGCGCCCCCCTGTCTGGTCAACGTGTCGGGATCTTCTCCCTCCGGCAGTGTGGCGACCCGGACCCGCATCTTCTGCTGGAGCAGCACCTCCCCGGCGTGGAAGGTGGCCCGGAGCCCCGCCTTGTCGCTGTCGAGCAGAAGCACCGCGGCCGGGGCGAACCGGCGGAGCAGCGCGGCCTGGTCGGCGGTGAGCGCGGTTCCTAACGGCGCCACCACGTTGTCGATGCCCGCCATGACCAGCCGCAGCACGTCGAAATAGCCCTCGACCAGCACCAGCGACTCCTCGCGTCGGATGGCCTGTTTGGCGGCGTGGAGGTTGTACAGCATGGTGCCTTTGTGGTAGATCGGGCTTTCGGGCGAATTGAGATACTTGGGTTCGCCGTCGTCGAGACGGCGCCCCCCGAACCCGACCACCCTGCCCCGAAGATCGCGAATCGGAAAGAGCAAGCGGCTCCAGAAACGCGCGGCAATGGTCCCATCCACGCGCTTGGCCAGG
>JABFSM010000330.1 GCA_013140635.1 Gemmatimonadales bacterium
CCCCCCGGCACGCCCGGGCGCCGAGCACCGCCAGCAGCGGCAGCGGATCGAGAATCAGCCGTTCCCCCGATTCGACCAGCCGCGACGGATACTCGGTGGCCGGCCGCCGCGCCGCCAAGGCTTCCAGTTCCATGGCGGCCTGGCCTTCATAGCTCGCGGCCCGCCGCAGACCGATCACCGCTGCGGCGGCGTCGAAAAGCCGCCCCGCGGACGACGCCAGGGGCGCGTTCACCCGGCGGTCGATCTGGCGCTCCGCCACGGCCAGCTCCGAGTGGTCCACCCCGGTGAAGGCTGTCGCGAAGGCATCCCGAAACCCCGGCTCGACCGAGAGGTACCCGAGGGCGGCGCGCCACGGCGTGCGCGCGGCCAGATCGCCCCCCGGGAGCGGGGCGGGCAGGAGGTGCCCGACTCGGCGGTACCCGACCAGATCGGCGACCAGGAACTCCCCTCCCCACACGGTACCGTCGTCGCCGGCCCCCGTCCCATCGAACGCCACGCCCAGCACCGGTCCGGTCTCGCCATGCTCGGCGAGAACGGCGGCGATGTGAGCATGGTGATGCTGCACCACAATGGTCCGATCGAGCCCGAACTCCCGGGCCACCCGAGTGGAGAGATAGCCAGCGTGGAGGTCACACACCGCCACCTCGGGGCGGATTCGAAAGAGATGGCGATAGGCGGCCAGCGTGGCCCGCCAATGCTCCAATGTCTCCACCGAGTCCAGGTCGCCGAGATGCTGGCTCACGTACGCCTTCCGGCCATGGGCCAGCGCGAAGGTGCTCTTGAGATGCGCCCCGACCGCCACGAGGGGCACCGGCGCCGCCAGCGGCAGGGCCAACGGCAGCGGAGCGTAGCCGCGCGCACGGCGGAGGAGCACCGGCCGATCCCCGACGATCCGGACCACCGAATCGTCGATCCGGGTGACGATCTCGCGATCGTGCAACAGAAACGTGTCGGCCACCCCCGTCAGGCGGCGGATCGCCTCGGCGTTTCCCATGGCGATCGGCTCCTCGCTCCGGTTCCCGCTGGTCATCACCAGGGGCCGTCTGGCCGCTTCGAGGATCAGGTGATGCAGGGGCGTATAGGCAAGCAGCACCCCGACCTGGTCGAGGCCCGGCGCCACCTCGGGGGCCAAGCCCCCATTCCCCCGCCGGGGAAGCAGCACGATCGGCCGCTCCGGCGAAACCAGCGCGGCGGCGGCAGCCTCGTTCACCTCGGCGATCCTTCGGGCCTCGTCGAGCGAACGGACCATAACGGCAAACGGCTTGGCCTCCCGGTGCTTCCGCCGCCGGAGGCGCCCCACGGCCCCGGGGGCGGTCGCGTCGACGGCCAGGTGAAAGCCGCCCAGGCCGCGAAGCGCCAGGATCCCGCCGGCCCTGAGGAGGCCCGCTACCTCCGCCAGAGCCCGCTCGGTCCCTTCGGCTCGGAGCCGTTCCGGCGTGCCGACCCAGAGGTGCGGCCCGCACGCCGGGCAACAATTCGTCTCGGAGTGATAGCGGCGGTCGGCGGGGTTGTCGTATTCCGCGCGGCAGGCGGGGCATGGGCGAAAGGCCGCCATACTGGTCCGCTCGCGGTCGTACGGCATGTCGCCGATCACGGTGATCCGGGGCCCGCAATCGGTGCAGGTGATGAACGGGAAGCGGTAGCGCCGGTCGGCCGCGTCGAAGAGTTCCGCCTCGCAAGCGGCGCAGAGCGCGACGTCGGGGGAGACGGGCTGCCGGCGGTCGGAGGCCGCCGTGCTATGCTGGATCGTGAAACACTCGAGCCCTTCGATCCCCGCGTCCCGAACTTCCACCGCCTCGATTTGGGCCAGCCGCGGCGCCTCCCGCGTAAGGGCTTCGACGAATGCGTCGAGCCCGCTGTCGACTCCTTCCAGGGCAATCTCCACATCATCGGCGCCGTTGCGCACCCACCCGTCGAGGTGGTGGCGGACCGCGAGCCGATGCACGAACGGCCGAAACCCGACCCCCTGGACCAGGCCGGTGACCCGGAGCCGGCGCGCGGCACGGTGCCCGTCCATCGCGTCGATCATCACCACACCGCCATCGGACGGACTTGCTCGGCCAGGAACTCGTACCAGGCCTCCAGCCCTTCCCCGGTCTTGGCCGAGGTCCGAAAGAACCGGAGGCCGGGATTGACGGCGTGGGCGTTGGCCACCGCCAGCGTAACGTCGAAGTCGAGATGGGGGAGGAGGTCGATTTTGGTGAGAATTGCATACCGGGCGTTGCGAAACATCTTGGGATACTTGAGGGGCTTGTCCTCCCCTTCGGTCACCGAAAAGAGCACGATCTTGGCCGCCTCTCCCAGATCCCAGCCGGCGGGGCAGACCAGGTTCCCGACGTTTTCGATGAAGAGCAGCCCCACCCGCTCGAGATCGAGGGCATCGAGACCGGCCTCGATCTGGCTGGCGTCGAGGTGGCAGGCGCCGCCGGTGATGACCGCTTGCACGAGCGACTCGGTGTGCCGCGCCAAACGGTCGGCATCGTTATGGGTCTGGACGTCGCCGGTGATCACCGCGGCGCGCAGCGCGGGACCCACGGCGGCGAGCGTCCGTTCGAGCAGCGCGGTCTTTCCCGACCCCGGCGAGGACACCAAATTGAAGGCGGTCACGTCGTCGGCCGCGAGGCGCGCCCGCACCCGCCGCGCCACCGCGTCATTCCGCTCCATGATCCGCTCGCATACCTCAATCGTCCGGATGGCCATCGTCGATCTCCACATAGAGAAGCCGAAGGACGTCGCCCCGCGCGGGCACGAGGTCGGCGCGCGCCTCGTAAAAGGGCGGCTCGGCCAGCAGCGCCTCGAGACAGAAGCGGAAGTTCGCCACTTCGATCCCGGCGTCGTCGCCGACCTCCACGCCGACGGCCCGGATCGTGCCGCCCCCCTGGCGAGCCCCGGCTTCCCCCGCCAGCCGGCAGACCTCGAGTGCCAGGCTCAGCTCATGCACCGACCGCCGCCTCACGCCGTCGGCAGCGGTGTCCGGCCGACTCGAGCCGGTCGACCACCAGATCCACCAGCTTGCCCAGCGCGGCGGCAACTTCAGGCGAGAGCGCGAGGTCCATTTCGACGCGCCGCGGCTGTACGCCGACCGCCACGAGGTACGCCGGCAAAGCGCCCCGCCATTCCGCCAGCGCCAGCACCTCCCGCAGATCGATCTGGTGGGGGGAGAGCTTGAGGACGAAGAGCTTCGGCAGCTCGTGCCGCTCTAAGACGGTGAGCGTACCCGGTGCCGCGCCGGTATCGATCGCGTCGACCAGAATGAGCCGCCCCGCCGATTCGATGAGGGGAAGCAGATTCATGCCCCAGGTGCCGCCGTCGACCACGGTCACGTCGGCCGGCAGTTCCCACGCCTCCCGGAGCTTGCCCACGGCCGCCACTCCGACCCCGTCATCGCCCATGAGGGGATTCCCCAACCCGAGGATCAGCGTGCCCGGCATGCGTCACTCGTCGACAAAATGGTGGTCGACGGGCACGAATCGGCCGCCGCTCACGATGGAAGAAATGACACCCGTCCGCTCGAGGTGATCGGCCCGAATGGCCAGATAGACGTGGATCGGCACGAAGATGAGGAACGCCCAGGTAAGCGCATGGTGCACAAACCGGACGTTCGGCATCCCCCCGAGCAGTGGGCCGATCCAATTGGTGGCCGAGTAGATGAAGCCGCCGGGATCGGACTGGCCGTAGAGCGCGAAGCCGGAGAGCACCATCACGCCGGTGATCGCATAGAGCGCGGTGTAGCTCAATTGCTGAAGGGGATTGTGGCCAAGGTAGTGCGGCGCCCGCTCGGGCCGGATCATCAAATAGAACTTCACCATCCGCACGAGATTGACCCAGTCGCGCCGGCGCAGCGGAAAGAGCGCCCGCAGACGCTCGTACCGATTCCCCATGAAGAGCCAGTAGCCCCGCACGATGCCGGTCATGACGAGCACCGCGGCGGCGGTGAAGTGCGCGAACCGGACCCTCCCCATCAGGAAATGCGAACTCGCCTCGCCGCCGGTCATGAAATAGGGCCGGCCGATGTAGAGCCCCGTCACCACCAGCGTCAGGATGCCGGCCACCGCGAGCCAGTGCATGATCCGGATCGGCCACTCCCAGAGATAGACCCACCGATAGGCGCCGGTCGGCGGAGGCACCTTGTGGGCCAGCGAGAGCTTGGCCTCCCGCGTCCCGCTCATTGGACCTTCACCTCCACGATCGCGGCGCCGGTGGCATCGAGGACGTGAACCCCGCATGACATACAGGGATCGAAGGAGTGAATGGTCCGGAGGATCTCGAGCGGCTGATCGGGCTTGAGCAACGGGTGATTGTCGACCAGGGCCGCTTCGTAGGGGCCAAGCTGACCCTCGCCATCCCGCGGCGAGCAATTCCAGGTGCTCGGAACGACGCACTGGTAGCGGGAGATCTTGCCGTCCCGGATCTGGACCCAGTGGCCGAGAGCCCCGCGCGGCGCATCGAGGTAGCCGTACCCCTCGGCGGACGCCGGCCAAGTCGAGGGCTCCCAATGCGACCCGTCAAAGGTCTTGGTATCGCCGCTCTTGATCCGCTGAATGAGCTGGTCGAGCCAGCGCTCCATCTGCCGGGCGAGCAGCACCGTTTCGATGCCGCGCGCCGCGGTGCGGCCCAGAGTCGAAAAGAGCGCCGCGGGCCCGACGCCCAGTTTCCCAAGCACCGCGCCGACTTCCGCTCGCACCTCCTCATGGCCGGAAGCATAGGCCACGAGCATCCGGGCCAGTGGCCCGACCTGCATCGGCCGGCCCTCATACCGCGGCGCCTTCATCCATGTGTACTTGTCGAGCCCCTGCAGAAACTGATACGGCGGCTTCGGCCCGGTGTACACCGGCTTCGTCTCTCCCTCCCACGGGTGCAGACCGACGCCATCTCCCGCGGCGTATTGGTACCAACTGCTGGTGATGTACTCCTTCACCAGCTTGTGATCGTAGGGATGGACCCGCGTGAGGTCCCGGTCCAGGATGATCCCGCGCGGGAAGTAGAGCCGGTCGACGTCGTTGACTCCGCCCTCCGGGAACTCGCCGACCGCCAGGAAGTGGGGAACGCCACCGCCGATGGCCGCCCACTCCTTGTAGTAGCCGGCGATGGCCTGCAGGTCCGGCCAGTACACTTGTTCCACGAAGGTCCGCGCCCGGCGGATCATCCCCTGAATATCCACCAGCCGCTCGGCGTTGATGGTGGCGGTGCCGTCCAGGTTGATGGCGGAGGCCATACCCCCGACGAGAAAATTCGGGTGGGGGTTCTTCCCGCCGAAGATGGTGTGCAGGCGGATCACGTCCCGCTGCCAGTCGAGCGCCTCCAGGTAGTGCGCCACGGCGAGCAAGTTCACCTCGGGGGGCAGCTTGTAGGCCGGATGCCCCCAATAGCCGTTGGTGAAGACTCCGAGTTGTCCCCCCGACACGAAGGTCTTGAGGCGGTCCTGCACCCCCCGGAAGTAGGTCTCCGAGTTGTTAGGCCACGGCGATATCGTCCTTGCCACCCGCGCCGTGCCGGCGGGATCGGCGGAGAGCGCGCTCACCACGTCCACCCAATCGAGCGCATGCAGATGGTAGAAATGGATCACATGGTCCTGGATGAACTGCATGCCGTGGACCAAATTGCGAATCAAGTTGGCGTTCGGCGGCACCGTTATGCCCAAGGCGTCTTCGACGGCACGGCACGAGGCCACCGCGTGGACGACGGTGCACACCCCGCAAATGCGTTGCGTGAAAGCCCAGGCGTCCCGCGGGTCGCGGCCCTGGAGGACGAGTTCGATGCCGCGAAACTGGGTGGAATGCGCCCACGCGTTGGTGATCCTACCGCCCTCGGTCTGCGCTTCGATCCGAAGATGCCCTTCGATACGGGTGATCGGATCGACGACGACTCGGGTGGTGGCCATGGGTCATTCCTTCCCCGCGTCGGGCGGGAGCACGGGGAGCTTGCGTCGCTCGCGAACCTGGTGGATGCCGGTGGCCACCGCGTGGGCCGTGACACCCGCCGCGGCACCGATGGCCAGGGCGGCCCCGAGGATGTCGACGGTGCGCTCCACGCCGAACCCGCCGACGTCGGGCAGCCGGTCGTAGAACGGGGTCATCGTGTCCCAGAAGTTGCGTTCGGTGCAGCCGATGCATGGATGGCCCGCCCCGATCGGCCAACTGGTCCCCCCGTTCCATTGGAAAATCGGGCAGGGGCTGAACGTCGCGGGGCCCTTACACCCGACGTGATAGAGACACCACCCCTTTCGGGCGTTCTCGTCGTCGAACACCTCGACGTACTGCCCGGCGTCGAAGTGCGCCCTGCGGGGGCATTGGTCGTGAATCCGCTTTCCGTACGCAAAGAGGGGCCGGCCGTCGGAGTCGGTGGCGGGCAGTGCCCCGAACGTGAGGAAGTGCGCGAGGGTGGCGGTCACCACATCACCGATCGGAGGGCAGCCCGTGACGTTGATGACCGGCTTGTCCTTGATGACTTCGGCGACGCCGACGGCACCGGTCGGGTTGGGCCGCGCCGCTTGGACGCTCCCCCAATGGGCACACGCCCCAACCGCCACGATCGCCGCGGCACCTTCCGCCGCCTCCTCGAGAACCGCCTTGGCGGTGCGCCCGCCGATCGTGGTGTAGATCCCTCCGTCGGCCAGCGGCACGGAGCCGGTCACCACGAGGATGTACTTTCCTTGATTCGCTTTCATTGCCTGCTGGAGCGCCGCTTCGGCATGGTGGCCCGCCGCCGCCATCAGGGTGTGCGAGTAGTCGAGCGACACCATTTCGAGAAGCAGATTGCCGATGGTGGGTTCCGCGCTGCGGAGGACGCTTTCCACGCAGCCGGTGCACTCCTGGAGCTGGATCCAGATGACGCTCGGACGTTTGAGCGCCTGGAGCGCCTGCGCGAGCCGTGGACCGGCGGCAGACCCGAGCCCGAGCACGATCCCGAGTTTCCCACAAAACTCGAGGAACTCCCGGCGGGACACGCCCTTGGACTGGAGGCGCTGGCCGAGGGTCTCCTCCGCAGCCCACGCCTCGAGGGATGGCAGAGACATGAGGAAATCTCCAATCCGGTGGGGACGATCCCCCTTACATTGGCACCTCCCCCATGAAGAACGCTTGAAAGCGCGGTGAAGAAGTAGATTCCCCCTGACCGCCGCTTCCTCCAGGAGTCCACCGTCATGCTGCGCCCTCTGTCCGCCGCCGTTTGCTGGTCAATCACCGTCGCCGCTGCCGCCCGGGCGCAGACCCTGCCCATCCTCGATTCGACGCGGACCCAGCTCATCACCCAAGAGATTTCCGGGGACGCCGCCTACGCCCACATCCGGTTCATGAGCCAGTTCCACCGCCCCCGGGGCGGCGACAACAACCTCTGGATGGTCGGGGAGTACTACGAGCGAAAGGCGAAGGAGTATGGTCTCACCGACGTCAAGCTGATCAAGCAGCCGAGTACGACTCGGCCCTGGAATCCGAAGTTTGCCGATCTCTGGATCGATGGCGCCGCGCCGGAACGGATCGCCAGCACACTCCAATCCGCCGCCCACCTGGCCGATTATAGCCGCCCGACCGATACGACCGCCGAACTCATCGACATCGGCACCGGCACGGCCGCCGAGTTGGAGGGCAAGGCGGTAAGCGGCAAGATCGTCCTCTCCACCGGGAATCTCACCAACGTTATGACCGAGGCGGTCATCCGGCGCGGGGCGCTCGGCGTGGTCTGGTATTCCAATCCGTACAACGGGCCGAACGGGATCGACGGATCCGGGCTTTCGCGCCCCGATCAGATTCGCTGGCTGAGCCTCTCCGCCACTCCGATCGAAGGGAAGGAACCCACCTTCGCCTTCGTCCTTTCGGCCCGCCAGGGGGTTGGACTCAAGAACCGGCTCGCCGCGGCGCCCGGCCCGATCCGGGTCCGCGCGCTGGTGCAATCGGAGTTCACCTCGATCCACGGCGCCGAACCGTGGCAGGTGATGGTCGAGGCGTTCATCCGGGGCAGCGATCCCGGCGCCAGGCAGGATATCGTCCTCACCGGCCACATGCAGGAGGGGCCGACCCAGGCCAACGACGACGCCAGCGGCACCGCCAGCGTCTTGGAGATCGGGCGGGCCCTCACCCGCTTGATCGGCGAGGGCAAACTGCCCCGGCCCAAGCGCAATATCCGCTTCTGGTGGACCACGGAAATCGGAAGCGAACGCCAGTACTTCGCCGATCACCCCGAGGAAACCGGCACCATCTGGGTGAACGTCAACCAAGACATGGTCGGCGCCGATCAATCGCAGGATATCGGCCGGACCCAAAACGTCACCCGCGTGCCGGCCGCCCGATTCCACTTCCTCAACGATGTCATGGAGTCGGTCCTGGAGTACCTCGTGGCGGGCAACACCTTCGAACTCGCGCAGTATCAGGCCGGGCACCTGCTCTACCCGAAACCGATCATCTCCCGTCTCGGTTCCATGTTCCGGTACAACGCGAAGCCGATCTGGAACCACGACCAGACCGATCACATGACCTTCAACGAGACGCCGGTCGGCATCCCGGGCGTCAGCTTCACCAACATGCCGGACCGCTTCATCCATTCCTCCGACGACGACCTCTGGAACGTCGACCGCACTCAGCTCCAGCGTAATGCGGTGGCGGCGGCGCTGATCGCCTACATCATGGCCACCGCCGATTCCACCGCCGCGCCCGCGCTCCTGGCCGAGACGTCGGGCCGGGGCGCGGAGCGAATGGGGAGGAATCTGCGGTTGGGGCTGGGCTGGATCGCGACGCTCGCCGACCGGGAACGGGCCTATGCGATGGCCGTCGATCAGATACGTTATGCGTCCGGCCGTGAGCGCCAGGCGGTTCGTTCCATCGGCCAGATCGGCGGGGGGAGCGGCGCGGCCGCCGCCGCGGTTGCCCTGGAGATCGACCGCCGGGAAGCCCAGGCGCTGCGCGAACTCGAGCTCGCCTATCGGCAGGCGTCGGGACGGCAGACCGTGCCGAAGTACCTGCTCGGGCCCGCGGAGGCCGAGCTCCAGGCGCTGAGGCCCGCCGTCACCGGGGGTCCGAAGGAGTTCCTGGCCGGCCGGAGCCAGATCGCGACGGTGCCGGGGCTGCACCCGTTCATGGCGCCCCAGATCCTGAACGCCATCGACGGCCGGCGCACCGGCCTCGACATCTTCCGGCTGGTCGCGGCGGAGGCCCGGGAGGCGGGCGACCACTACTACGGGGTCGTGACCGCCGAGCGGGTCCTCCAATACCTCTCGAACGCCGAGGCGCAGCGCCTGGTGCGCCTGCGTTGACAACGTTATGACCGATCCTCGGCCCGCTTCGGCCGGCGCGCCCCCGCGCGGTGCGGCGCTCCTGCACGACCCCCGTTTCAACAAGGGGACCGCCTTCACCGAGGAGGAACGGGAACGCCTCGGGCTCCGCGGGCTCCTGCCACCACGGGTGCTCACGCCCGCGGAGCAAGAGGCGCGGGTGCTGGTCAATTTCCGCCACAAGGCCACGGCGCTGGAGCAATACATCTACCTCACCGGCCTCCAGGACCGGAACGAAGCGCTGTTCTATCGGGTGCTGGTGCGCCACCTCGAAGAGATGATGCCGGTGATCTACACCCCCACGGTCGGCGAGGCGTGCCGGCACTTCGGGACCATCTTTCGGCGCCCGCGGGGGCTCTACGTTTCGAGCGAGGACCGAGGCCGGGTCCGGCAGGTGCTTCGCAATTGGGGCGAAGACGAGGTGCGCGTCATCGTCGTCACCGACGGAGAACGCATCCTGGGCCTCGGCGACGTCGGTGCCAACGGGATGGGTATTCCGATCGGCAAGCTCTCGCTCTACACCGCCTGCGCCGGCCTGGCGCCCGCCTGGTGCCTACCGGTGACCCTCGATGTGGGCACCGACAACCCGGCGCTGCTCGCCGACCCGTTCTATCTCGGCATGGCGCACCGCCGGGTGCGCGGAGAGGCCTATCTCGCCCTGCTCGACGAGTTCGTGGCCGCGGTGGAGGCCGAGTTCCCCGACGCGCTCCTGCAATTCGAAGACTTCGCCACCGAAAACGCGCTCGGACTTCTGGCGCGCTATCGCGACCGCCTTTGCAGCTTCAACGACGACATCCAGGGCACCGCGGCGGTGGCCTTGGCGGGACTCTATTCTGCGGCGCGCCTGACCGGCACCCCCTTCCGCGAACAACGCCTCCTCTTCCTGGGGGCGGGCGCGGCGGCCACCGGCATCGCCGACTTGGCCGTCGGCGCGTTGGTGCGCGAGGGGCTCACCGAGGCCGAGGCGCGGCGGCGCTGCTGGTTCGTCGATTCGAAGGGCTTGGTCACCGCGTCGCGAACGGACCTCGCCGATTACAAACGGCGTTATGCCCACGACGGTTCCGGCGCCGGCTCCCTGCTCGAAGCGGTCCGCGCCATCCGCCCAACCGCGCTGCTGGGGCTTTCGACCCAGGGGGGCGCCTTCACGCCGGAGGTGCTCGCGGCGATGGCGGAGATCAACCGCCGTCCCATCGTCTTTGCCTTGTCGAACCCCACCTCCCGGTCCGAGTGTACCGCCCTGGCCGCCTATCGGCACACGGAAGGGCGAGCCATTTTCGCGAGCGGCAGCCCCTTCGACCCGGTGGACCTGTTCGGCCGCCGATTCGTTCCCGGCCAGGGCAACAACGCCTACATCTTTCCCGGTTTGGGGCTCGGCGTCCTTGGGCCC
>JABFSM010000179.1 GCA_013140635.1 Gemmatimonadales bacterium
AAGCCACCGCCCGCCCGGGCGGTGGCTTCGTCTGGATCAGGGAGTCACCGGACCGCTGGACCGCGCTCCTCGCCCCGCCGCCGGGGCAGCCGGAGCCGACCATCTACCGAATGCAGCGGCTTCGACCGTAATGGGGCGCTAGGCCACCGCCGCCTGCTCGGCCAAACGCGGCAGCAGCGGCCGGAGCGACCCGGCAAACTCGTTCGGCGGCGCGGGGTAGCCAACCAGGAAGCCCTGGATCTTGGCGCACCCCTTCTCCCGGAGGAATGCCGCCTGATCCTCTCGCTCCACCCCCTCCGCCACAACGTCGAGCTCCATCGCCTGCGCCAGCGCGATGATCGCCGTGGTGATCGCCGCCGCATCGGGGTCGCCGGTGACGTCGGAGATGAACGATCGGTCGATCTTGAGTGTCGTGACCGGGAAGTTCTTGAGGTAGCTGAGGGACGAATACCCGGTGCCGAAGTCGTCGATGGCGAGACTCACGCCCAGGTCGGCGAGCTCGCGGATGGTCCGCCCCACGACGCCGGTCGGCTCCATGAGCATCGACTCGGTCAGCTCGAGCACGAGGGAGCGCGGGCGGAACCCGGTCTCCTTGAGGATGCCGCGCACCGTCTCCACGATGCCGTCATGGCGCAGTTGCCGCGCCGACAGGTTGACCGACATCCGAAGGGTGCCCAGACCGGCGGCCTCCCATGCGCGCGCCTGCTGGCACACGGTGCGAAGGATCCACTCCCCCAGGGGCACGATCAGCCCGCACTCCTCGCAGAGCGAAATGAACTCCGCCGGCGAGACCAGCCCTCGCTCCGGATGCGCCCACCGGACCAACGCCTCGGCGCCTACCGTGTGGCCGCTCCGCAAATCGACGATCGGCTGGTACCAGAGGGTGAATTCCCCCGCCTCCACCGCCTTCCGCAGTTGGCGCTCGAGCTCCATCCGCGCCATCGCCTCGGCGTTCATCGACGCGGAATAGAGTGAGTAAGTGTTTCGCCCCTCCTGCTTGGCGTGGTACATCGCCACATCGGCGCTCTTGAGCAGATCCTCCGTCTCGGTTCCATCGAAGGGATAGATCGCGATCCCGATCGATGAGGTGACGAAGATCTCTTGAGTGCCGAGCCGGATCGGCCGCCGAAGCGTTTCAAGGAGCCGCCGCGCCACCCGGACCGCGTCCTGCGGATCGGTGAGGTCGGGAAGGATGACGGTGAATTCGTCGCCGCCGAGCCGCGCCACCTCGGGCAGGTCCTCTGTCGTCCCGACCCGCGCCAGGCTGTCCCCAGGCCGTGAGGCGGCGAGAAGCCGGGCCGACACTTCCTTGAGCAGCAGATCGCCCAGATCGTGCCCGAGGGTATCGTTGATGCGGCTAAAGTGGTCGAGATCGAGAAAGCAGACCGCCACCAGCCGGTTGTTCCGCTCCGCCCGCACCAGAGCCTGCGCGAGCCGCTCCTTATATAGGACCCGATTCGGCAGCTTCGTGAGGCTGTCGTAAAAGGCCAGGAACCGCACCTGATCCATCATGCGGGCGTTCGACAGCGCGACCGCCACCTGATCGGCGATCCGCCGAACTTGGGCCCAATCCTCCGGCATCGCGTCGTTCCCCTGCCGCCTGAGCGCGAGCATGCCGAGCAGCTCTCCCGCGTAGCGGAGCGGAAAGATCTCCACGTCGACGGGGGCATCTTCCTTGACGAAATGGGCCAGATAGGTCGGCAGCGGAGCGCCCGACGGACCGCAGCGAATCCGGTCGGGCTGCCCCTTGGCGCGACGAATGTCGTCCGCGCGCGGCTCCGCGCGCACCCGCGTCTGCGGCGCCCCGTTCCCGAGCGCGACCCACGTCGTCCCCGGCGTCCCGCCCGCGGGATCGAGCAGCGTAACGCTCAAGCCGTCGCAAGGACAGATCTCCGGAATCCGGTCGAGCACCGCCTGCACGATCGAGGCGGAGTCGACCGACGAGAGCACCGCACGGTCGATTTCGGCCGCGGTCTTGAGTGCCTGAAATTGGCGGCCGAGCTGTGATGCCATGCTGTTGAACGCGCCGGCAAGCTCGCCCAGCTCGTCATTGCTGACGATTTCCACCCGGCCGTCGAAGTCGCGCGCGGCGATCCGGCGGGTGGCGTGATGTAGCTCCGCGAGGGGAACCAGGCTTCGGCGAATTTGCGCGAGCCCGATGAGCAGCACGGTGGCCAACACGACGGCGAGCAGCAGCGGCAAGCTCTGTATCATTTCGAGCGCCGGAGCGATGACATCGCCGCGCCCTTCGCTCAGCAGCACCCGCCAATGGGGGAGCCGGAATCGGCGTGATTCCGGAAGGGACCACCACGAGGCAAGGGCGGCCCCTTTCGCCGAATTCCATTCGAAGCTCCCCGACGGGAGCTTGGTCAAACGATCGGCGGCCTCTTTTGGGATCGCGTCGGTCCCAAAGGCGGCGCCGAAGACGACACCCTCCTCCGGATCCCAGATCGAGAGTTCGAGGCCGGGTGGGAGCGCCGCCTCATCACCGCGACCCCAGAGTGCCGAAGGGGTGAGCCGAACCACCAGCCGGCCGGCGCGCGCCGCCGGCCCGGCGGGTCGGTGAACGAGATAGACCGTCCTTTGGGCCGTAATGACGGTGCTCTGGTCGGGACCGAGCACCGGAAGCTGCAAGGTGGCGATCCGACCCAGCTCAGACCCCTCACCGGCCACCAACTGCGGCTCACCCAGATCGGGAACCAGGGCCACCAACTCGGCGGTGTAGAGCAGTTCGTCTCCACACCTTCCGCAGGTGACCAACCGAGGAGCGATCTTTCGGAGATCGGATTCGACGAAGATGAGACGGCCGTACAGCGTCCGCCCGACCCCCCCGGCCAGGCCGGTCAGGCGCAGATTGCTCTGATCGGTCAGCTGTCGGGACACGCTCTTGAACGTGAAGAACGCCAGGAGACTGGTCGGCACCAGCGCACAGGCAAGGAAGAGCAGCATGAGGCGCCGCCCGAATCGACTTCGGAGCAGAAGCCGTTCTGGCTCGGGTAGCGCTTTGGGCTTTGTGGACGCTCGGTTCATGGCGCTCGGTAGCTCGATGGCCACCCAAAGTCAGGCGGTGGCTCGC
Organism: Gemmatimonadales bacterium; assembly: GCA_013140635.1. Classification (GTDB taxonomy): domain Bacteria; phylum Gemmatimonadota; class Gemmatimonadetes; order Gemmatimonadales; family GWC2-71-9; genus JABFSM01. The sequence goes on from JABFSM010000179.1 coordinate 3,077, forward strand.
TTCCTTGAAGCAACGCCCGGGCCATTGATCGTGAAATCTCTTATCCTTATATATGACAATCACTTACGACGTCTTCATCTTGTGGCCTGGCCATCTATCCGCCGCGATCCACTCGGCTCATTCCAAAACCCGTTGCTTGATCCGTTGGCGGCCCCCAGCGATTTTCCGCGCCTACGGATCAGCGACTTCCGGCCTTCAGAGGTCCTCATGGCGAGCCATCCGGCCGTCGGTGTGGTGATGGGTTCCAGCTCGGATTGGGAAGTAATGCAGCACGCCGCACGGCGGCTGGCCGAGTTTGGCGTCCCGTACGAGGCCCGCGTGGTTTCGGCCCATCGTACGCCCGACCTGCTGTACGAATACGCCGGCGGTGCTGCCGAACGGGGCCTGCAATGCATCATTGCGGGAGCCGGCGGCGCGGCTCATCTCCCCGGCATGCTGGCCGCCAAGACGATCCTTCCGGTCCTCGGCGTACCGGTGCCGTCGAAACACCTGCAAGGGCTCGATTCCCTTCTCTCGATCGTCCAGATGCCGGCCGGTGTCCCGGTCGCCACCTTTGCCGTCGGCGAGGCGGGGGCCCATAACGCCGCCCTATACGCGATCGCGATGCTCGCCACCCGCGACCCCGGCCTCCGGGTGCAGCTCGAGCGTTTTCGGTCGACTCAGGAGGCTCAGATTCGGGGCATCACGCTCCCCGTGCCGACCCCGGGATGATCCTTCCCGGCGCCGTCCTCGGCCTCCTGGGCGGAGGACAGCTCGGGCGGATGTTCACCACCCGCGCTCGCACCATGGGGTACGAGGTCATCGTCCTCGACCCCGATCCCCTTTCCCCGGCCGGCCGTATCGCCAACCGGCACCTCGTCGCCCCCTACGACGATCCAGCGGCCCTCGAAGAGCTGGCCCGGAGCGCCGCGGCGGTCACGACGGAGTTCGAGAACGTCCCGGCGGCGGCGCTCGCCTATCTGGCGCCGCGCGTCCGGGTGCGGCCACGCCCGGCGGCGGTTGCCATTGCGCAGGATCGGATTGCGGAGAAGGAGTTCCTTCGAGATGCTCGGATAGCCACCGCCCCCTTTGCGCCGGCCCGAAGCGCCGATGAGCTCGAAGCGGCGTGGGATGCCATCGGGGCCCCCGCCCTGCTCAAGACGAGCCGCCTCGGATACGATGGAAAGGGCCAGGCCTCCGTGGACACCCGTGAGGAAGCACGCCGGGCCTTTGCCGGCTTCGGCGGCGTGGCCTGTGTGCTGGAGCGGCGCCTGACGCTCGAAGGGGAACTTTCGGTCGTGCTGGCCCGCGGCGAGGATGGCGTCGTGGCGGCGTTCCCACCGGGGGAGAATGTCCATGCTCGGGGCATCCTCCATACCACGAGGGTGCCGGCGCGCTTCGGCCACGACACGCTCGATGCGGCGGCCCGCTTGGCAAAGGATGTCGCCACGCGGCTCGACTACGTGGGCGTTCTCGGGGTCGAGCTATTCATCGCGAAGGGGGGAGAGCTCTTCGCCAACGAGCTGGCGCCCAGGCCGCATAACAGCGGGCACTATACCCTCGACGCCTGCGATGTCGACCAGTTCGAGCAGCAGGTGCGCACCTTGTGCGAGCTGCCCCTCACCACGCCGCGGCTCCTCTCCCCGGTCTGCATGGTGAATCTCCTCGGCGATCTCTGGCAGGGGCGTGAGCCGGCCTGGGACGAGGTGCTCGCCCTGCCCGGTGTGGCGCTGCATCTCTATGGGAAAAAGGAGGCGCGTCCCGGCCGGAAGATGGGTCACCTCAACTGCCTCGCCGGCACCGCGGACGAGGCCGAGGCGCTGGCTCACCGGGCGTACGCGTCGCTCAGCAAGTAGCCGGCGTCAGTCATTGCGAGGCCCGAAGGGCCGAAGCAATCTCGGGAGATTGCTTCGGCCGCTACGCGGCCTCGCAATGACGGGCGGTGTTCAGCGGCCTCGCAATGACTTAATCGCTCCGGAGCGCGGTAAGCGGATCGGCACGGGTGGCGCGGAGAGCCGGCAGGAGTGAAGCCAGGGTTGCCACGACCAGAAGAATGACCGCGACCCCACCGAGGATGAACGGATCCCGTGGCGACACTTCATAGAGCATCGAGCGCACGAACCGCCCCGCCGCCAGCGCAATGAGCAGCCCGAGTACCGCGCTCCCCGCGGCCACCCGCAGTCCATGGCTCAGGATGAGCCGGAGGATATTCCCCGGCGCGGCGCCGAGGGCGATCCGCACGCCGAGCTCCCGCATCCGCTGCCCCACCATGTAGGCGATCACGCTGTAGAGCCCGACCGCCATAACGACGAGCGCAAGCCCGCCGAAGGCGCCGAACATCGTGGCGCCCAGTTTCCATGGCCGCAACTCGTCGCCCAGATGGGACGAGAGGACTCGCACGTCGGGATATGGCAGATTGGCGGTGGTACTGTGAATCATCTGGCGCACCGGCTCGATCATCCGATCGGCGGGGCCGCGGGCCACCCGAACGAAGAGCGTACGGGCGCGGAGGAACTGCCGCCCCTGGTTGAGCGGCACGAAGACCCACGAAGTCGGTGCCTCCTCGATGAACGAGCCCTGGTGCACGTTCTCGGACACGCCGATGACGGTATTGCAGGGCACCGAATCGGCGACAAGCTTGACGCAGGCGCCGAGCGCGTTCTTCTCCGGCCAGACCCGCTTGGCCATCTCTTCGCTGATGACCGCCACGCGGGCGCCGCTCCGAATCTCTTCCTCGGAAATGCTCCTCCCCCGCAGGATGCGAGTGCCCAGCGTCGTGAAGTAGTCGCCGCTGATACCGACCAGGTTCGGCCCCGTGCCCGGCGGAATCGGGAGCGAGTCGATCCCGGGCACGATCACCTTGGTACCGAGCACCCACCCGAAGGAGGTTCCTTCGCCGAGCGTGGCATGCTGGACCCCGGGCATCGTTCGCGCCCGCGCCTCCAGCTGCCGGTAGAGGTCCTCGATCGCCGCGCTGGTGAATCCTGCCGGCTCGAGGTCCAGCGTGGCGGCGACGACTCGCTCGGTATCGATCCCGAGGCGGATCCGGCCCACGTTTTGGAGACTCTTCACGAAGAGTCCCGTACCGACCAGCAGCACGACCGAGAGTACGCCCTGCACCAGGAGGAGCGCCGTGCGAGTCCTTGTCCGCGACATGCCGCCGCCGTGGGCCGAGTCGCGGAGCACACTGGAAAGATCGAAGGAGCGATGCTGCAGCGCCGGCACGAGGCCGGTGGCCAATCCAACGACGCCCGCGGCCACTGCGGTGAAGGTGAGGAGCCGGCCGTCGAGAGGCGAGCCCGACCAGGCAAAGTTCGTGAGGAGTGCGCCGCGCATCAGAGCGCTTCCCCAGTATGCCACGACCAGCGCGGCGGCGGCGCCGAGGAGCGCCAGCGTTGTGCTCTCGACCACGAACTGTCGGGCGAGGCGGCCTCGCGACACGCCGAGCGCCAGCCGCACCCCGATCTCCCGCTTGCGGCGCATCGTGCGTGCGAGGAGGAGGTTCGTCACGTTGGCGCAGGCGATGAGAAGCACCAGAATCGCCACGCCGCCGAGGAGCGATGCCACCCGCACCTCCGGCGAGAAACTCTCCTTGCGCAGCGGTAGAATCGACTCGAGGACAATCGTCGCTGTGGAGTCGGCGCCCGGCAGCGCCATCTGCCCACCGCGGTGTGTGGCGGTGGCTTGAGCGTTCACCTGTTCGATCGTCGCTCCGGGGCGAAGCCGGGCAACGATCGAGAGCCAGACGGCGCCGCGCGAGCTCGTCCATGCCTTCCCGATGAAGGACATGTACCCGAGCGATTCGAACATCGTCACCGGCACCCAGAGATCCACCGGCCGAAAGCCGGCGCCGGTGAAGCCCGGCGGCGCGACTCCGACGATGGTGAGCTTCGAGGTGCCAAAGTCCATCGTACGTCCAATCGCGTCGGCCCGACCACCGAACTCCCGCTGCCAAAACCCGTGGCTGATCACGATGACCTGGTTCCCCGAAGGGAGTGCGGCATCCTCCGGCACCATGAGCCGCCCGGCCGCCGGCCGGACGCCTAGCGTCCGGAAGTAGTTGCCGCTCACGAGCATCCCGCGCACCTTCTTGGCCGACGGCCCTCGCCCGACAGTCAGGTCATTCGGTGCCGTCTGCATCGCGACGTCCGAGAGCCCGGCCACCCGGTCGCGAAGATCGACGTACGCCGGATACGAGAAGCCGGAGTTCACGAACGCTCCCGTCCTCCCGGCGTAGTGCTGCCAGGCCTTGATGAGGTACAGCTCTCCCGGTTCGGCGACGTGTGCCGGCGCCCGAAGCAGCAACCGGTCGATCACGCCGAACATTGTGGCGTTGGCGCCGATGCCGATCGCAAAGGTGAGCACCACGGCCACCGTGAACCCCGGCGCCCGGCGCATCTGTCCTATGGCGTACCGCACGTCACCCCAAAAATCCTGCAGGCGCTCGACCATCGTCAATCTCCGGTCTCGCTGCCGCGCGGCGGCGAGCATCTGGGCACGGCCTTCTCGCCAGGGCCCGAAGCGGCGGAGCGCCTCCGCCTCGGCGCGGTCCCGGGAAAGACCCCGGGCCATCAACTCTTCGACCCGTAACGCGAAATGCAACCGAATCTCTTCGTCGGTGTCGTCGGCGATCGTTGCGTCACGCCGAATGGCCAGCCGGAAAAGCCGCCGGACGCCGGAGGGGAGCACGGGGCTACGCGGGGTGCGGCGTGGTGAGAATACCGCTGACCGTCGTGGTGTAGCGGAGCCAGTTGCTCACCTCACGCCGGAGATGGGCGCGGCCGGCGGTCGTGAGCGAGTAGTAGCGGGCGCGGCGATTGTGCCCGGTGATGCCCCATTCCGCCGACACCAGCCGCCGCGCCTCGAGGCGGTAGACCGCCTGGTAGAGCGCGCTGTCGAGGAGTTCGAGGTTGCCCCGCGCCCGCTGGTCCAGCCATGCCGTGATCTCGAACCCATGCATCGGCCCCGTGGCCAACGCCTTCAAGACCAACGTGTCGAGGGTGCCCCGCAGCACCGGCAACGGATTCGCCATGGGCGCTCCTTACAGGTTCTTGGTACAGCTTCTGTATACAATAGGGATCGGACGGCGTGGGGTCAAGCGGTCGGTCACTGCGAGGGGAGTCATTGCGAGGCCCGAAGGCGACAGTCATTGCGAGGCCGCGTAGCGGCCGAAGCAATCTCCCGAGATTGCTTCGTCGCCTGCGGCTCCTCGCAATGACTGCGGCCGCTGCGCGCCCGCAGTCACCTACATGCGGTCGACCAGGCGGCGCAGCGGGCCGATCGCGTCGCGCACCTGGTGATCGGCCTGCCGCCAATTGGCGACCAGCTGGTCGATCCCCTTGCGCGCGGAGGCCTTGTCGCCGATGGCAACCGAGGCCCGCACCAGGCCGATGAGCGCCCGCGACCGTCCCGGCGCCTGGGCCAGCGCCTTTTCGAACTCCACTTTTGCCAGGGCGGGCTCGATCTCGAGGAGCATGGTGCCGAGGACTTCGCGCGGGGGCTCGACGATGGCCGGCGGCCCGAATTCCATCGGAAGGGCGTCGCTCAACGCCGCCGCTTCGCGCAGCGCCCGGATCGCCGGCTCCTGGTTCCCGCCGAGAAAGAGGAACATGCCGCCGAGGGTGCGCGCCATGATCCTCGCGACCACCGTGTTCGCATCGTGCTCGCCGAAGTCCACCCGCATCGCCTCGATCAACCGGGCGATCTCTCCCGCCGCGGCCGACACCGCGGAGGCATTCCGGCGCCGATAGGCAATCGCGCCGGCGGTGAAGAGGTCGGTCACCTGGCCCGAGATCGTCGTCTGGCTCGCCGACGGCCGCCGCTCGTAGATGGCGCCCCGCCACTCCTCTACGTGGAGCAGGTAGTGGGCGCGCATGTCGCCCATGACGGCGTACTGGGGCCTTGGCGAGCTCGCGGTCAGGTTGGCGCGCATCCGCTCGATCTGAATGCGCGCCGCGTCATACCTGCCCTGCTGGATCAACCCATAGGCGAGCCAGCTCCCATAGTGCCACGACTTTCCCTCGGAGAGATCGAAGGCGATCGTGTTCTGCGAGACCACCTCGTCCCACATCCCCAGCGCCAGAAAGATGTGGGTCGTCATGTGCTGGGCGTGGGCGGCATCAGGCGCGATCCGCGAATAGGCTCGCGCCGCCTCCAGCCCCAACCCGGCATGAATCGGATCGTCGTACGCGTGAATCAGGTAGTGGGCCGCCCCCGGGTGATCCCGGTTTGCCCGAAAGACGGTGTCGGCGTATGGCGCGGCCCGCAGGTAGGTCACGGTGTCGCGGACCCCCTGGTTCAAGCCAAGGAGCGCCAGTGAGTAGAACGCCTTGGCCTCGGCATCTTCCGGATAGGCCCGCACCACCCGCTCCATCGCTTCGGCATAGAGTGTATCTCGGCGCTCCTTCGAGCCGGCGCCGTAGAGCGCCTCGACCGCGGCGAGGTAGTCACGCTCACGGGGCGTGGCCGCCCTTGCGGCTCGTGCAGCCGCACCGGCCGCCAGCCGCTCCAGCGCCGCCTTGGCCGACGCGATGTCCTGCTGGTTCCAGACCGGGTGGGTGCGGGTCATCGCCTCGCCCCAGTACGCCATGACGAAAGCGGGATCGATGCGCTGCGCGCGGACAAAGGCCTGTGCCGCGCTCTCGTACTCGAAACTATGGAGGTAGAGGACGCCGGTCAGGAAGTCGCGCTGGGCGGCGGGAAGTCCGGTCGCGGGAAAGGAGATGGTGCCGAGGCGCGGAGCCCCACCGCGGGACGATTGCGCCCGGAGTGGCAGCGCGATGGCGGCCACGAGCACGACTGCTTGAGCCAGCCTGGGGAGATTCACCGATCAAAGGTACGGGGCGCTGCCGCGAAAGGCTATCGGAGGTCTCTCACGCTAGACCGGGCGAAAGAGGCGATCGAGAGAGAGGACGAGTGCGGGGACCGAAGCGTCCGGCTGCCAGCGCAGCTCATGCCGTTCAACAACCGGGATGTCTTGCTCCGGTGTCCATATCTCCACTTGCCTGGAATCCCCATCCACGATCCAATAGAGCGGTATCTGGTGCCGCTGATAGAGCCGCCGCTTGGTAAGGCGATCGGCTCGCGCCGTCGAAGGGCTCAAGACCTCCGCCACCAGCAGGAGTCGTTTCATCCCTTCCCACTCGAGTCCTCGAGCATCCTCCAGAGGAACGACGAAGAGATCCGGTTGAACGAGATCGACTAGACTCCAGGAGATATCCGCGGGCGAGAAGAGTGCAAAGCCGACCCGATGCTCGTCGAGATAGTCGGACAACTCCCGAAAGAGCCGCCCGACGAGAACCTGATGCCACCCGCGCGGCGCCGGGCTCACCAGCAACTCCCCGTCGACCACCTCGTACCGGTTGCCGTCCTCCGGCATGGCGCGGACCATATCCGCTGTGACGCACGGCGACATTGCAGGCATGACCAAAGTTACACTACCGAATCGCCGATGCAACGGTACTTTCGAACGCACGGAGAGATGCCTACCGATTCCGCATTGCTCCCGTTAGAGCACCGCCCCGAAGAGCCGCCCCACCAGCGCCGTGCATACCATGGCCACAGCACCCCAAAAACCAACCCGC
>JABFSM010000346.1 GCA_013140635.1 Gemmatimonadales bacterium
GCCCCCCACCGCCCTCGTCGAAGACCTGATGAACCGGCGGGGGCGCCGCTTCCGCCGGGGCCCGATTCGGGGGGCGCTCACCTTTGCCGGGTTCATTCAGGTCGGCGAGCGGCGGTACGCCTGGGTGCGCGAAACGGCGGCCCCGGAGCTGCTCGACGCCGATGCCGCCAGCCTCTCCCGGATCCTCGGCGCCGTCGCGAGCGTGGCGCGTATCGCCTTACTGCGGGAACTCTTCGGGCGCGACCGGAGCAGCACCGAGCTCGGCGCCGCCCTGGGGGATGTCTCCCCCGGTCATACCTATCACCACCTCAAAGAACTCCAGGCCGCCGGCATCCTCGTCCAGGTCAGCCGCGGCCTCTATCGCATTGCCCCACCGGCGCTGATCCCGGTGGCGATCATTCTCGCCGCCGCGGCCGACATCGCCGGACTCCGCCCCGGGGCGGAGGTGGAACCCTTTCCAGTCCATCCCCAAGCGGAGTCCGTCTGATGCGCGGCCTTGTACTCCCGTTCTTCCTTGTCTCCCTATGCGGGCTCCGAACGAGCGCCGCTCAGAGCGCCGACGCGGAGTCTCTGTTCGTCCGCGGCGACTTTGCCGCCGCCCGCACCGCCTTTGAACGGCGCCTCGCGTCCAATCGGTCGGACGCGCCGGCGCGCATCCGGCTCGGCCTCCTCGCCCTGTGGGAGAACCGCCTCGACGCCGCCGAGGCCCATCTCACGGCGGCGCACACCGCCGATTCCGCCAACCGCGAAGTCCGCAATGCGCTTGCGGAGGTGCGTTATCGCCAGCGCCGATGGGCCGAGGCGGCGCAGCTCAACCGTGGCCTTGGCCGAGGAGCGATGGCGGACAAGCTCGCCGACATAAGCGCGCCGCTGGTCGCCACGATCGAGCCGGCGCGCGGCGCCCGAGTCCCCTTCGCGCCGGGCGCCGTTCTCCCGGTCCTTGCGGCCCAGGTCAACGGTCACGCCGCCACTCTGCTCCTGGACACCGGTGCCGGCGAGACGATACTCGATACCGCCTTCGCGCGGACCATCGGGGCACGCCGATATGGCGTTGACTCGGCGGTTTTCGCCGGTGGAAGGCGCGCCACATACGAACATGGGTCGGTCGATTCGCTCGTAGTGGGCGGAGCACGACTGCGCGGAGTTCCCGTTCTGATCCAGGCAACGAGCCAATATGCGCCGGCCGCTGGAGGACGCCGGGTAGATGGCATCATCGGCACCGGATTCCTGGCCCAATTCCGCTCGACCATCGACTTCGGCGGGTCGGCACTCGTCCTCGCGCCGCGTGCGCCGACGCCACCGTCCGGCGCAGTGGTGCTTCCGATCTGGTTGCTCGGCGATCATTTCATCACGCTCCGCGCCGAGGCCGCCGGCATCCCGACTCTTCTCGTCTTCGATACCGGGCTGGCAATGCCGGGAGGGGCCTTCGTGCCGTCTGAAGGGATCGTCAAGAGGAGCGGCGCCCAAGTGGGCAGCGCGGCTGTCAGCGGCATCGGCGGCGGTGGCGCGGTGCGGGTGACACCGTTTCAGTTCCAGAAGTTGGCGATTGGGCCGATCGAGCGAACCGACGTTCTCTCCCTTGCCGGCGCCTTCCCCGCTGTTCTCGAGCGGCGGTTCGGCGCGGAAATCGGCGGACTCGTCTCCCATGGGTTCTTTGCCGACCGGGCCGTTACCCTCGACTTCGATGCGATGCGCATGATCGTGGAGCCCTCCTCCGCCGCTCCACCGAGTCGCGCCCCCGCCGAGGCTGGGCCGTCGGCGAATCTCCCCGCGCCGGCGGTGCCGCAGGCGCTATCGGACGACTCGGTCGTCGCGCGCGCCAGGGCCATCGTGACTCTCCTGCGCGACAAGGGGTACGATCGCCTCTCGCCCTATTGGTCGGCCCGCCTGAATGCGCAGGTGCCTCCGGCCCAGGTTGGCACCACCTGGGACGGGCTGATCCTTGCCGTCGGGGCTCCCACCGAGATTCAGACGCCGGTGCTCTCGTCCGGAACCACCGGCCGCCAGGTCAAGGTGCCGGTCAAATTCGCCAGGGCGACGATTGCGGTGACGCTGACCTTCGATGGGGAGGGCCGGGTTATCGGCCTGGCGATGCAGCCGACCTAGGGAGGTCTAGGCGCCGTAAGGCACCCAGATATTCTTCACCTGCGTTGCCTCGCGCAGAAACTCTTCTCCTTGCCCCTCGCCGGGGTGGAGCCACTCCGGCGCGTGCCATTCGCACCAGGTTCGCTTCATGTTCCCCGCCGAGAGCTTTTCGGCCTCCGCCACTTCGTCCCGGCTGCCGAAGAGCCAGATCCCGTCGACATCGTCATGCGCGGCGAGTACCGGGCCGAGCTCCTTGCGGGTTCCGGTGACGATGTTGATGACCCCGCCCGGCAGGTCCGAGGTATCGAGCACCTGATAGAGATCGGTGGCGGAGAGGGGCCGGCGTTCGGAGGGGACCGCCACCACGGCGTTGCCCATCGCGACGGCGGGGAGCACCAGCGAGAGAAAGCCGAGCAGCGGGGCCTCTTCGGGCGCGATGAGCCCGAGGACGCCGACCGGTTCGTTCATGGCGAGGGTGACGTTCCGGAACGGGGTCTGATGGACCCGCCCGTCGTACTTGTCGGCCCAGGCGGCGTAGAAGAAGCAGCGTCTGACGGCCGCCGCCACTTCGATGGCGGCATCCTCCGCCGAGCCGGTGAGCGAGGCGAGCCGTTCGGCGAATTCTTTTTCCCGCGCCGCGAGGTTCTCGCCGACATAGTAGAGCACCTGGGCGCGCGTGTGCGCGGTGGCGCCGGCCCACCCCGCCTCCGCCTTGTGCGCCGCTTCCACCGCGTTCCGGATGTCCTTCCGGTTCCCGCGCCCCACTTCGGCCAGACGCTGGCCCCGGGAATCGAGAATCGGGATCGCATAGCCGGAGTCGGGACGAACCTGCTTGCCGCCGATGTAGAGTTTGGGGGTGCGGTCGATGGGGGGAAGGAGGTCGGAAGGTCGGGAAGTCGGTAAGTCGGTAGGACGGGATCCTTCTACCGACTTACCGACCTTCCGACC
>JABFSM010000067.1 GCA_013140635.1 Gemmatimonadales bacterium
GCGTGGGGTCGAGCGGCAACGCTGCTCGAACGGGCGGCGGTGGGGGCGGAATGGCGGGTGGAGGAAGGAGAGATTTCCCTGGTGGTGGATCGCCTCCGGTTCTTGACCCGTTTTGGCACCGCCCTGTCGCTGGCCAAGTCCGGCCGATTCGAGGTGCGCCGGGGCCGTCCGGCGGCCGCTCCGCCCAGTTCGTTGGCCGGGGCGGAGCGGTACGGCGTCGATCTCTCCCTCCTCCGGCAGTCGCTTCGGTTGACCGTGGCGGAGCGGCTCGATCGACTGGATGCCGACGTGGAGTTCTTCCGAGGCCTTCGATTCGAGGCGGTATGAGTCTACTCGGGATGGTGCGGGGTTTGACGGACGCCAGAATCGATTTCGTCGTGATCGGCGGGGTAGCCGGCCGTGCTCACGGGGCGACCCGTGTTACCGACGATCTGGATATTTGTTATTCACGGGAAAGAGCCAACCTCGAACGCCTGGCCAACCTCCTCGATGTCTGGCATGCCTATCCGCGTGGTATCGAACCTGGCCTCCCCTTCATCATGGATCGCCGGACTCTGGAGAACTCCCCAGTCCTCACCCTGACGACCGACCATGGAAGCCTGGATCTCCTCGATCAGGTGAACGGCGTTGGGGACTTTACGGCGGTATCTGGAGCGTCCGTGGTGGTCGCGACGTCCGACGGGATCCGGTTTCGGGTCCTTGGTCTCGAATCGCTGATTCGGGCCAAGCGCGCCACCAAGCGGAAGAAGGATCTGGACCAGCTCCCAGAGCTCCTTGCTCTGCTCCAGCTCAAGACCGAAGGGGGCTAGCCGTCGTGGCCCTGATCGGGCTCGCTGACCGGACCCATTGTCTATTATTCCAATGATCATTAGAATAGCGCCGATGATCGACCGCTCCGTAACGCCAAAGCCCGGAACGGGTCGTGTCCCGCTCTGGTCGGCTCTACTGGCCTTGGGCCTCAGCGCCTGGCCTTGTCACGGACAAGCGGGGCAACCCGGCGGCCGGCGTCTTACGGTGGCCGACATGGTGCAGACCGCCGTCATTGGCGATCCCGGCTCCGACCGACAAGGTGGGGAGCCGGACAGAGGCGAACTCTCGTCCTTCAGCCCCGACGGCCGGCGGGCCGCCGTGGTGGTGCATCGCGGTGATCTCACCCGAAACGTGGTGGTGGCTTCGCTCCTGGTGTTTCGGGCGGCCGACCTCATGGATGGGGCCAAGCCCGATACGGTGGCCACCTTCGGGTCGTCATCGAACCGGCCCGCCATTTCGCAACTGCGGTGGCTGGATGACAACCGCTCGCTGCTTCTGGTGGGTGAGCGGGAAGGTCAGCTCCCCCAAGTCTATCGGGTGGACGTAATCACCCGCCGGGTAACGCAGCTGACGACGGCCACCCGGGAGATCTGGGCCTACGACGTAACCGCGGATGGGGCCCATCTCGCGTATACCTTGCGCCGCCCCACGGCGGTATCGGACAGCGCCGCTCCTCGCGGCTCCGGGCGCGTCGTCAGTGCACCTCACGTGGCCGCCGCGCTGGGATTCTGGGAAGGCGAGTCTGTCGGCCTGTCCACCCAACTGGTCGTGGTGCACCTCGGCGACGGGCAGGTGATCCCGGTGCCCGATCTCACCGTGGCCAGCATCCCGGGGGGTGAACCTGGACGCACCGTGCGCATCGGCGCGTGCGATGACGATTGGCATATCGCCCTCTCTCCCGATGGGCGATTCGTGGCCCGCGCCTGCAAGATCGACGAGGCACCCGAGGGGTGGAGAGTGTACTCCGATCCCCTGCTGCGAAGCGGAATGGAGCCGGGAGGATGGGGGCCGTCCCAATTCGTGCTGTTCGATCTGGCCCACAACACCGCCTCGCTCATTCTCGATGCTCCTCTTCCCCTCTTCGAGCTGCGACCCGCTCCGGTCTGGATGTCGGACGGTCCGTCCCTGATCATCAGCAACGTCTACCTGCCGATCGGGGCCACGGCAATTACCGATCGCGATCTGCTCATCTCCACCATGCACGTCGCGCAGATCGATGCCAGAACCTTAGCCGTGACCCCGATCGCCATCGGGATGAGCCGCCGCCGATCGGTCGCGCGGGTCACCGCCAACCGTTGGGAACCGGGCATCCGAACGCTGGTTCTCGCTCGAGAGGACTCGGCTCGGCGTTCTTTGCCGGCGGTGGCGGTTCGGTTCCAGTCGGGCCGTTGGATGGAACCGGCCATCGTCGACGGCCCCGGTGTCCCGGGGCGCGACAGCAATGGCGAGGTCACCCTCTCCCTGGAGCAGTCGCTGAATGAACGTCCCGTGCTCACGGCGACTCAGCGGGGCTCCGGGCGGAAGGCGCGAGTGCTGGATCCCAACCCAGATATGGCGGACGTGCTGCTTGGTCGAGTCGTGGAAGTCACCTGGCAAGCGCCGGACAGCACCCGCTGGCGGGGAGGACTGTACTACCCACCCGATTTCGTGCCCGGGATGAGGCGGCCGCTCGTCATTCAGACGCACGGCTTCGACCCGCAACGATTCTCGCTGCACGGCGGGTTTACCACGGGCTACGCGGCCCAGCCGCTCGCCGCGCTGGGGTTTGTCGTTCTCCAGATGTCGAATCTTCCCGCTCCCCTCCTTGGAACGCCGCGGGAGACGGGAGTCGCGCAGCGGGGCATCGAGGCCGCGATCGACTACCTGGACTCGCTGGGCGTCATCGATCGCAAGCGAGTCGGCCTGCTCGGGTTCAGTCGCACCACCCTCCACGTGAAATACACCCTGACCCACTCGCGCTACCCCATTACGGCCGCGGTCGTCAGCGACGGCGTAGATCTGAGTTATGTGAGCTACGCGTTGTTCGGGCACATCCAGGCTTTTTACGAGGCCGTCGTCGGAGCGGGCCCCCCGTTCGGACCGGACCTGGACGCATGGGCGCGCGAGGCGCCGGGATTCAACGTGGACAAAGTGCAGGCGGCGGTACGGATCCAGGCGATTCGGCCGGAGATACTTCTCGGAGAATGGGAGATGTTCTCCGGCCTGCGGCGCCTGGGAAAACCGGTTGAGCTCTACTACTTCCCGGACGGTATCCATCTGCTCGTGAAACCGCAGGAACGCTTCGAGGCGTCGCAAGGGAGCGTCGACTGGTTTCGGTTCTGGCTGATGGACGAGGAGGATACCGACCCGGCGAAAGCGGCCCAGTATACCCGGTGGCGCAGGATGCGCGAATCGCCGGCTTGGTCCAATCGGCATCGCCCCGGAAACTAGATGGATTGGAGAACGATCCGTGAGCCAACGTGACTTCAAGGACGCGTTGTACGAACAGTTCGCCCGGATCGGGCACGCGATGTCGAGTCCGAAGCGAATCGAGCTCCTCGAGCTGTTAGGCCAGGGGGAAAAGAGCGTCGATGCGCTCGCGGCGCATGCGGACCTGCCGGTGAAGAACACGAGCGCCCACCTCCGGGTGCTGCGCCAGGCCCGGCTCGTCGAGCGGCGGCGTGAAGGGACCTATCTGTATTACCGGTTGGCCGACGACAAGGTCATCCACTTCCTCAAGGAGATGGAGGAACTGGGCAGGATCCGGCTGGCGGAAGTCGAGCGGGTGACGAATACCTACCTGCGGAGCCGCGACGAGCTCGAGCCGGTCACGTTCGGTGAGCTGCGCCGACTACTCAAGCGGGCCGAAATCACGCTCATCGACGTGCGTCCCCGCGATGAATACCGGGCCGGCCACATTCCTGGAGCGATTTCCGTCCCGGTTGCCGAACTCCGCGATCATCTCCACAAGATCCCCAAGGGTCGAGAGGTGATCGCGTATTGTCGAGGCCCGTACTGCGTCTACTCGGTTGAAGCGATGGCCTTGCTGCGCCGGCGGGGCTACCGTGCCCGACGGGTGGAGAACGGGATCCCCGAATGGCGGGCGCTCGGTCTGGCCGTCGCGATCGGCGAATAGGGGAGAACATGATCCTCCGCCAGTTTCTTCACACCGATCCGGCGACTGTGCCGGCATTCAGGCTCCAACGAAAGGAGTCTTCGTCCTGATCTGGGCCGACCTCCGGGAGGATAGGCACCAACTCAGATTCGCCACGGTTCAGCTGCCGGACTGATGGCCACTCTGGGACTCCGCGCCAACGCGCGCCAATTCTGGCTCCTGGTGCTGGTCAACGCGTTCGTCGGCGGCACGGTGGGGTTAGAACGCTCTATCCTCCCGCTTCTCGCAGAGCGCGAATTCGGCATAGCCTCCGGCGCCGCGACGCTCTCCTTCCTCATCAGCTTCGGGATCGTGAAGGCATGTGCGAACCTGGCCGCGGGTGGATTGAGCGACCGCTATGGCCGCAAGCGGGTCTTGGTCGCCGGCTGGCTGCTGGGTATTCCGGTTCCGCTGCTGATCATGCTGGCCCCCACGTGGGGCTGGATCGTATTCGCCAATCTTTTGCTTGGCGCGAATCAGGGCCTCACCTGGTCGACCACCGTTGCCATGAAGATCGATCTGGCGGGGCCGGCGCGCCGTGGGTTCGCCATGGGGTTGAACGAGTTCGCAGGCTACCTAGCGGTGGCGCTGGCCGCGCTGGCCTCTGCGGCGATTGCCGAACGGTGGGGGCTTCGGCCAGAGCCCTTCTATCTGGGCGTGGTGTTCGTGGCGGCGGGGCTCGCTCTTTCCCTGCTCCTGGTGAAGGACACCTCGGCGCATGTGCTCGCGGAGGCCGGCGCCGCAGCGATGCCGGCCCGACCGGAACGTCTGGGCAAGTTGCTGGTCCGGTCGATGTGGAGCGACAAGGCGCTGAGCAGTGCGAGTCAGGCGGGGCTGATGAACAACCTGAACGATGGCGTGGCCTGGGGCATCTTTCCGCTCATGTTCGCGAGCTCGGGGCTGTCGCTGCGGGAAATCGGCTGGCTCGCGTTCGCTTATCCGGCCAGCTGGGGTTGCGTTCAACTCTGGACCGGGGCGCTGAGCGATCGGTACGGGCGTCGAGGACTGATCGCCGGGGGGATGTTCCTGCAGGCAGCCGCCCTCCTGTTTGTCGCCCGCTGGCAGGGATTCCGTGGATCGATGGCCGGATGTCTGGTGCTTGGCGTGGGCACCGCGATGGTCTATCCGACCCTCCTGGCCTCCGTCGCGGACTCGGCACCGCCGACGACCCGGGCAACCGCCCTCGGGGTCTACCGATTCTGGCGAGATTCGGGCTACGCTCTTGGGGCGTTGAGTGCGGGGATACTCGCGGATACGCTTGGCATGTCACTCACCGTCGTTCTGGTGGCGATTGCCACCGCCGGCTCCGGGGTGATCGTGCTGGCCCGCATGCCGGAAACACGGGCTCGACGCAATGATCCCGGAGCAGAGGCTGCAAGGGCGCGGCCGGCCGCTAGGTATCCCTAAAGAGGATGAGCCCGATCCCGGGTTCTCGTGCGGCATGGCTCGGCTTGCGGGCTGGGGCTGGTGCGGTATGTTCGCTTCGATATGGCGTCCGAATCGAGTTCCAGCCGACCCGCAGGCACCGCGCAGCCCAAACCGCGCGATGACGAGCTCGACTTCTGCGGCATGACCCACCTGGGGCTCGTCCGCAAGGAGAATCAGGACCACTTCCTCGTGGCCACGCTGCACAAGACGGCGCGCGTACGCGCCACCAGCCTCCCCAATCCCGAGGTACTCGAACTCCCCAGCCAGCGGATCGCCTCCTTTGCGATGGTGGCCGATGGCGTCGGAGGGCACGCCGGGGGCGGCACCGCGAGCCGGGCCGCCCTCGAGGCGGTGGCGTCGTATGTCACCCACGCCATGAATTGCTTCTACACCGCAAACGAAGCGGATGACGGGGCGTTCCTGGCCGCGCTCAAGGATGCGGCGCTGGAGTCGCACCAGGCGGTGGTGGCGGAAGCCCAGTCGAGCGGGGAAACGCAAGGGGCGGCAACGACCTTGACCCTCGGTCTCTTCGTCTGGCCGCGGATGTACATCTTGCAAGTGGGGGACAGCCGCTTCTATCGCTACAAGGATGGCCTGCTGACCCAACTGACCCGCGACCAGACGGTGGCGCAGGACATGGTCGACTCGGGACTCCTTCCGGCGGAAAAGGCCCAGCGCAGTCCCTTCGCGCATGTCTTGTCGAGTTCCATCGGCGGCCGGACCCAGCCGGTGGTGACCCAGGGGGAGATGTCCTTTACCGAGATCTACCTCTTGTGTACCGACGGCCTCACCAAGCATGTCACCGAGGCACAGATCGCCGAGCGGCTTCGGACGATGACCGGTTCGGACCAGGCGTGCCGCACGCTGATCGACGATGCGCTGAAAGGCGGCGGCACCGACAACGTCACCGTCGTCGTGCTCCGGGCGGTGCGGAAAGAGGGTTAGGCGGCGATCCGGCCCGCGATCAGGTGGCCGAGCCAGACGGCGCCGACGCCGGCCAGCACCTGAATCGCCACATTCCAGAGCGCCGCGCCGAACAACTGTTCTCGGCCGAGGAAGTACGTCTCATAGGCAAAGGCGGAGTAGGTGGTGAAGCCGCCCAGCACGCCGGTCAGCAGGAAGAGCCGGGTGGAAGCGCTGAAGAGGTGGCGCTGTTCCGCAAGTCCGGCCAGGAGTCCGATCGATAGGCAGCCGAGGAGATTGACCGCCATCGTGCCGAAGGGGACACGTGAGGCGGCGGTGGCTTGGGTGACCGCTCCACCCAGCAGGTAACGGGCCACCGAACCGAGGAAACCACCGGCGCCCACCAGCAGCAGATTGCGCATCAGGCCCCCTCCAGCCCCAGGAGCCGGGCGGCGTTGCCTCCGAGAATGGCGTTCCGTTCGGCCTCCGTCAGGTCCAGCGCCTGGATGCTCTCCTTCATTTTCGGGATGCTCCCGATCATGTGGGGGTAGTCGCTCCCGGCGAGGATCTGACTCACCCCCGCAAAATCGATAGCCAGTTTGAGCGCTTTCGGATCGAAGTTCACCGTGTCGTAGTAGAACTTCTTCAGGTACTCCGTCGGCTTCTTCGGAATATCCTTCCGGCACTCGGCAAAGTTCTCATAACCGCGGTCCAGCCGTTCGGCGAGATAGGGAATGGTTCCGCCCAGATGGCCGAGCACCCAGCGGATCTTCGGCCACCGCTCCGGCACGCCGGCAAAGACGAGGTGCGCCGCGGCGAGGGTGGTATCCATGAGGAATCCGACCAGCGGCATCAACCAATATTTTTCCATCGCTTCGACGCCGAGCGGAAAAGTCGGGTGAATGTGCATGATCGCGCCCGATTCGTTGGCCCGTTCGTAGAGCGGCCAGAAGCGCTCGTCGGCCAGGGCGGTGCCGTTCACGTTGCTCATCAGCAGCACGCCTTTGAATCCCATCGCGGTGACGCGGTCGAATTCCGCCGCCGAGGCCATGGGATCGTTGAGGGGGAGGGTGGCCAGTGCGGTAAAGTGGCGGGCCCGATCGGCCATCACCCGCGCCAGCTCGTCGTTGACCAGCTTCGAGAGCGACACCGACCGCTCCTTCGTCTCGAGGAGCGTGGCGGGGCAGGTGAGGGAGATGAGCTGTCGGCCCACCCCCTCACGGTCGAGCACTTCCTGCCGGTAGGCGATGTCGCGATGCCCGGGCACGGCGATGTTGATGTCTCCCGGACTGGTGAGCACCGGATTGCTGTCGGCGTCGTCGGACACCTGGAGCACGCTCGGCCCCTTCCGGAGCGCATCGAGAAAGGCGGGGGGATAGTAGTGATTGTGGACGTCGATGATCGTCATGTGCGCTTGGCGAAGTAGTAGAGAGGAATGCCGGCCAGGACCAGGATAAGCCCGGTGAGCGTTTCTACGGGGTGGGCCACGATCTCGTTGATGGAGACGGCAAATGCGGCGATCGCAAAGATGGAGCAGAGGAACGGCGCCGCGGCGAGCGACCAGGTCCGTCCGGCGGTGGTCCCTTTCTTCCGAAGCACGAGAAGTCCGATAGCCAGCACCCCGAAGAAGATCCACTCGGTATAGGCCACCCGGGTGAAGAGCGTTCGAAAGCTCCCGGTGGCCACAAGAATCGACGCCCAGACCGCTTGCAGAATGATGGCGCGGTGCGGGGTGCGGAAGGTCGGATGGACCGCGCCGATCCAACGGAAGAGGAGCCCATCGCGCGCCATCGCGAGGTAGACGCGCGGCCCGGCCAGGACGATGCCGGCTAATGCGCCGAAGGTCGAGAAGAGCACCACCGCCGAAATCGCGCCGCCGGCGTCGACGCCCGAAAGGGCCTGGGCAAAATCGGCGGCCACCCGCGTCGATGCCGCCATCCGGTCGAGCGGCAGGACGTACATGTAGACGGCATTCATCGCCAGGTAGATGGCGGTGACGAGCAGGGTCCCGATGGCCAGCGAGCGCGGAATCGTCGAGGTCGGGGCGACCGTCTCCTCGGAGGTGTAGGTCACCATGTGCCAGCCACCGAAGGCAAAGAGCCCGGCAAGGAGGCCGGAGAGGAAGTCGGATAGCTGGACTGATGAACCGACAGCGGGGCTCACGAAATGTTGCTCGACGCGGCCGCCGAAGAGAACGCCGGCCGCAACGATCGCGAAGACCGCGAGCAGCTTCCCGGCGGTGAACGCGGTCTGCAGCCGGCTTCCTTGCCTTACGCCGACGAGGTTGATGGCCGACAGGAGGAGAATGACCCCGATGGCGAGCCCCTTGCTTTGCCCGGGGGAAAGGGGCACGAAGAACCCCGCATACCTCGCGAAGACCACCGCGATGGCGGCGATGATCCCCGAATGCATCACCCAAAACATTGCCCAGCCCCAGAGGAAGCCGATCGCCGGGCCGAACGCCTCCCGCAGGTAGACGTAGACGCCGCCGGTTTTGGGGAACGCCGACGCGAGCTCGGCGCAAACCAGCGCCCCGATCAGGGTGAGAGCCCCCGCCACCGCCCAGACCAGCAGGACCCCACCAACGCTCGGCACCCGCGCGCTGATTTCGGAGGGCTGGACGAAGATCGAGGCCCCGATGATCGTGCCCACCACCAGGGCGGTGGCGTGGGGCAGCCCGATGGCCCGGGTAAGGGGGGAGGAAGTGCCGGTCACTTAGGTCTAGGCGGGGCCCAGCGGCCGAGCTCTTCCCAGATTTCCCGGGAGACGCGGGTGCCGGCGGGGAACCGCTCGGCATAATCGGCGCGGAGGGAGGGGGCGTACTGCTCGAAGTAGCGTTCCAGGTCGCCTAACGATGCCGCCAGGTACCGCTGCCGAAAGCGGGTTTCCTGCGCCCGGTTGAACTCGGCGTGCGCGAAGCACCCGGTGGCGAGCAGGGCCGGGATGTGGGTGTCGCGCATGTACGCCATATAGCCGGCGACCAGCGCCTCGTCGACCTCCGCCAGCACTTCGTACGCGATCATGGTTTCGCCTCGGGCGGCAGGTGCTCCATAAGGTAGCGGGTCAGCAGGGAGTAGACGTGAAGCGTTGTGCCGGCGCCCTCGCAAATGCAGTGACTCCGGTTCGGATAGGCCATGTAGTCGAACGGTTTCCCGAGTTGAACTAGCCGGTTGGCGAGGCGCTCGGTGCCCTGGAAGTGCACGTTGTCGTCGCCCGAGCCGTGGACCAGGAGCAGCCGGCCGCGGAGCCCCTCCGCAAAGTTGACCGCCGATGCCTTGCGATAGGCCTCCGCATTCGTGGTCGGGAGCCCCATGTAGCGCTCCTGGTAGATCGTGTCGTAGAGGCTCTGATCGGGCACCGGGGCGACGCTCATTCCCACCCGATAGACCTCCGGATAGCGGAACATCGCCTGCAGGGTGCTGGATCCTCCGCCGCTCCACCCCCAGATGGCCACGCGGGTCGAATCGAGGTACGAGCGGCTTCGCGTCAATGCCCGCACCGCCTCGGCCTGGTCTCGGCTGGAGAGAATCCCGATCCCGTTGTACACCACCTTCCGCCAGGCGCGGCCGCGCGGGCCGGGAGTCCCCCGGTTGTCGACGCTCGCGACGATGTAGCCCAGGTCCGCCAGCGCGCGATGCCAGAGGGCGCGATTGCCTCCCCAGGCGTCCCGAACGGTTTGCGAGGCCGGTTCGCCGTAGACGAACATCAGGAGGGGGTACTTCCGCGCCGGATCGAAGTTCTTGGGGCGGAGCATCCAGCCGTCGAGTTCCACGCCGTCGCCGACCGCCACCCGGAAGAACTCCGTCGGTCGAGGGATCAAGCCGGCAACGGCCGCGCGCTGCGCCGAATCGTCGATCAGGGAACGGACGACCCGGTGGGTCGGGAGCTCCACCAGGTCGGTGGTGGGGGGCCGGTCGAATCGGGAGGTGGTGTGAATCGCCCAGCGCGCGTCAGGGGAAATCTGGTAGCCGTGCGTGCCGGCCGAGGCGGCGGGCGTTATGCGAACAGGCGCCCCGGTGCCGTCGAGTTTGGCGCGGTAGAGATAGCGCTGGGTGGCGTCGTCGGGCGAGGCGATGTAATAGAGCCAGCCGCCGGCCTGATCCACCGCGGCCACGCTTATGACGTCGAAGGCGGCCGGCGTGACCGGAGCGACCTTGGCGCCGTCGCGCGACACCCGGTATATCTGGCGCCAGCCGTTCCGTTCGGTCGGCCAGAGGAATTCCGCGCCGTTGCCCACCCATTCCATGTCGTCCACGACGTCGACCCAGGCGCTGTCGCGTTCGGTGAGGACGGTACGGACGGTGGGGGCAGTGGGGGCGG
>JABFSM010000145.1 GCA_013140635.1 Gemmatimonadales bacterium
GTGAAGGCGGCTGGCGATGACGGGGTTAGCGGCCGGGAAACCGATTGATCTGCAAGCGCTCCGGCCGGCGGGAAGGGCGTCTGGCCCGTGCCAGAGCACTGGAGTCGGCGCAGGTGAATGAACTCACGGCTCCTTTGGTGTATCATATTAGGTTGTTAGGCGCGTCAGAAGCGCCAGGTTACTCTGAGGCCCCACTCCGGCTCCCCCATGTCATGCGACACCTGTGGCACGATGGTCAGGCGCTGCCAGCGCTCGTTGGAGACGAGGGCGCCGATGGCGGCGCCGCCCAGCAACCCAGTCGACCCCAGAGCCGCGCCCCACGCCAACATGCTCCTGATTCGGGCACCCGATACCTCTCGATCACCCCCAAACGCATAGCCGAGAAGTCCGCCCACCACGGCCCCGCTCAAGAGTCCCCCGGCGGCCCCGACCAGCAGGCTATTGTCGGTCCCACGACTCACCTCTAAATCGCGGATGTGTCGGAGTGCAATGAGCTGATGGCGCCCCCCACTTCGGATCTCGATGGTATCCCGCATCCAGCGCGTAACCTGGCCAATGATAAGCCGATTCTCCCCGACCGCTTCCACCCGGACTCGAGTGCCAACTGGCGGCGCGGGGCCAATTTGTGCGAGGCCATTCGTGGTCGCGGAGAGTGCCGCTAGAAGGACAAGGTTCAGTATTCGCGAGCGCAGGCGGGGCATGGAACCTCGGCGATCTTGAGGAGGGCAGAAAGCTCGTCAGCCCCCGTGACCGCCGCGTGACCGTCCTGACCCGAGGGCTCACCGACCTGGAGATCGCTTCGGCCCTCCGGGCCTCGCGATGACGGGGTTAGCGACCGGGAAACCGATTGACCTGCAAGAGCTCCGGCCGGCGTTCGAACTCGGGGCAAATCGTCCGGTCGAACTCGTACGGCCCCCCCGTTTCCGCGTCGACGAAGGGAAAGCCTCGGCAGACCGCCGGGTAGTACGGTTGGTTGTAGATGGAACAAGAGTTGTTGACGAGGAAGACGCAGCGCCCCTTTCGCACGCGGGTCCGCCACTCACCCCAGCGGGTGCGGTAGACCTTTTCGGCGCCATGCGCGGCGATGACAGCCTTGGCCTCGTCATCGGAGAGGGTGCTACCGTACGCGCAACAGGCCGACTGGTGGGGACAGGGGTAGCATGGGAGCGCGGGGAGGTGCTGCATGGGAGAAATCTAGTAGACGGCGCGCCGGAAGCCGACCGCTTCTCGCAATTGGCAGGGCACATCTACCGCAACGTCGGCGCTCCCGACCGCGTGGAGGTTCCCGCCGAGCGCCATGCCGGCACCCCTCAGCGCCGAATCCGTCCCGGCGGTTGCGAAGCGAGCACCCGCTCCGCCCACGAGCGCTCCGCCGAGCGATGACCCGAGATCGGCTCCCGCATGGTGGGCGCATTCTCCCGTTGCGCCGGCACACTCGCCCGCCACGGCGGCATCGCCGACCGACAAAGGCGCCATCTCGCGCGCTTCGCGTCTCTCCACTCGCCACGACCCGGCCTCGTTCCGCCATGCGCCGGCTCCGGTCAACGTTCGCCGACGCTTCGGCGTAGCCGCGGGGCCGCTTGGGTTCGCGAGCGGTCGCCCGCGCTTTGTAACGGTCTCATAACGCCAACCGGCGCCGGTTCGCACCTTTTTTCACAGCGGCCGCCGCTTCCCGTTGTCCCGCCCGCACTTACGCCGCTCGCCGGCCGTGCCTCACGCTCTCCGGCATCGCATGCAACGTTATAGACCCATGGCGGCATCTCATGATCAACGGCGGCGGTCCGAGGGGCCGACCGGGCAGTACCCACATACACCCCGGCAGGGCACCCGGACGGCCCGGCCGGCAGAGACCTCCGAAAGGAGAATGCAGTATGCGTAAGGTGGTACGCGGGAAATTGGAGATGGCCGGACGGGTGTTGGACTTCAGTAAGGCCCGTCCCTCCGACGATCCGGGCTATGCGCTCGTGATCGGCAGGCTGGAAGAGCGCCTGGCCCGTGCCAGAGCGCTGGAGTCGGTGCAGGTGCGTGGGTTCAAGGCAGCGCGGGATGCCACTGGCCGCCGGCAGACGATCCGGCGGAAGCTCCACTCTCGGCTTCTTCGCTGCATCGTCGCGTTGGGCGGCGCGGCGGCGCGGAGCCAGGGAGGGCTTTTGCCGCAGCTCCGGATGCCCCAAGAGCTCGGTGGACTTGGGGCGTACCTCGCCAGGGCAAAGCAGATCTTGAGCGATGCCGAAGCGAGCCGGGACTTGCTGGTGAGTGTGGGGCTACCGCAGACCATCCTCGAGGAGACCGGCAAGTTGATCAACGCCTTCGAGGCGGAGACCGGCACGGTGGTTCTGGCCCGGCGCGAGCATATGGTAGCGCGCGCCGATCTGGAGCAGGCGGCCGACGACTTGGCTGAGTCGGTCGCGACGCTGGATGGGCTCATCCGCTTTCGGTTCGGAGACGATCCGGACACGATGGCGGCGTGGCGCACCATCCGGAGACTCCCGGCCAAGTCGCGGCCGGCGGCGGCACCGCCGGCAGGAAGTGAGGGTTTGCCGCCTGAACCGGGCGGCGGTCTCGCCCCTGCCGCGTGAGGGCCGCGCGGCCGGCGTCCGGAAGCTTGGATGTCGTGACTGAGGAGTAGAACCGGGGGTCGGCGCGAGCGGGCCCCCGGTTCGTTTCAGCGGACCAGCTTTGTGAGCTCCTCCACATCGCGCTGGATTCGCGCTAGGAGCTCCACCTGGGTCGGTTTTTTCGGGGCGTTCGGATCGGGTGTCGATGCGATCCAACAAAACACGAATACCAGCAACCCCAGGAGCAGGGTGACCCCAAGAGCGATCAGGGTACTAGTCACCGCCGGATCCATTGGATGTCCTCCATTCCAGGGCTACGGCGCAGGCGAACAACGCGAAGCCAACCATCAAAAAGGTTATGAGCATTAGCCACGTTACTCCGATCGGGCGTTCCGAAAGCGCCGTTTCCAACAGGGCAAACGCCACCAGCAATACGCCCACTTCCCGAAGACCGTCCTGAAATCTAGCGAACAGGCGCTTGGCTTTGGCAGGGTCGGCTCGAATCCAATCGGCATACCGCATGAAGTCTTGCCTCTCAAGGGACCATTGCCAGGCGCAAGGCCGGAGAATAGTCCTTACCGCCTTGTCGCCATAACCATTTTTCCACGGAGGGCATCGAAAACTCGGGGTCGCGAGCCTTTCCAGAGAGATTGCTTCGGCCCCTTCGGGGTCTCGCAATGACTGTGACGGTGGATCAGGGGGCCTCGCAATGACCGTGACGGTGAATCATGACTGTGTGCGGCGCGGACCAATCCGAGCTAGATTTCTGACCTGCATTGGCACCGGCGCCCTTAGCTCAACTGGATAGAGCATCAGACTTCGGATCTGAGGGTTGGGGGTTCGAATCCCTCAGGGCGCATCGTCCTCAGCTTTCTTCTCGACCACTTCACAATCCCTTTAGCTCCGGCCGCCGACATTCCCTTCCGACACCACAAAGGGATCGGGACCAATGTCACGCGCAAGTCTAGTGGTTGCCGCCGGGGTACTCGGAGCGAGTTGCTCCTATCGGGGTACCCCGATTCCAACCGTCGGCATCACCACCTCGCTCGAAGGGAAGTGGGAGGGGACCTATTCGAGCAAGCAGACCGGCCGCACCGGCAGCATCCTCTTTCAGCTGACGGCGGGAACCGATTCGGCCTATGGGGATGTGCTGATGATCCCCGCGCGGGCGGAAGAGGCTTGGCCTCGAACCCAATACCAGGTTCCGGAGCACGCCCATGTCGCGCCGCACCTCCTTCGGATCTCCTTCGTCAAGTGCGAGCCCGGCAAGGTTTCCGGCCGCCTCGAACCCTACGAAGACCCGGACACCCACGAACGGGTGATCACCACCTTCGAGGGACGCCAGTACGGCAACGAGTTTCGCGGAACCTTTTCGACCACGTTCATGCGAAGTGGCGGCGTCGCGGTCGGTGAGTGGTCGGCGACCCGGAAGGCGAAGTAGCGCGCGCTCCTAGCTGGCCTGTTTGAGCGGCTTGAGTTGGGCGATTGCGACCGCCTCATCCGAGTGGAGCGCATGCCACAGGTCCCAATCCTGCTGCAAGCCCAACCAGAAATCGGCACTCATACCGGTGACCCGAGCCAACCGCAATGCGGTATCTGGCGTCACGCCGCGCTTGGCGTTGATCACCTCATTGAGCCGTGGGAACGAGACCCCCAACTGGACCGCGAAGGCGGACTGGGTCAGCCCAAGCGGCTTGAGAAACTCTTCAAGAAGCATCTCCCCAGGATGCGTGGGGGGGCGGTGCGAGGGCAATCGGCGTTGCACGAGAGGCCGCCTCCGGGGGCTAGTGGTAATCGGTGACTTCGACATGGTCGGCATAGCCATCCTCCCACCGGAAGCAGATCCGGTATTGGTCATTGACGCGAATGCTGTGTTGGCCGGCGCGGGCTCCCCGGAGGCGTTCCAGCCGGTTGCCGGGTGGTACACTCAGCTCGCGGAGCTCACGGACCCGGTTGACTTGTGTCAGTTTCCGGCGAGCCACCGGCCAGAGCGCGACGGGGCACGCCCGTCGAGCTCGGCGACTGTCGAGCCCGTTGAACAGATCCTCCGTCGCGCCGTTCGCAAAGGACCGTATCACAATATGTATTATAATGGCCACCGTGATAGCGCGCCAGCCGTGCTATCGCTACCTCACGGTGCGCAGGGCGTTCAGGATTACCGCCACGTCGATGACCTCCTGCAGAAGCGCTCCGGCCGCCGGTCCCAGAAACCCGGCGGCCGCCACCACCATGGCCGCGGCGCTGAGTCCGAGCCCAACCAGAATGCTCTGACGGGCAATCCTGATCGTCCGCCGGCCGATCTCCACCGCCTCCGGCACGCGCGCCAGGTCGTCCACCAGCACGACGACATCCGCCGCCTCGGCCGCAATCCCCCCTCCGTGAGCCGCCAGGGCCACTCCAACGGCGGCGCTCGAGAGGGCGGGCGCATCGTTGGTGCCGTCACCCACCATCAGCACCCGGCGAGATCCGGAGGCCAGCGCGGCAACGCGGCGGACCTTGTCGAGAGGAGAGAGGTCCGCGCCGGTCTCCTCGATGCCGACCTCACGCGCGACCGCCGACACGTTGGCCAGGCTATCGCCGGAGAGCAGCTGCACGTGCGCAAAGCCCAGGCGCCGCAGCCGCAGCACGACGTCGGCGGCGCCGGGCCGAATCCGATCGGCATAGGTGACACTCCCCGCGCCCTGGCCGTCGACCGCCACATAGGCGCGGAGCCCGGTGGTTCCATCGTGAAGAGCGGCCAGCGCCTTTGCCGCGGCCGGCTCGTATTCCACCAGAAAGGAGAAGGCGCCCACCGCCACACGGCGGCCATCCGCCACACCGCGGACACCTCGACCGCTGGTCTCCGTGATCTCCGTGCCGGGTGGAAGCTCGATACCGCGCGCCACCGCCGCATCCACGAGGGTGCGCGCCAGAAGGTGCCCAGACCCTTGCTCGACCGCCCCGGCAAGCCGGAGGAGCTCACGCTCGGAAAAGGGCCCAAGCGGCTGCACGGAGGTGACCTCGGGCCGCCCCACCGTCAGGGTGCCGGTCTTGTCGAACACCGCGGCGTCGACCGCGGCCAGCGCCTCGAGCGCGCCGCCGTGGCGCACGATGATCTGCCGCCGCGCCGCCCGGTTGATCCCGCCGATGATGGCCACCGGCGTGGCCAGAATGAGCGGGCAGGGTGTGGCCACGACGAGAACCGCCAGGACCCGAAGGGGATCGCCCGAGAGGGCCCACGCGATGGCGCAGACGGCCAGGGTGATGGGGGTGAACCAGACCGCATAGCGGTCCGCCACGCGCTGCAGCGGCGCCTTGCTGGCCTGCGCCGTGCGCACCAGCTCGACGATTCTCGCGTAGAGGCTCGCGGCGGCGAGCGCGGTTGCGCGGAGGTCGACCGGCCCATCCAGGTTGAGGGCTCCGCTCTGGAGCGGCGTGCCGGGCTTGGCCGACACCGGCAGCGGCTCTCCGGTAATCCGGGAGGTGTCGACGTGGGAGAATCCGGCGACCACGATCCCGTCGCAGGGGACCATTTCCCCCGGACGAATCAGAAGGATGTCCCCCACCACGATGGCCTCGACCGGCACATCGTCGAGCCGGTCATGCTCCCGCCGATGGGCAATCCGCGGCGCTTCGGCCTCCAGCGCCCGCACCGCCGCGGAGGCCCGTCGCTCCGCGTAGTGCTCGAGCGCCTCGCCTCCAGTCTGCATCAGCACGATGATGAGTCCCGCAAAGGGCTGACTCAGGATCATCGCCGTTAGGATGGCGAGCGCGGCCACCAGGTCGGCGTTGAAGCGGCCGCGGAGCAGACCGCGAGCGGTGCGAAGAAGGAGCGGAATGCCGAGGACGTAGAGGCCGGCGATCCAGACGAGGTGACGCGTTCCGGTGCCGACCCCCAGCCCCCCCGCCACGAGGCCGGCCAGGAGCAAGACCACGGCCAGGAGCGGCCGGAATAGCATCCGGAGCGCGGTCAACCGCTCTCGGGAGGGGTGCTCCGAAGACAGAATCCTACGCCCCGCACCGTCTCGATCCGCTCGGCGGAGGTCTCCGCCGCCAGTTTTCGGCGAAGGTTCCCGACATGGACATCCACGACATTGCTCTCCGGGTCAAAGTGCATGTCCCAGACCTTTTCCAGCAACGTCGTACGCCGGACAACCTCCTCCGGGTGGAGAAGGAAGTACTCCAGGAGCTGGAACTCCTTGGCGGTCAGGTCGAGCTTTCGCTGGCTAACCGTCGCGACGTGACGGAGGCGGTCGAGCGCCAGTGCGCCGAAGCTCAACACCTCCATCCGCTCGGCGCCGCCCCGGCGCGCCAGTGCCCGGATCCGCGCCAGCAGTTCCTCGAAGCGGAACGGTTTGGCCAGATAGTCGTCCGCGCCGGCATCGAGCCCCCGAACGACGTCTTCGACGGCGTCCCGCGAGGTCAGCATGAGGACCGGGGTCTTCCGGCCCTCCCGGCGCAGTTCCATCGCCACTTGGAAACCGTTCTTCTTCGGGAGCATTACGTCCAGCAGAATCATGTCGTAGTCGTATACGTGCGCCAGCATGGTCGCCTCCTCCCCGTCGGCGGCCACATCCACCACGTATCCTTCCTCCTTCAGACCTTGCTCGATAAAACCGGCGACCTTTCGGTCGTCCTCCACGAGAAGAACTTTCATGGCGTGAACCATGGTCTCTCGGTCATTAGCCCCCCTCGAAACGGTCTTGAAGAGTTCTTCACGATACGGTCTCCGCCGCGGGCACTCCAAGAACGAAGAGCCCGCCGGCGCCGGGCCGTGAGATGGCGGTCAGGTCACCGCCCAACAACTGAGCGAGCCGCCGCGACAGGGGCAGACCGAGGCCATGACCGAGGCGTTCCTCGCCCGCACTGGTGACGTAGACGTCGAAGATCGATTCCACTTGGTCGGTAGGGATGCCGGGGCCTTGGTCTTCGACCTTGAATACCACTCGGCCCCCTTCCAACCCGACCGTGGTGGTCACGTCGCCCCCTTTGGGTGAATGGCGGACCGCGTTCCGCAGCAGGTTGACCAGGATCTGCTCCACCCGATGGGCATCGGTCCATGCCAACGGTCCCTCCCCCGGGAGGTTCAATCGGAATTTCACCGCACGCTCCTCGGCGGCCGGGGTGACCCGCTGAATGGCTGTGCGCGCCACGATCGAACAATCGACGCTTCGAAAGACCGGCCGGAGGCGGTCTTCATCGAGCCGGCTCAGATCGAGAAGGTCGCTGATCAGCGCCACCGCCTGCTCCGCCGAATCGAGGATCTCGAAAGCGGCTCGTGGAACGGTTGCCGGATCCTTCCTTCGAACCAGCATTTCGGCCCAACCATAGACCGCCGCCAGGGCGTTCCGCAGTTCGTGATTCACCATGGCAAAGAAACGCTCGCGCGACCGGTGGAGTTGCTGGACCTCCTCCATCAGCCGGCTCTGTTCTCCGAACAGACGGGCGTTCTCCACCGCGGACGCGGTGGTGATCGCGAGGAGGCCGGCGATGTGCTGATCCTCTTCGGTGAACTCGTCGGCGCCGATTTTTTCAGTCAAATAGAGCTCGCCGATTACCCCTTCGCGGGTGGCGATCGGAACGCCGAGAAACGACTTCATCGGCGGATGGTTGGGTGGAAAGCCCGCGGAGGCGGGGTGCGCGGAAAGATCCCGCAAGCGAATAGGCTTTCCCTCCCGAATGACCAGTCCGAGAATGCCCCGTCCGACCGGGAGCTTGCCGATCGCGGTTCGCACCGGCTCACTCATGCCGGAGACGATGAAATTCCGAAGCGTGCGGCGGTCGGGCGCCAGGAGGCCGACCGCCACGTAGCGGGCGCCGACGACCTCCGCGGCAAAATCGGCCACCCGCTGCAAGACGCCCTCCAGGCGAAGCTCCGCCATGAGGTCGGGCACCTCGCGAATCACCCGCTCCATGCGGCTCTGCGTTGCGGGTATCGGGCTGCTCATCGCCGAATCCTAGCCGGGATGCCCGCCGGCGGCGAGTCTGTCAGAGGAGATTCACGGCTCCTTCAGGCTCGCTTCATAAGCATTCCCCTACTCTCCGCGCAAGGCTCTCCAACCGTAGGGGGCGGCAGCGGTGCCGATAAAGCGAATTCTCGGGGCGACAGATGGGAGCGTCTGCGGTGAACACGCCGTCGCGGTTGGACGGGAGCTAGCGCGGTCGGCCGATGGCGAGTTCCTTCGCTTCGCCTCGGACTCGTTTACAGGCTCCGAAGCGGAACGCGATACCGCTACCCAGGTCAAGAGAACGGTTCTTGGAGTGGAGATCGTCCGGCAGGCCGAAAGCTGGGGCGCCGATGTGGTGGTGCTCGGGCGCCAGATGAGGCCTTTGGGCCAGCCCCAAGCTCTGGGCCCGACCACCGATGCGGTCATCCGCCGGCGGAGCGGCCTTTCGCTCTTTGTACCGCCCAATATTCAGGCGATACGCCAAGCGACGATCGCGGTCGACGGGACACTCAGGGGGCTCGGCGTGGTCCCTTCGACCGCCGCCTTCTTGAACCTCACGGGGGCTCGGGCCTCGGCGGTCTGCGTGTTGCCGGGAACCGAGGCGGAAGCAACCGAGTCCAGCGGATGGCGGGATCCTCGAAGTGAATGGACTCGAGCCCTGGTCGGCCGGCTTCCTCTCAACTCCGGCCCCTGTGAGCTCCTGCTTCGCTGGGGGAATCCGGTCGCCGAGATTCTCCGGGTCCTTCTCGGAACCGGCGCCGATCTGTTGGTCCTCGGTGTCCGGCGCGGCGGGCGGCCCGGAGATCTCGGTTCCGGCCATGTCGGCCGCGAGCTTCTTGAATCCGCACCCTGCGCTGTCTTGACGGTGCCGATCTAGCTGGCCCGCGCCCGCTCGGTTGGAGTACCTTGTAGTGAATGACACGCCGCGGCTACTACCACAACTCCTACACCCGAGACTTTCCCGCGCGCGTGGTCGAGCTGACCAGCGTCGGCGGACGCCCAGCCGCCATTCTCGAAGAGACTTACTTCTATCCGACCTCGGGAGGCCAGCCCCACGATACGGGCCGCATCGGCGGCGCGGGGGTGACGGAGGTGCTGGTTCGCGAAACCGATGGCGCGGTCCTTCATCTCCTCGAGTCGGCGCTCCCGGCCGGTGACATGCCGGCGGCCATCGACTGGCCCCGCCGCTTCGACCATATGCAGCAACACACCGGTCAGCATATCCTCTCCAGGGCCTTTATCCGCGCCGCCGACGCGACCACGATCGGTTTCCACCTCGGCGCCGATTCGGTCACCATCGACTTGGACAATGCCTCCCTCCGGGATTCGGTGATCGCCGACGCGCAGGAGATCGCGAATCAGGTGGTGAGCGATAACCTCGAGGTGAGGGCATGGTTTCCCACCGACGACGAACTGGCGGCGCTCGCGCTCCGGAAGACCCCGGAGGTCGATGGGCCGCTCCGCGTCGTTGCCATCGGCGACTTCGACCATAACGCTTGCGGGGGCACCCACGTGGCGCGGACCGGCGAGATCGGCGGCATCGCCATCCTCCGGACCGAGCGGATGAAACGGGGCACCCGGGTGGAGTTTCTCTCGGGCGGCCGGGCCCACGCCGACTACGCGCGGAAGCACCGAATCGTCCGCGAACTCGCCGGGACACTCAGCTGCCTTCCCGGCGAACTCATCGAATCGGTCGAACGGCTCCAGCGGCAAGCGCAGGAAATGCGCAAGGAACTGGCCGTCTATCGAGAGGCGGAGCTCGATACGGAAGCGGCCGAGCTGGTTGCGAGGGCACCGACGGCTGGGGCCCGGCGCATCGTGCTCAAGGCGTGGGCCGACCGGCCGATCGAAGAGGTGCGCGGCCTCGTTGCGCGAGTCACCTCGGCTCCCGGCATCGTCATGCTCGCCGGAGTTGCCGGAGCGCGGGCGCAAATCGTCTTTGGCCGGTCGGAGGATGTAGCGCTCGATCTCAAGCCCGCCTTCGACGGTGCCCTCTCTGCCCTCGGCGGGGGGCGGGGCGGCGGGGGGCGAGTGCTTCAGGGCGCCGCCGGTGCCGCAGATCTTGCCGCCGTCGAACGAGCCCTGGCGGCCGCCAAGAG
>JABFSM010000124.1 GCA_013140635.1 Gemmatimonadales bacterium
CCATCCCGCGACGCGCGCGCCGCCGCGGATGGAAACCCCGAACTTTGCCGAGCTCGAAGCGGGGCAGCGGGCCCGCGTGGCGGCGGCTCGTCGCTCGAGAACTTGTTGACGCCGATCACCACCACGTCGCCCGCCTCGATGGCCTTCTGCAGCGCATAGGCGCTGTCGGCGATTCGGTCCTGGAAGAAGCCGAGTTCGATCGCCTTGGCGGCGCCGCCCAGCGCATCGACCTCTTCGATCAGCGCCCGCGCCTCCGCTTCGATCCGGTCGGTGAGCGACTCAACATAGTAGCTCCCCGCCAGCGGATCGACGGTTCGGTCCAGGCCGCTTTCATACGCCAGAATCTGCTGGGTGCGGAGCGCCAGCGTGGCCGCTTCCGCCGTGGGGAGGGAGAGCGCCTCGTCGTAACCGTTGGTGTGGAGCGACTGAGTGCCGCCCAGCGTGGCCGCCAGCGCCTGCACCGCCACCCGCACCACATTGTTGAGCGGTTGCTGCGCCTGGAGGGTGACCCCGCCGGTCTGGGTGTGGAAGCGGAGTTTGCAGGTGGCGTCGTCGGCCCGGAAGCGCTCCCGCGCGAGCCGGGCCCAGAGCCGCCGCGCGGCCCGGAACTTGGCCGCCTCTTCGAAGAGGTCGTTATGCGACGCGAAGAAGAAGGAGAGCCGCGGCCCGAATTGGCCGATCGTGAGCCCCCGTTCCAGCGCCCGCGCCACGTATTCGCAGGCATTGGCCAGGGTGAACGCCACCTCCTGCACCGCCGTGGCCCCCGCCTCCCGCATGTGGTAGCCGCTGATCGAGATCGGATTGAAGCTCATCCTCTCGTCGGCCACAAAGCGGAAGACGTCGGCGATGAGCCGGAGCGACGGCTCGGCGGGAAAGATGTATGTCCCCCGCGCGATGTACTCCTTCAAGATGTCGTTCTGAATCGTGCCGGAGAGCTTGGCCCGCGGGATTCCCCGCTCCTCGCCGACCACCACGTACATCGCGAGGAGAATCGCGGCGGTGGCGTTGATCGTCATCGAGGTGGAGACTCGGTCGAGCGGAATCTCCTCGAAGAGCCGAGCCAGATCGTCCACCGTGTCGATGGCCACCCCGACCCGTCCGACTTCCCCCGCCGCCATCGGATGGTCGGAGTCGTACCCCATCTGGGTCGGAAGATCGAACGCCGTCGAGAGCCCGGTCTGCCCCGCTGTGAGGAGAGTGCGAAAGCGGCGGTTCGTCTCTTCCGCCGTGCCGAAACCGGCGTACTGGCGCATCGTCCAGAGCCGGCCCGTGTACATCGAGGGCTGGACGCCACGCAGGAAGGGCCACTCCCCCGGCTCCCCCAAATCTGCCTGACGACCGGCGGGCCGGTAGAGCGGCTCGACGGGAAGGAGGGTCGGATTGCGGTGCCGCGGTTCGCTCACTCGGAGCCCTCGCGAAGCACCTGCGCCACGAACTCCACATCGTTCTTGGAGCCGATGACCAGCGGGGTGCGCTGGTGCAGCTTCCGAGGAACGATATCGAGGATGGGGTTCTGGCCGTCGGTGGCGGCGCCCCCCGCCTGCTCGGCGATGAAGGCCAGGGGGCTCGCCTCGTAGCAGAGCCGGAGCTTGCCGTCGGGCCGCGCCACCTCGCCGGGGTAGAGAAAGACCCCTCCCGACACGAGGTTCCGGTGAAAGTCGGCGACCAGCGCGCCGATGTAGCGGCTGTTCTTGCCCTGGATCCGGTCGGGCCAGTCGCCGTGGAAGCCGCGCACCGCGCGCTGCATGGCCCGGGACCAGCGGCCGAAGTACGACTCGTTCACGCTATAGTACTTTCCGGTTTCGGGCATCCGGATGTCGCGGTGCGACAGGCAGAATTCGCCGATCGTCGGGTCGAGGGTAAAACCGTGCACCCCTTGGCCGGTGGTGTAGACCAGCATAACGCTCGACCCGTACATCACGTACCCCGCCGCCACCTGGCTCCGGCCCGGCTGCAGCACGTCGTCCAAGGTGCCGTGGCCCTCCATCGACTTCCGGCGGTAGATGCTGAAGATCGTCCCGACCGGATTGTTGTTGTCGATGTTGGAGGAGCCGTCGAGCGGGTCGAAGAGGACGGCGTACTTGCCGTGGGGAATCTCCTCCGCAATGGGGATCACCTCTTCCTCTTCCTCCGACGCCATGACGCAGACCCGCCCGGTGTGCGACATCGAGTTCTTGAGGGCGTCGTTGGCGAAGACGTCGAGCTGCTGCTGCTCCTCTCCCTGCACGTTCACCGCCCCCGCGGAGCCGATGATGTTGATGAGCCCCGCCCGGCGCACCGCCGAGGCGATGATCTTGGCGCCGAGGGCGATGTCGTAGAGCAGGTTGGAAAGCTCGCCGGTCGCTTCCGGATAGCTCCGCTCCTTCTCGATGATGAACCGTTCGATCGTAATGACCGACGTGTTGGGGAAGGCCATGCGCTCTCCTCAGGGACGGAGGGGATAACTTCGGACGGCGCGACGGCCGCGCAGCGTCATCGTTGAATCGGTTACCCGAACGGACATGGTGCCGTCCCGGTCGGTGCGCCACACCTCGACGCCGGCCCGCGCCAGCCGTTCGAGCGCGCTCGGCGAGGGATGACCGTACCGGTTGACCCCGACGCTCACCACCGCGGCGCGAGGCCGGAGTTCTTCGAGCCACCGTTCCCCGCTCGACCCCGCCGAGCCGTGGTGGCCCACCTTGAGCAGGTCGACCCGCCCGAGCCGGCCCGCCAGCGCCGACTCCGCCTTGACCCCCAAGTCTCCGGCAAAGAGCGCCTCGAACGCTCCCATCCGAACCAGCAGCACGAGCGAATCGTCGTTCAAGTCCTCCCGCCATCCGCTCCACGCCGTGTCCGGATGCAGGACGACCAGGTGCACGCCGTCGACGACGAGGGAATCACCCGCTCGGGCGGGGCGCCAGCGGAACCCACCGGCCTCCGCTTGATCGAGCATGCGGAGATAGTGCGGCTCGGCCACCGGCAAGGCGGGCTCCAGGATGAAATCGACCGGGATCCGATCGAAAACCGCCGGCGCGCCCCCCACATGATCCAAGTGTGCATGCGACAGGACGAAGGCCGAGAGCCGCCGAACGCCGTGGCGCACGAGATAAGGGAGGATGACCTCTCGCCCTGCGTCACGCCGCTCGTCGGCGGGCCCCGCGTCGATCAGAATCCAGCGGCCTGCCGGGGTCCGGATCAGCGCGGCGTCTCCCTGCCCCACACTCAGGAAATGTAGCGAGAGCCCCGAGCCAAGGTCAGGCGAGAACCAGCGCCCGACGGGGAGCGCCGTGGCCACTCCCACCGCGCCAACCACCCACCCACCGCGCAGCGCCGCTCGGCGCGAGGTGTTCCTCCGCCCAAGGATCCAGAGTGTCGCGGCAAGGACGAGGAGCCAAGGGAGCGCCGCCAGTAGCCCCGGTGCCATCTGAAAGGCGCCCACCGGAAGCGCGCTCCCGAATCGGGCCAGCCCTTCGAGCCCCGCCAGCCCGAAGCCTCCGCCGGCGGCGAGGAATGCCGCCGCGGTGAGCGAGAGTGGGGCCACCACGACGCTTCCAATGACGGCGGGAACCGCCACAGCGGCAAGGGGAATGGCGGCAAAGTTGAGAAGAAGCCCCGCGAGCGCCACCGATCCGAGCGCCGCCGCCGTGAGGGGCGCCGTGGCCACCGTGGCGCCGAGTGACGCGAAGAGCATTCGCCATCCGGCATGTTCGCCGAGGGCGCGATCGCTCCAGCGGGTAAAGATCAGCGCGCCCGAGAAGGCGGCGGCGGAGAGCCAACCGCCAAGATCGAAGATGGCCCAGGGATCGACGATGGTGACGCCGAGGCAGGTGACCGCGAGGAGCGGTATGGCGGCGGGCTGCCGCTGACGGAATACGCACCACGCCGAAATGCCGGCCAGAAAAGCGGCCCGTGCCGCCGGGGCGGGCCAGCCGAGAAAGGCGACGTAGCCGAATACGAGCGCCGAGGCGAGCGCCCCCGCGAGGCCCCGTTGCGCCCCGGCCTGCCGGAAGAGAAGAGAGGCCCAGACGAAGACGATCCCCACGTGGAAGCCGCTGATCGAGAGGAGATGCACCAACCCCGACCGCGCGAATTCGGCGTTGACCGAAGGGTCGATCCCGCCTCGGCGCCCAACCAGAAGCGCTTCAACCAGGCCGGCGCGAGTTCCGTACAGATGGGCCACCGTCCCGGCCAACCAGGTCCGGATCCGCTCCGAAAAGGAGGGAGAGCTTTCGAGGGGGGAGGCCCTTCGCACCACCAGGAGGCCGGCGGCCTTGCCGCCGAAGCGCCGCGATGGAATCCAGCGTCCCTCCACCTCCCACCGCGACCCCGCCTCCCGAAGCTCCGTTCCTCGGAATCGCGCGGTGATCTCGCCGCGGCAGCCATCGACGCGGACGGCTGCGACACCGTCAGCGACCGGTTCGCGGAGCCGGATGGTCAGGCGGATTTCGGCAATCGCGTCATCGCGAGGGCCCGAAGGGCCCGTGGCGATCTCGGGTTTGCTTCGACCCTTCGGGTCTCGCAACTTCGGCTTCGCTTCGCTCGCAATGACGGGAGCGCTCGCAATGACCAGTGCACAATCTCCCCCTTGCGCGGCGCGGGCGAGCGCGCCGAACCCCAGGCCGAGCAAGGCCAGGAGAGGCCAGCCTTTCCACGGGGAAGGTCCGCCAAGCAAGAGCGGAAGAACGAGGGCCGGAATAACGAGAAGCGGGTCTAGAAAACGAGAGAGGCCGGTCGCGAGACCGGCCTCGAATGCCAGGACGAAGAGAAGAACAGGTCGAGGCCTCACGGCCTCCGAGATCGGTTCACGAGGTCAACGCCTTGCGCCCCGCTCCGGCGCTGTTGCACCGCGGGGAAGCCATGATCTTCCGGATTCCGTCCATCACCGCCACCTCGATCGAGGCCCGGTTCTGATCTTTGTCCAGATTGAGCTCGGTAATGATGGTGCCCTCCAGACTCGCGACATAGCGCGCCGGCAGGCGGTTGAGGGCATAGACCAGCACGTCGGCGTGGCAGACATCGCAACCGCAGAAATCGGGAAAGTGACTCCGGAGCGCGGCGTACGCCTCCGAGACATGAACCTCGACCTTATTCTGTATGATCATAAGACCGCCAGTTGGGGAGCGACGATAGCCCCGGTAAAAGTCGATCCGGTGGTGCCGGTCAACCGAACTTCATGGTATTCACCCGCCGCCTCTTCCGGCAAATCCACCAGAACGAGAAAATTGGTCCGGGTGCGCCCGAGCATCATATCACCGCGGCGAGCGGGACGCTCGACCAGCACCTCGTGAGTGGAGCCTACCCTTCCCATATTCCGTGCCCGGGTCTGGGCGCGCACCGACTCGATCAGCCGGCTGAGCCGCGCGGAAGCGACCTCGTCCGTAACCCGATCGGGCAACTTGACCGCCGGGGTGCCATCCCGAACCGAGTACTTGAAGGTGTAGGCGTCGTCGAACGCCGCTTCGCGCACCAACGACACCGTCTCCTCGAACTGCGCTTCGGTTTCTCCGGGAAAACCGACGATGATGTCGGTGCTCATGGTGATGCCGGGCATGGCGGCCCGGAGCCGCTCGACGACGCTGAGATAGGTCTCTCGCGTGTAGCGCCGCAGCATGCGGCGGAGCACCGCATTCGACCCGCTCTGCGCCGGGAGGTGCACATGTTCGCACACCGCATCGGTCGTGGCCATTGCCTCGATGACCCGGTCGGTGAAGTCGGTCGGATACGGACTGGTAAATCGAATCCGCCGAATACCATCGACCGCCCCCACCGCGCGCAAGAGATCCGCAAAATCGTGCCGGCCGTCGTTCCAGGAATTGACCGTCTGGCCGAGGAGGGTGACCTCCGTGGTTCCCTGCTCCACGAGCCCTCGCACGTCCCGCACCAGATCCTCTAAGGTGCGGCTCCGCTCCGGCCCCCGCGTATACGGAACGATGCAAAAGGTGCACCGATAATCGCACCCGCGTTGCACGGTCACGAATTGGGTGGCGCCGGGGGTCCTGACCGGCGGCACATCTTCATAGTGCTCCCACGAGCGGAATTCGGTGTCGCTGATCCGCCCGCCTCGAAGGGCGTGTTCGATGAGGCTGGGAAGATTTCGGTAGGCGTCCGGTCCGACCACGAGATCGACCCGTGGCACCCGCTCGAGCAGCACCGGCCCGAGGCGCTGGGCCATGCACCCGACCACACCGAGCAGGTCTCCCGGCCGCTTGTGGCGCATCAACTCGCCCACCCGGCCGATCACCCGCTGCTCGGCGTTGTCCCGCACCGCGCAGGTGTTGACCAGCATAACGTCGGCGACTTCTGGATCCATGGTCTGTTCGTAGCCGGCGCGGCCCAGGACCCCGAGCATGAGCTCCGAGTCGGCCACGTTCATCTGGCAGCCGTAGGTCTCCAGGTAGACCAGCTTCACGGCCGTAACGAGACTCCGACGGTCAGGAGGGTGGCGGTTTCGGAAAAGCCGGTGGCGCCCTTCCGCCAGATCCGCTGGAGCGCCAAGTCGACACCGGCGCGATCGCCGACAAACCGCATACCGGTCCCGATCGAGACACCGGTTTCACTCGTCTTCTCGCCGACCTGGAACGGAAATGGGAGCGTGGCATGGTGAATGCCTAACCGAATCGGGCGGCGCGACGGCCGGCGAACGTCGGTGAGGATCTCGGCGCCGGCGTTGAATTCGGTGATGTTGACGCTCCCGATCCCTCCCTGGTCGATCAGGTCCTTGTCCGCCACCGACCAATTACGGAAGAGCGCGCTGCCCGAGAGCAGCACGCGGGGCCCGACCTGCAATCGGGCTCCCCCCGACACCGTCGTCGGGAGATCGGTCGTCCCAACCCGTGAGGTATCCCGGTCGACCCTGAGTTTTTCATCGAACCGGACCACGCCGCCCAGCGTGAGGGCGGTACCGACGCGCAGGGTCACGCCACCGGAAAGACCGAAGCCGAGATAGGAATAGGTGAACGCTTCGCTGGCGCCGAGGTACTTGCTGTCGCTGAAGGCCCGGCGGCTGTCGATGCGATTGGAGCCGGTGATCAGATGGAACCCGACGCCAAACCCGAGAGCGTTGGACCGGCGCCAGCCGACCGCCACTCGGAGATCGGAGATGCCGCCCTGGGAGCGCAGCGTGTCGTGCACTTCGACGGCCACATCCCGCAGCACCAGCGTATCGGTCGACCCGAGAACGAAATTGCGGTCGGTATACCCGTTGACGCTGAACGCCAGCGCGAGATTAGTGCCTCCAATGGGGCCCGACACCACGACCCCGGGGTAGCGGTTGTCCTGCACGTTGGCGCTGCCTACCGGGTTTTCCGAGCGGCTCCACGACTGCACCGTCTGGAAGCTCGCCGTGACGAAACGGGCGCCGGCAATCGCGGCCGGGTTGATCGCCGATTCGGCATCGAAGAGGCCGAAGCCGCCGCCGGTGGCCTTGGCGCGCACCGAAAGGGGCCGGAGCGGAATGCCAAGACCGCGGATGCCGAATTGGGACGACTGCGCCTCGACCGCCCCCGCAAGCAGGGAGAGTGCGAGCGCGGCTCTGAGTGCGCGCGTCATGGGTGCCCCGGCCGCGTGGGAAGAGCGTAGGTGATGCGGAGCCGCGGCCTCCCGGTCGCCGACCGGGAGGTCTCGAATTCCGGCAGAACGAAGGTGCCCGCTTCGGGCGAGAGCCCGAGAAAGATGGTGGTCGGGCGTGGATTCCCGAACCCGAACCATGAGGTCACCACACTCAGGACTTCCGTTCGCACCACCTCGGTCTCCCCGGCCACCACCTTCCCCTCGGCGGCAAAGTCCACTGCTACCGGAGATTTGGGCCCGAGGTCCGCCAGAATCGTGCGAATGAGCATCGTGGCCGGATCGTGGGGCACCCCGCGAATCGGCCCGACCGGAGTGAGTTCAAGAGTGGCGCGAAGCACCACCCCGGAATCGCGCAGCGCGCGGGGAATGGTGAACCGGATCTGGCTTCGGGACGCCCGTTTGCCGCCGATGGTCAGCCGGCCGGGAAGGGGCTCAGGCGGAATATCGATGGCGTAGTTGGTGCGCTCCGCCAGCGTCCCGCTGGTCTGCTTGACCCGCGAGGTATCGGGAACGTTCACTCTGCCATAGCGGATCAGGTTGGGCGCGCCGGCCAAGGTCGACCCAACGGCGCCGAACCTGGCCCCGGTAGGCTCGTTGGCGGTAACGCGCACCGCCATCCCAAGCCGGCCGCTGTCGGATTCGGCCAATGACGCGAGCCGGACGAACTTTTCCGGAAGCAGCACCGCTCGCACCGTCCCCCGCCGGAGGGTGTCGTGAACGATCACCGAGTCGATGAAATTGGCTTCCGTCATGGCGGCGTCGAGCTGCGACACCGTCGTCGTCGAATCGAGGTCTGGAGGGATGCGATAGAGGAAGAGCTTGAGGCCGGGCATGAGCGAGTCGCGCCCCACCAGCTCGAGCGTCACCGCGATCGAGTCCACGTCAAGGAATACCGTGGACCCGTCGACCACCACCGAATCGGACCGTTTCGGGAAAGTGAGAAATGCCCGAGCCTGGCCGGCGTCGGGAGAATTGGAGACCAGAAGCGCCTCCATCTGCTGGTAGCCGATATAGCCGCTGTAGGTCGTGTCTCCCCCGACGTCGGCATCGATCAGGATGTCTTGCACCTGGAGGCCTCCGCCGGGACAGAACTCGGGACACTCAGCCGGCGAGGCGAGCTTCTCCTGACAAGCGGCCGCGGCAAAGGCGGCGCTTCCCGCCACGAGATAGGGAAGGAGCCGCTTCATTGCAGAAGCTCCTTCGAGAACGAATCGGGCAAGAGTTCCGCCATGCGCCAGCGTCTTGACTGCTTCGGTCCCACCGATTCCACTTCGAGCTCCAATCCGAATTCCGCGAGTACCTGGCGACAGGCCCCGCACGGCGGCGCCGGCGGGTCCGAGTCAGTGGCTACGACAATCCGCTTGAACCGGCGGGCGCCGGCACCGACGGCGGCCGCGACTGCAGACCGTTCGGCGCAGATCGCCAGCCCGTACGACGCATTCTCGACGTTGCAGCCCACGAAGACCGACCCGTCCTCGGCCTCGAGCGCCGCCCCGACCCGATAGTGAGAGTAGGGACAGTAGGCGTGCTCCTGCATGGCTCGGGCGGCCACCACCAACCGATCAGTCACTCCAAACCTCTGGCAGAAAAGAGGTGCCGGCCGCGAGGGGGGCCACTCCCAGGAAGGCGGCCACCGTCTGCCCGATATCGGCAAAGGTGCGCCGTTCTCCGACGGAGACGGTTCGGACCCGCGGCCCGTACACGAGAACCGGCACCTGCTCCCTGGAATGGTCCGTGGAGGGCGTCGTGGGATCGTTCCCGTGATCCGCCGTAAATATAATCAGGTCTTCCGCTTGCACCGTTCCGAGGAGGTCCGGAAGGGCGGCGTCCAGCTCTTTCAGACCGGCCGCAAAGCCGGGGACGTCGTTGCGATGGCCCCAGCTCTGGTCGAACTCGATCACGTTCACGAAAAGGAACCCTCGGTCCATCGTTCGGAGCGCCTCGCCGATCAGCTGGTAGGCCAAGGCGTTGGTCGACGCATGTGTGCTGGTGATTCCCCGCCCCGCAAAGAGGTCGTCCACCTTTCCGACCCCGATCCGAGGGATGCCGGCCGCGGCCAAGTGGTCGAGAAGAGTCGGAATCGGCGGCTCGAGGCTCACATCTTTCCGGTTGGGCGTCCGGGCGTAGGATCCGGGCGCCCCGGCAAACGGCCGGGCGATCACCCGGGAAACGGCATGCGCGCCAGACAAGATTTCGCGCGCCGCCGCGCAGGCGGCGTACAACTCGGCAAGAGGCACCGTCCCCTCGTGAGCGGCCACCTGAAAGACACTGTCCGCAGAGGTGTACACGATCCACTTGCCGGTGCGCTCATGCTCCGCGCCGTACTCATCGATGATCGCCGTTCCCGATGCCGCTTTGTTGCCGAGCACCCCACGCCCGGTCCGCTTGGCGAACTCGGCAATCACCTGGGCGGGGAACCCCTTCGGATAGGTGGGAAAGGCCTTCTCGAGCACGACCCCGCACAGTTCCCAATGGCCGGTAATGCTGTCCTTGCCCGCGCTCGCCGGCTGGGCGGTACCCCATGCCGCGCGCGGAGAGGTGGGAAGCGCCACCCCATCGAGCGGCGCACAACGGCCGAGCCCGAGCCGTTCGAGGT
The DNA here is from genome assembly GCA_013140635.1 of Gemmatimonadales bacterium. GTDB lineage: Bacteria > Gemmatimonadota > Gemmatimonadetes > Gemmatimonadales > GWC2-71-9 > JABFSM01. The sequence goes on from JABFSM010000124.1 coordinate 10,145, forward strand.
TGGGAAGGGAGAGCCCGCCGACTTTGCGCAACGTGTTGCCGAGGGTATCGCTGCCGTGGTCGCCGTAGGCGTCGCTGTCGTGGGCCGGGCCGATGCCGAGACCGTCAAGCACGATGATCGCGACCCGGCGCGCCATCTCAGTGGCTCCCACCCTGCACGAACCGGAATCGGAGGGCGGTCAGCGCGCCGGCAATGAGCTGCTGCTCGTCCGAGTCGAGATGTCCCTGCATCTTGGTTTCCAGCATCGCGAGCGTATCGATCAGCGTCTGGGCGATCTGCCTAGCGTTGGCCTGCGCGCCAAGCGCTTCGGCGCCGGGCGGAAGGTTCCCCGCGAGCGCCGATTCGGCCTGTTGCGCGAGACCAAGGACGAGAGAGGCAAAGTGGGGGTTCATGGGGCTCCTTTTCTTCGCTATTCGCTATTCGCTACTCGCTATTCGCT
>JABFSM010000188.1 GCA_013140635.1 Gemmatimonadales bacterium
TGGCAGGTGAATCGCTCGGCCAGGGTGGGGCAGGCGTGCCGAAGCCGCTGGATGACGGTGCGCACTCCGTCGGAAACGAGCGGCCACCCCTGTGCGGTGAGCGCCGATTGTGGGACGGCCGGCGCTGCGGGGCCGAGCCGAAGCCTAACTTCATGCTGCGGCGTGGGAGCCCGTTTGGCGGCCACGAATGCGAGCGGGTAGACGGTGGCGTCGAAAGCGGCGCGGGAGTCGGCGCGAAGATCGGCGAGCACGCCGATGGCCGTGCCGGTGGCGAGCGCCTCGCGCGCGCGGGCGGCGTATCCGGCCGTGGCGAGCCGGGCCGGCAGCAGAAACCCGACCACGCCGCCCGGCGCCAGGAGCTCGAAGGCCCGCTCGAGGAAGGCAATGGAAAGATCGGGAAGGTGCGCGTAGCCGCTGCGGCGTCCTTTCCCCGCCCCGTACCAGCGATATCGCTCGGCCAAGTAGCGGCGCCTCGATGGCTCGATCGATTCGGCGCGAACCCAGGGTGGGTTGCCGACCACCAGGTCGAATCCTCCCGCCGCGAAGACATCGGCGAAGTGAATCGGGTAGTGGAACCAGGGGACTTCTCCGGTGCGCCGGATATCCCGGAGCCGTTCCCGGCTCTTGCGACGGAGGGAGCGCAGCGCGGCCAGATGCATGCGCTCTTCCCGGGGCAGGCCGCGCCGGTCGCCGAAGAGCGTCGGCCCTCGCCCCATGGCAATGGCATGCGCGATGTGTGTCTCGAGCGTTGCGATCGTGCCGGAGAGCATGGCTTCGGCAAGCGCGCGCTCTTCCCGAGCGAGCACGGCCGCGGCGGCACGTTTCGAGGGGCCGTTCGAGACGATGACCTCACGGCGGAGCCCCGCCAGCAGCGCCGCGCGCCCCGCGGGCGGCGGTGGAAAGGGCAGGCCGGTGGCGGGGTCCGCCAGGCTATCGCCCTGACGGACGAGCGCGTCGAGATTGGGGAGCGGCTCGACCCGTTCGGCCGGCCCGTCAGGCATGGCGGCAAGCACCTCGAGCCAAAGCCGGAGCTCGGCGAGGCGGACCGCGGCGGCGTTTCGGTCCACGCCGAAGATGCTGCGCCCGAGGGCGCGCCGGGTTCGGCCCTCCCGGGCCGGACCGGGCGGCCCCGCGAGAATGCGCAGCGCGCCCATGAGAAATGCCCCGCTTCCCGCCGCCGGATCGAGAATCCGGATCTCTCGGAGCGCGGCGCGCGCCGCCTGGTCCGGCTCATCGAGCCGTCGCGCCGCCTCCGGCCAGCCCACATCGAGCCGCTCGGCCAGCCAGGCGGCGAAGGTGTCTCGGAGGAGCGCATCGACCAGTGCCGCCGGAGTGTAGTAGCTCCCGGAGGCGTGGCGCTCTTCCGGCTCCATAACGCGTTCGAACACCCGGCCGAGCATATCGGGGGCGATGGCCCCAGCCCCCGGCGCCGTAAGGGTGAAATGGAATCGCTCGAACAGATCGTCGAAGGCGTTGCGCAGGACCGGTGTTGGAAGGGCGACGCGCCACCGGCGTTCGAGCGGGTGGGGCTCGAAGAGGCCGCCGTTGAGAAATGGCACCTGCCCGAATCGGCGGGCGAGCGCGGATCGCTGATCGAGCGGCCGGTTGAGGGTGCCGAAGAAGAGGGGGTCGAGCAGATCACGGTGCAGCGAGCGGCCCAGCCCCAGGCACCGGTCGACCTCCTCGCGGAGGAACCGGGGCCGCCGGTCGAGCCACCCTTTCGCTTCGACGAAGTAGAGAAAGAGGAGCCGGGTCAGGGTCAGGAGCCCGAGTGCGTGACGATCCTCCATGGCGAGGCGCTTAGGCAGCGCGTCCATGAAAGAGCCGAGGGTGGCCCGAAACGCCGCGAAGAACCGCTCGTCCGCGGCGCGGCCACCGAGCGCATCGTCCAGCCGGAATGCGGCGGCGAGCGCGGTCTCATCCGTTCGGGCGCGACATCGGGTGAGCCGCGCCAGCGCCAGCGCATCGGGGGCATCGAGGGAGATGGTGAGCGGCGGCGCCTCCGCGGAGGCCACCGTGAGCGCTCGGCGCGCCGGATCGAGTAGGAGAAGGAGCACCATCCGCCCTCTGGAGCGAAAGTGCCGCGCGGCCCTGATGCCCTCTTTCGGCGAGGGGCCGACCGCCCCGATCCACTCGAATGCCTGCTGCCTGGCTATGACCACCGAGCGCTTGGCGCCGCCAATGAGCTCTGGCGGCAGCTCACGCCACACCCGATCCCAGCCGAGCGCCCCGGCCAATTCGGCGAGGTCTTCCAGCCGGCGGATCGTGGGAAGGAGGCTCTGGAGGGGCATGCGCGAGAAGTTTCGCGCTGGCCTGGCCTCCGAGCGGTACCGTTTTTCGGCCTACTGGTGCGAAATCAGGCGGGAGTAGCGGCTGCCACGCCGACGGTGCGGTGCAGCTCGGTGCGAATCAGCTCGAGGGCGTGAGAGAGTTCCGCCGGGTCCGGCGTTCGGCGCCCCGGCGGTGTGTCCTCATTATCGGGAAGGAGGCTCGCCACCAGTGCGTCGGTGTAGCCGATGACGGCCATCGCCACACCCTTGTCGACCAGGCGGTTGAGCCGGAGGAGAAGCGCCATGCCCTGCCGGGGCCGGAGCGCGGCGATCGAAGGGGCCAGGAACCGGATCAGCAGTTCCCGGAAGTACTGCATCTCTTCGACCACTTCGCCCGCCGCTAGGCCGCGGAGCGCCGCGTGGCGCCCGTACTCGCCGCACGCCCGTTGCCAGATCATCTTGGTTTCCCGGCGTAGCGGTCCGACCATCGAGCCGAACACGTCGATCAAGAGCGAGAGCTCCTGCTTCACGACCTGCGAAGGCACCGCGCTCGTGGCGGTGAGCCGGTCGCCGAGCCACGCCGCCCATTGATTGACCATCGCGTCACGTTGCGCGGCGATCGATCGGCTTGCGGCGACGAGTGTGGGATTCGAGGTGCGCAGGGAGGAGTCTCCCTCCGAAGAAGGGACGGACGGCGAAAAGGTAACCGGTGCGGCGCCTTCGTCAATGAGGCACTAATATTGGTACATGATTCGGAAGATCCTCCTTACACTGGGCGTACTGGTCCTGGGAGCGGTCGGCGTCACCGGCTGGTTCTACGCCAAGGGCGCCGCCCTTCCCGGCCAGGGGCTTCCGCCCGTGCCCGATCAGCTCATCGCCGCCGGCGATTCGGCCAAGCTGGCCGAATTCACCGAGGCGCGCTGCCGCCTCCTCATGGGGAAGAAGAAGCAGAGCTGCATCGAGGATGTGCTCCTGACCCTCGTTCGTCAGGACCGGGTCCGTCTCGCCATGGCCACCCTCGCTCTCCTCGGCGAGCGGAGCGATGCCATTCGGCACATCGGGCACGACTACAGCCATGTCATCGGGATCAACGCCTGGGAGCCGGGAAAAGACGTCGGCAAGTCGTACATGCAGTGTACCGAGCTCTTCCAGTCGGGCTGCTACCACGGCGTCATTCAGTCGTTCTTTGCCTACAAAGGTACTGACAGCGCGAGTGTAGTCTCGGTCTGCCGGGATACGCCGGAAATCAGCGCGAGCGCGTATCTCCGCTTCCAGTGCGTCCACGGCATCGGCCACGGCTTGGTGCAGACCTATTCGATGAAGCTCCCCCGCGCGCTGGCCGGCTGCGACATGCTGGGCAACTCCTGGGATTCGGAGTCATGTTACGGCGGCGCCTTCATGGAGTTCATCGTGGGGGGGCGGGGACAATCGCACCACGTGACGGTCAAGACCGATTCGGGCGCTGCGGAGGAAATGGACCATTCGAAGATGGACCATGGTGCCATGGCCCAGGACACCTTTCCGTCGTTCAAGGTCCGGGAGCCGAGCGACCTTCATTACCCCTGTTCGGTCCTTGGCAAACAGTATCAGCATTCCTGCTATCAGATGCAGGCGGGGCTCATCGTGGAGCGGACGGGCCTCGACTTTGCCAAGGTTGCCAAGGTCTGTGACACGGCGCCGGAAAAGATGCGCAGCGTCTGCTACCAGGGTATGGGGACGTACATCAGCGGTGTCACCACGCGCGACCCGGTCAAGAGCCTTCAGCATTGCTCGCTCGGTGCTTCTCGCTACCAGCCATGGTGCTTCGTTGGAGCGGTCAAGAACTTCATCGACGTGACCGCCACCGCCGAGGACGGACTCGAGTTCTGCGGCATGGTGGCGGCGGAGGATGCGGCCACCAGTTGCTACAATGCCATCGGCGAAGAGGCAGCCTTCCTCTATCAGTCGATGGACCGGCGGGCGGTCGTCTGCGCGAAGGCGCTTCCGAAATATGTGGAGGCCTGCCGATTTGGAGCGGGCCTCTCCCCGATCCGCCCCGCGGCGCTGCCGAGGGCTTGAGCGATGCCGGTCTTCGATTTTGGATGCCGGGAATGCGGGCGAGCGTTCGACGAGCTGGTCCGCGCCGACACGACCGTTATTTGTCCCGCCTGCGGTTCTCTGGAAGTCGAGCGGAAGCTCTCGGTTCCCGCGCGGCCCGCAACGGCGGGGAAGCCGCCCGACTTCAGCCGTCTCGGACCGCCGCCGGGTAGTGGCTGCTGCGGTGGCGGCTGTCACGGGCACGCGCACTGAGCCGGATTCCGACTCTCGCGGCCCGCCTGGCCGTTCGCACGCCACGTCTCGAGGATCTTCCCGGCCATCCTAAGGCCGCCGTTGCGGTTATCCTCGCTCCAGACCCCGATCGCTTGTTGCTCATCCGGCGCGCCGAGCGGGAGGGAGACCGGTGGTCGGGGCAGCTCGCCTTTCCCGGCGGGCGGTGGGGCGAGGGAGACGCCGATCTCATCGCGACGGCGCGGCGGGAAACGCTCGAAGAGGTTGGTCTCGACCTCACCGATGCGCCACTCCTCGGCGCCCTCGACGATCTGGCGCCGCGCACCTCCGCTCTTCCCCCTATCGTCGTTCGGCCATTCGTCTTTTCAGTTTCCACGGCCGACCTGCCAATGACGAACGCCGAAGTGGCGGATGCATGGTGGATTCCCCTTGAGTTGTTCGAGGGGGATGGGGTGTTTGGGCCAATGGAATACAGCCGGTACGGCACCCTGATTCGGTCGGTCGGGTACCATCTTCCGGTCGGGGTGCTCTGGGGGATGACGGAGCGGATCTTGACTCCGATGCTCGGGTTGCTGCGGTAGACGGCGTATCTCCTTCTCGTTTTGTGCGTTAAGTACATACTCCCCCCTATTTTCGCATCTATTGACAAAATAGTTAGTCATGCCTAAATTCGACGGCATCCTACATGGCTTCTGGTCGTTCTAGCCCTTTGCCGATGCCGAGTCGATCTGGATCGATGACCGCCCAACTTGCGTCCGAACCACTGACGCGCTCAGTGGAAGACTACCTCAAGGCCATCTACCGCCTCTCGGCGGAAGGTGCGCCTGTTTCCACCAGCGACATCGCCGATCTTCTCGGGCTCTCCGCTCCCTCCGTAAGCGGGATGATACGCCGGCTCTCCGAACAGGATTTGCTCGAACACGCCCCGTATCGCGGAGTACTCCTGACCGCCGCCGGCCGTCGCGTTGCGCTGCGTATGGTGCGCCGCCACCGGCTCATCGAGGCCTATCTCGTCAAATTCCTCGGCTATTCCTGGGACACCGTCCATGACGAGGCGGAGCGACTCGAGCATGCGGTCTCCGAGGGATTGATCGAACGGATGGCCGAAGCGCTCGGCAACCCTCGCTTCGACCCTCACGGCGATCCGATCCCCGATTCCAATGGGGCGATGGATGAGCTGGTGTACACGCCCTTGACCGACATCCCCGCGGGAGAGACGGCGGAGATCCGCCGGGTCGATACCGGGCAGGCGGAGCGGCTGCGCTATCTCGAACAGGCCGGCCTCACCCCGGGTACGCGCGTGGCCGTCAGGCGCCACGAACCCTTCCATGGCCCGATCACGATCGCCATCGGCGCGGGAGAGCGGGTCATCGGCCACGAGCTCGCCCGCCAGGTGCTCTGCGTCCGGCCCGAGATCCGATGAGCGCCGCCCCGGTGGCTCCCGTCGAGGACCTGGCCGGCTGGCGCCGAGCGCGCACCCGGCCCTCGCTTCCCGAGTCGTTCCAGTCGATTCAGATCCCCAAGGGGGCCGGATTCTGGCGTAAGGCGCTGGCCTTCGCCGGCCCCGGATATATGGTGGCGGTCGGGTACATGGATCCGGGCAACTGGGCCACCGATCTCGCCGGCGGTTCCCGGTTCGCCTATACGCTGCTCAGCGTCGTCCTTCTCTCGAACCTGATGGCCATCCTCCTCCAGTCCCTCGCCGTGAAGCTCGGCGTGGTGACCGGGCGCGACCTGGCCCAAGCCTGTCGCGACCACTACTCCCGGCCGGTGGGCTTCATTCTCTGGGTGCTCTGCGAGGTGGCGATCGCCGCGTGCGACCTGGCCGAAGTCATCGGGTCGGCCATCGCGCTCAACCTGCTGTTCGGCATTCCGCTCATTTGGGGCGTTTGCCTGACGGCCGCCGACGTGCTGCTCATTCTCCTCCTGCAGCACAAGGGCTTTCGCTATCTCGAAGCGTTCATCATCGCCTTGGTGGCCACGATCGGCGTCTGCTTTGCCATCGAGCTGATTCTGGCCAAGCCGGCGCTCGCGGAAATCGGGATGGGGCTCATCCCCCGGGGCGAGATCCTGACCAACCCCATGATGCTGTACATCGCCATCGGCATCCTCGGCGCCACGGTGATGCCGCACAACCTGTACCTGCACAGCTCGATCGTGCAGACCAGGCACGTGCTCCCCGACGACGCGTCGAAGCGCGAGGCGATCCGCTTTGCCACCCTCGACTCGACGGTGGCGCTGCTCTTCGCCTTCTTCATCAACGCGGCCATCTTGATTCTCGCCGCGGCGACGTTCAACAAGTCGGGCTATCGGGAAGTCGCCGATATCGGCGATGCCTTTCACCTCCTGACGCCGCTGCTCGGTACGACCGCGGCGGGCATTCTCTTTGCCGTGGCGCTCCTGGCGTCGGGGCAGAACTCCACGATCACCGGCACCCTCGCCGGCCAGATCGTTATGGAGGGCTTCCTCGACATCCGGCTTCCCGCCTGGCTGCGGCGGCTCATCACCCGTCTCATCGCCATCATACCGGCGGTCATCGTCACCGCCATGTACGGGGAGCACGGCACCGGGGCGCTCCTGATCCTGAGCCAGGTGATTCTGAGCCTGCAGCTCTCGTTCGCGGTCATTCCACTCGTCTACTTCACCGGGCAGAGGTCGAAGATGGGAAGTTTCGTCAACGGGCGGGTGCTTCAGGCATCGGCCTGGACGGTCGCTTTCGCCATCGCCGGCCTCAACGCCTGGCTCCTCATCGGAACGGTGCGCGCATGGCTCAGCTAGGCATCGAACTCGAACTGATCGTTCTCTTGGCGCTGGCCGTCCTGGGCCCCGCCTTCTTCGCCGTCTTCGAGGTGGAAACACCGGGATGGCGGAAGGCGCTCAAATGGGCCCTCGTGGTCGGCCTTACCCTCGGTTTGTACGCCGCGGTTGGCCACTGGTCGTTGGTGTTACCGGCCTTTACGGCGGCCGCCGGCTGCACCTTCCATGTCATGTGGTGCCGCCGGAACGGAATCGATCCGGTGCATGCGACTCCGAGGCGGCGATACTACGAGTTGCGGGGGTGGAGATGGGTGGAGTGAGATTGCTTCGGCGGCTTCGCCGCCTCGCAATGACTAACCGGCCCGCCATGGTCAGCCGCCTCGCAGTGACTGGCGGTTTCGCAATGTCCGTGCTCGTCGGCGGCTGCGGCACCCTCCTTCCCGGCGCGCCGAACGACGACGTCCTGCTCGAAGGCCCGGTCGAGGACCTCTCCAGCCAGCAACTGGCCGCGTTCCTGGCGGGCGATGGCGAGTTCAGCCGCCGCTTTGCCCCCGCCGACGGCCTCGGCCCGATCTTCGTCGCGACGTCCTGCGAAAGCTGCCACGTCGGCGATGGGAAGGGGCATCCGCTCTTCAACCTCAAGCGTTTCGGCCGGATGGAAGGCGGCGTCTTCAATCCGATGCGCGCCGACGGCGGGCCGCAGGTCCAGAACCGCGCAATTCTCAACTACATGGCGGAGGTCGTTCCGGCGGGGATCACCGGCGTGGCTCAGTTCACCGCGCCGAGCGTCACCGGCCTCGGCTTTCTCGAAGCGGTGGAGGACGCCGCCATCCTCGCGCTGGCGGACCCTAACGATGCCGATGGCGACGGTATCTCCGGGCGGGTGCAATTGCTGGCGCTGTCGGACCTCATCGCGGAAGTGACCCGCCTCGAACTGCTCTTCGACGCCGACGAGCCGGGGCGGCACATTCCGATCGACGGACGCTACATCGGCCGCTTCGGCAAGAAGGCGTCGGCGGTGAATCTCCTCCATCAGACGGTGACGGCCTATCGGGAGGACATGGGGCTCACCTCCGATCTGATTCCGGAGGATCCGATCAACCCGCAGGTCGGCAACTTTGCCGGCGACGGGGTGCCCGACCCGGAGGTCCCGTCGAGCACCGTCAGCAACGTCGTCTTCTACCTCAAGACCTTGCGCCCGCCGCCGCGGCGGGACGCCGAGTCTCCGGCGGTGAAGAGCGGTGAGGCACTCTTCACCTCTCTCGGGTGCGCGCGCTGCCATGTGCCGGCGCTCACCACTGGGGCGTCGCGGATCGCGGCGCTCGACCGCAAGGTCTTCTATCCCTATACCGACCTGCTGCTCCATGACATGGGGCCGGAGCTCGACGACAAGTACACCGAGGGGATCGCGCTCACCTCGGAATGGCGAACGGCGCCGCTCTGGGGCATCGGACTCGCCGAGCGATCGCAGGGGGGAAGGGCATTCTACCTGCACGACGGGCGGGCGCGAACCCTTCGCGAAGCGATCGAGCTGCACGGCGGCGAGGCGGCGGCGAGCCGGCAGGCATTTCGGGCACTGACACCAGCGGAGCAGGAACTGCTCCTCGCATTCTTGAGATCGCTATGAACCGTCGCGAATTCCTCAGCCGGATCGAAGGGCTGTCGGCGGGCGCTCTCGCCTGCGGCGCCGGCCTTTCCCTCAACGGGTGTATTGGATTTCACTACGTCACCACCACCGTTTCCGGCAATCGGGTGTTGATCAACAAGGCGGAGTTCGGCACCGGGAGGTTCGCGCTGGTCGAAGCCCCGGGCTTTCCGCTGCCGCTCTACCTCTACCGCGGCGATGGCGGTGGCTACTCGGCAGTGTCGACGCGCTGCACCCATCGAGGATGCCAGGTCGAGCCCGCCGCGGAGCACCTGATCTGCCCCTGCCATGGAAGCGAATACACCAACACCGGCCGAGTGCTGAAAGGGCCGGCGCAGCGCCCGCTCCAGCAGTTCCCCGTCGAGATCGAAGGAGAGCACATCGTGATCGAGTTGCCGGTTGGGGGAGAGATGGAGTGAGACCTTTCGCGCTTCTGGTTTTCTTGCTGGCGGTCGCCCCCGACCTGTCGGCGCAGGACACCGCCATGGTGCAGGGTGGGATCTACCAGCGCCCATTTTTGGTGAGCGCCGGCCGGACCGCCGTGGGCGGATATGCGGAAGGGAACGTGAACTACTTCCGCACCGACGGCGTGAGCGAGGGGCTTTCGATGGAGTTCCGCCGTTTCAATATCTTTCTCTTCTCGTCGGTGGGGCGGCGTATCCGGTTTATCTCCGAACTCGAATTCGAGCATGGCACCGAGGAGATTGCGCTGGAGACCGCCCTGGTCGACTTCATGGTCAATCCATCGTTCGTCCTTCGTGGGGGGATTCTCCTTCCCGCCATCGGCGCCTTCAACGTCAATCACGATAGTCCGCGGTACGATTTCGTCGACCGGCCCCTCGTCTCGACCCGGATCATTCCGTCGACTCTTTCCGAAGTCGGGTTTGGCGCGCATGGCCGGCTCGCGCCGCGGGGTTTCTCGGTCTCCTACGACGCCTACCTCACCAACGGGCTCGGCGACGGGGTGCTGATCAACGGCACCGGACGAACCGATATCCCGAGCGGCAAGAGCGAGAGCCGGTTCGAGGAAGACAATAACGGCTCGCCGGCGCTTTCCGGCCGAGTGGCCGCGCAGTCTCGGCGCTGGGGAGAGATCGGTCTCTCCTACTACGGGGGGGTCTACAACTCCTTTCGCATCGATGGCGAAGCGGTGGACGCCAAGCGGCGGGTCTCGCTGGTCGCGATCGACTTCAACACCGACATCCATTCGCTCAGCCTGCGGGGTGAGGCGGCGTGGGCTTCGATCGACGTGCCTGACGATTTGGGCGAGCTGATGGGGAAGCGACAGTGGGGGGTCTATGTGGACGCGGTCTTGCCGGTCTGGTATCCGGTCATTCGGGGACTGGAGCGCCCGGTCGTAAGCCTAGGGCTTCGGCTCGAGCGGGTGGACTTCAATCGGGGCGCTTTCGCCTCGACCGGTGAGAAGATCTTCGATGAGACGAACGCCATCACCGTCGGCGTGAGCTTTCGCCCCGCCCCGGGAACGGTCTTTCGGCTCAACTACCGCCGGGAGTCGGTGCGCGATCTCGCGGGGAATCCTGCGGGAGTGACCGGCGGGGTGCAGGCGGGGTTTGCGACGTATTTCTAAGGCAGGTGGGCCGGCACGACCATGAAGCCGAAG
>JABFSM010000288.1 GCA_013140635.1 Gemmatimonadales bacterium
GTGGTGGAGCGGCACGACCGGCGGCGGCGGGAAAGCCGGCGCGCGCTCCAGATCTGCCTGACGGTATCCCAGGGCGCGAGCCGCACGGTCCGCCTGGCCGTGGCGGGCGGCGGCGAAGGAGCCGCTTCATGACGCCGATGGCCATGGCCCTGGTGGCCCTGCGCGCCGGCTTGCAGGCCGCGGCGGCCGCCCAGCCGTTCCACGTCGGCGAACGCTTCGAGTACAACGCCAAGTTCGGCATGCTCTCGGTGGGCGATGCGGCGATCGAAGTCGTCTCGATCGATACCGTCCGAGCCGAGCCGGCCTACTACTTCAAGTACTCGCTCAACGCGAGCGCGCTGGTCTTCAAGATTCAGAGCTCGCTCGAGTCCTGGACTTCGCTTCGCGATTTTCGCACGCTCCGGTTCCGCCAAGACAGCAAGGAAAACAGCCGCCGGTACCTTCGGGACTACGACGTCTTCGCCGACTCCGGGTACTACCGGCAGCACCACGCCACGGCCACGACACCGACGGTCGCCGAGCCGCTGGACGATGCCTCGATCGTGTTCTATCTGCGTTCGATGCCGCTCGAAGTCGGACAAACCTACGAATTCAAGCGGCACTTCAAGCCGGAGCACAATCCGATCCTGATCAAGGTGCTGAAGAAGGAAATGATGGAGCTGCCGGGGGGGGTGAAAGTGAATTGCTGGGTCCTCAACCCGGTGGTGGGGGACAAGATGTTCGCGAAGAAAGCCAACGCCCGCGTCTGGTTGACCGATGACGCGCGCCGGGTGCCGGTGCAGATCCGCTCTCAGATGGACTTCGGCACGATCGTGCTCCGGCTCGAGAAGATGTCCCCCGCCCCGGCCAGCAGCTTCTAGTGGCCGGGCGGGAGGCGGACGTTTCGCGACTCCGAACCGTTCCTTTCCAAGGGCGTCAGAACAACGTCGTGGGTTCCCTGATGGCGGTTCCGCCGGGAACCGACCGCTCCTTCGACGCCTTCCTGCGCAGCTTGCCCGATGTGCTGGCCGCCAAGGATCTCCGAACGATCATAGCGCACGTTGCCGGCGCGGCGGCGGCCCGGAAGGGGGTCGTGCTCCTGCTCGGGGGCCATGTGGTGAAGGTCGGGCTCGGGCCCCTCGTGGCCCGGTGGATAGAGCGCGGCATCGTCACCCATGTCGCCACGAACGGCGCGGCGGCAATCCACGACTTCGAGCTGGCCGCCTACGGCGGCACCAGCGAGGACGTGGAATCGGGGCTGGCGGACGGCACCTTCGGTATGGTCGAGGAGACGGGGACCGATATGAACGCCGCGATTTCCGCTGCGGCGCGGGACGGACTCGGCATGGGCGAAGGGCTGTCGCGCGCGCTGGCCGAGCGCCAAGCACTCCCCGGGGGCACGGCCTCGATTCTCCTGGCCGCACACCGGCATGGCGTCCCCGTCACCGTCCACGCCGCGCTCGGCGCCGAGATCATTCACCAACACCCCGCGGCCGACGGCGCGGCGATCGGTGCAACGAGCCTGCGCGATTTCCGCCGTCTGGCGGGATCCCTTCCCACCCTCGACCGGGGCGGCGCGGTGCTCAATTGGGGGAGCGCGGTGATGATGCCGGAGGTCTTTCTCAAGGCCCTCACCGTCGCGCGGAATCTGGCCGGAGGCCGGCCCGCCGATTTTCTGGCCGCGGACTTCGACATGATTCGGCACTACCGGCCCCGCGTCAATGTGGTGCAGCGCCCGACCGCGGCGGGCGGCAGCGGCTATCAGCTCACCGGCCACCACGAGATACTGCTGCCCCTCCTCATCTGGGGAGTGTTGGATGCGCTGGACCGCGCCTAACGTCATCGGCTGGGGCTTGCTCTGCGCCGGGTGCGGAACCACCGTCACCGCGGTGCCGGCCCTGTCACCCGGGGTGGTCGAAGAGCCGGTCACCGCGCTCATCGCCGCGGCGCTCGACGCCGACCGGCGGCTGGCCCCCGCCGATTCACTCTGGGATCCGGACGCCGCGGTCGTCGCCGATGGAGCGCTGCGCTACGCGCCGCCCCGCTTTGCCGCGGTGGAGCCGGGGGGCGACGTGGCCATCACCTCGAGCCGCCTCGAGGTTCGGCAGAGCTTGGTCTGGGTCTACCTGGAGTATCGCTGGCTATCGGTGAAGGACGGACTGGCCCGGGACGCGAAGGCAACGGTGCTGCTCACGCCGAAGCCTGGGGGTGGATGGAAGATCGTGCACCTGCACAGCTCGACGGCGCCATGACTCAGGGAAGGGGGAAGGGGGAAGAGGGAAGAGCTGTTGCCCCTCTTCTCTCCTCCCTCTTCCCCCTTCCCTCTTCCCTACTCCGCCGGCTTCTCCCCGCGAATCGTGCTGCGGACGCGGTCGGCGGTCTTAGGGCTGAACATGCGAAGCACCAGATAGATGATGAAGCCCCAGAACGCGAGCCAGAGCAGCGTCACGAAGATGCTGATCGCGAAGCCAAGCAAGCCACCGAGAAGCTTGAGTGCGATCAACGCCACCACCGCGAAGCCAGCGAACCCGACCACATTCCGGACCATGATGTCCTTCCTCTCGAATGGCATTCAGTGAATCATGTGCGCTCGAACACCCTAGAGTACGGGCGACGTTTCAAAAAGTTTCGTCGACCAAGGTAGATGTCACCCGGGGCGGCGGGTGCGCTGGTCCCTCTCGTCCTCGTCCGCATCGGGATCGCGCCCCTCGATGATCCAATCGAGCCCTCGCTGCTCCCAATCCCAGTCGCGCGAGGCGTCTACGTAGCGCTCCCAGGCGTAGATCCCGGTCTCCCTGGCGATACGCGCAAACTGGAGCTTGGTGATGGCGTTCTCGACGATCGCGACCGATCGTACCATTCCCCGCCTCTTTGCGAACATCTGTCCTTGCTTCATTGCCGCTTGCGCCTCGGGAGGGAGTGGGGCGAGGGTCCGGAGGTCGACAAAGATGCCGAAGGTGTCGGGGAGCGAGCTGAGGGCTTGAACGATCTCCTGACCCCACCTCCGCATCTCCTCCACGGTGATGAAACCACTGAGAGTCAGCC
>JABFSM010000333.1 GCA_013140635.1 Gemmatimonadales bacterium
ATCAACACCTGCCCCTTCTCGACTGCCTGCCCCGGCGTGGTGGAGCGCGTCGCGGTCACGCCAGGGCAGGCAGTCGAGAAGGGGCAGGTGTTGATCGGTTTTGCCGGTGCCAGTCCCGGCAAGTGAGCGTCGAGCCGTTCCAGGCGACCTTACCCTGGCCGCCGGCCGACCGAGCCATCGTTCGAGCGAAGCGTGTTTGTAGCTAACTTGTTGTACGGGTTACAGATACAAAGTGGGCCGTCGGTCGCCGCTGCGGTGTAGTATGCCTGCCCCTCGAAATGGAGCTCCGAGGCCCCCCCGCTTGACCTAACCCATTGCCGTGAGTTATTTTGCAAAGCTCTGTTGGTTTTGGACTTAGGCTGCCACAGCAAAGACACAGAAGGCTGATGAAGACCTTTACCGCAACGCCGGATGACATCCGGCACGATTGGCACGTCGTCGATGCGACCGGGGTTCCCCTTGGCCGCCTTGCGAGTGCCGTGGCCCAACTCATCCGGGGCAAGCACAAGCCCACGTTCACGCCCCACATGGACGGCGGCGACTTCGTGGTGGTCGTGAATGCCGAGAAGGTGAAGCTTACCGGCAAGAAGCTCGAGCAGAAGAAGTACTTCTCGCACTCCGGGTGGATGGGGAACGAGAGCTTCACGCCGGTCAAGAATGTGCTCGCCGATCATCCGGAGCGGGTCATCGAGAAAGCGGTCTTCGGGATGTTGCCGAAGAATTCGCTCGCGAAGCAGCGCCTTCGCCTCAAACTCAAAGTGTACGCCGGTGGGGAACATCCTCACTCGGCTCAGCAGCCCAAGCCTTACGCCGTGAAGGTGAGTGCATGAGCGAGGACCAGTTCAAGTGGCATGCGGTGGGCCGCCGTAAGACGAGCGTCGCCCGCGTCTACCTCACCCCAGGCACCGGCAAGTGGGAAGTCAACGGCCGCAATCTGGGCGACTATTTCCCCCGCCCATCGCTCGTGCAACACATTCAGCAGCCCTTTACCGCTACCGACACCCTCGGTGCGTTCGATGTGAAGGCGCATGTGGACGGCGGCGGCATGTCGGGGCAGGCCGGCGCCATGCGGATGGCCATCGCGCGTACACTCGTGCTGGCCGATGCGCTGCACCGCCCGAAGCTTCGCTCCGGCGGGTTGCTCACGCGGGATCCCCGCGCGGTGGAGCGGAAAAAGCCGGGCCGGCCCGGCGCGCGGAAGCGGTTCCAATTCAGTAAGCGGTAGGATGAGATCGCTGCTCGCTATTCGCTGCCCGCTCCAAAAGCCTTTGCGAATAGCGAATAGCGAATAGCGAATAGCGAACAAAAAACCACATCGCCGGACGCCGGTTTGGGTGCTCCCTAGGGGGTCAAGCCGACGGATGAACGCGATGGCCGACTAACCCAACACTCGGAAGGACACACAGAAGTCGCATGGCTCAACCACAGGTGCAGGACCTCCTCGAGGCGGGCGTTCACTTCGGGCATCAGACCCGGCGCTGGAACCCCAAAATGCGCCGGTTCATTTTCGCCGAGCGTTCCGGGATCTACATCATCGATCTGCAGAAAACGATGGGCCAAATTCTCAAGGCCCAGGAGCTTCTGCGCAACGTGGTGCTCAAGGGCGACAACGTCCTCTTCGTCTGCACCAAGAAGCAGCTCAAAGCGCTCGTCCAGGGTGATGCCCAGGATGCGAGCTGCATGTACGTCACCGAGCGCTGGCTCGGCGGCACCCTGACGAATTTCGCCACGATCAAGAAGCAGATCCGGCGGCTTCGGGAGCTCGAGCAGGGGAGCACCGAAGGCGACTTCGACAATTACACGAAGAAGGAAAAGCTCCTCTTCGAGCGCGAACGCGTGAAGCTGTCCCGGAACCTCGAAGGCCTCAAGAACATGAGCCGTCTGCCCGGGGCCCTGTTCATCGTCGACGCCAAGAAGGAAAAGATCGCCATTCAGGAGGCCAACAAGCTTGGGATCCCGGTCGTGGCCATCGTGGACACGAACGCCGACCCGGACGTCATTACGGTGCCGATTCCCGGCAATGACGACGCCATCCGCTCCGTGTCGCTGATCACCAAGGCGCTTTGTGACGTGATCAAGGAAGCGCGGCAGCAAGTGCCGGTGCGCGAAGGGGCCGATCACGACGACGCCGAGACCTACAGCACCGATGGCGGTTCGGAGGGCGATCCCGACTCCGATCGCCGCCGGAGGCGGCCCGGTGGGGGCGGCGCCCGCAAGCGGCGCCCGAAGCCCGAGGCGATTGCCGCGCGGCTCAAGCACGAGGGTGAGCCTGGCACTGCGGAGGCCGGGGCAGGCGAGGCGGGCGCGTAAGCCGGGCTCTACGCCCTTTGCCCACGCCGCCGCGCCATGGCCTTCGAGGCTGTGCGCGGCGGTCTGGTAACTAGACACTATTCGCTATTCGCTACTCGCTATTCGCTCAAAAGCCTTGGCGAATAGCGAGTAGCGAATAGCCAACCAAGGAATGCAACGCATGACGACCAACGCTGTTACCGCCAAAGACATTGGCGAACTCCGCGCCCGGACCGGGGCGGGGATGATGGATTGCAAGGCGGCGCTCGAAGAGGCCCAAGGGGACATGGACAAGGCGGTCGAGATCCTTCGGAAGAAGGGAATCGCCAAGGCCGAGAAGCGGGGCGGCCGGACCGCGTCCCAGGGGCTTGTGGTCATCGCGTCACACCAGGCCGGCCAGGACGTAGCCATGGTCGAACTCAACTGCGAGACCGACTTCGTGGCGCGAACCGACGATTTCATCGCCCTCGCCAAGGAGCTCGGCGTTCACGCCGAGAAGAACGCCCCGGTCGGCGTGAACGAGGGCGGCGTTCTCGATGCCCAGTCGTTTCGCGGCAAGACGGTGGGCGAGATCATCAAGGAAGTCTCCGGCAAGACCGGCGAGGCGATGACCATTCGCCGAGTCGCCCGCTTCCAGCAGCCTTCCGGTACGGTCCAGAGCTACCTGCACTTCAACGGGCAGGTGGGCGTGCTGGTGGATGTCGAGGGCCCCGCGGGCGACGGCCTTACGGCGCTTGCCCGGGACATCGCGCTGCATATCGCGTCGGCCGACCCGATCGGGGTGAGCGAGGCGGACATCCGTCCCGAGACCCTCGAGCGGGAGCGCCGCATCGCGGAGGAACAGGTGGCCGCCGAGGGGAAGCCCGAGAACATTCGCGCCAAGATCGTCGACGGCAAACTCCGCAAGTTCGTGGCGGAGCGAACCTTGACCGGGCAGCCGTTCGTGAAGGATGAAGGCAAGCTGGTCGGCGATCTGATCAAGGAACTGGCCAAGACCTTGGGCGGCCCGGTCACGGTGAAGCGGTTTGCCCGCTTCAAGGTCGGCGAGGCATAAAATGGCGTTGGCCTACCGGCGGGCGCTGCTCAAGGTCTCGGGCGAAGCTCTCGCCGGCGGGCGGGGCGTCGGCGTCGACTACGCCGTGGTCGAAACGCTGGCGCAGCAAATCAAGGAAGTCCACGGCCAGGGCATCCAACTCGGCCTGGTGGTAGGCGGCGGCAACATCGTGCGCGGCACCGCCGCGAGCGCCCAGGGGATGGACCGTGTCTCGGCCGACTATATGGGGATGCTGGCCACCGTCATCAACGCCCTGGCCCTGCAGGACATCCTCGAGAAGGTCGGCGTACAAACTCGGGTGCTGACCGCCATCCGAATGGAGTCGCTGGCCGAACCGTACATCCGCCGCCGCGCCGTCAGGCACCTGGAGAAGGGGCGCCTGGTGATCTTTGCCGGCGGCACCGGCAACCCATTCTTCTCCACCGACACCGCCGCCGTGCTGCGCGCCTTGGAGATCGAGGCCGAAGTCCTCCTCAAAGCCACCGGCGTCGACGGGATTTACACCGGCGATCCAAAGAAGGACAAGAACGCGACCTTCATTCCCGAGCTCTCGTTTCAGGACGCCATCGTCAAGGGCTACGCCGTCATGGACGCGAATGCCTTCGGGCTTTGCAAGGAAAACAAGCTTCCGATCGTGGTCTTCAACATCAATCAGCCTGGCGCCATCGGCCGTGTGCTCGCCGGCGACCGGGTGGGGACGATCGTCCGATGAGCGCACCGGCTACACTTCCCGAGATCGCCAAGCTTGCTCGCGAGCAGATGCACAAGGCGGTCGAGAACACCAAACGCGAATTGGCCGGCATCCGGAGCAACAAGGCCACCACCGCCCTGCTCGACCTGATTCGCGTCGAGGCCTACGGGAGCCAAGTGCCCCTCAACCAGGTGGGACTGGTGTCGGCGCCGGAGCCGAGGCTGCTCACCATCCAGCCGTTCGACAAGGGGCTCACCCAGGCCATCGAGAAGTCGATTCGCGATTCGAACCTCGGGCTCAACCCCGCCTCGCAGGGGAACCTGATCCGGATTCCGCTGCCGCCGCTCTCCGAGGAGCGCCGCAAGGATCTGGTCAAGGTCGTCCACAAGCTTGCCGAAGAGGGGCGGGTCGCGGTGCGGCACGCGCGCACGGAAGCGCTGCACAAGATCAAGAAGGTCGAGCACGTATCCGAAGATGAGAAGACCCGCGCGGAAAAAGAGACCCAGAAGGTCACCGACGAGCACATCAAACAGATCGATGCCGTGATCCAGGCCAAAGAAGCGGAGATCATGGAGGTGTGACGCCCTCCACGGAGGATCTGCTCGGCCGGATCAAGATCAACGGGGGCGTGCCGGCGCACGTGGCCGTGATCATGGACGGTAACGGGCGTTGGGCCAAGCGGCGCAATCTCCCGCGCACCGCCGGCCACCAGGCGGGAATGGCCTCCGTTCGGGAATGTATCGAGGGCGCGGTCGAGGCCGGGGTCGAGGTGCTTACGCTCTTCGCGTTCAGCCAAGAAAACTGGCAGCGTCCCCCCGAAGAAATCGACGCCTTGATGGGACTCCTCCAAGAATACGTCTCCAAGGAAAGCGCCGAGCTCAAGGAGCGCGGCGTGTCCGTGAAGGTGCTCGGGGAACTCGACCGCCTGACGCCGGCGGCACGCGCCGCGGTGGCGAGCATCGAATCGCAAACGGCGGAAGGAAACGCCCTCACCCTGAACATCTGTCTCTCCTATGGTTCGCGGGCGGAGCTTGCCCGGGCGGCGCGGCTGATCGCCACGGAGGTTCGGGACGGCACGATGCGGGTGGAAGAGATCGACGAGGCTGCCATGGCCCGCCGCCTCTACACCGCCGGCACCCCGGACCCCGATCTGCTGATCCGCACTTCCGGCGAGCATCGCCTCTCGAATTTCCTTCTCTGGCAGATCGCGTACGCGGAATTCCATGTGACTGCGGTGCTCTGGCCCGATTTCACCCGCCGCCACCTCTTCGAGGCGATTCTGGACTTTCAGCGCCGCGACCGGCGCTTCGGGCGCGTAACCGCCGGCTCATGAGCAACAACGTCCAGCGGGTGCTTGTCGCGGCCGTCGGTATTCCGCTGGCGCTTGGGGTCGTCTGGTACGGCGGGCTGCCGCTGGCATTGCTGGTGTCGCTGGTGGGGTTTCTGGGAACCAGGGAGTTGTTCGACATTGCGGAGCGGACCGGGGTCCGGCCGATGCGGACGCTCGGACTCTTCCTTGCGGTGCTCGCTCCGCTGGCCACCTGGATGCTGGCCTATGCCCCGACCGGCGACGTTCGGCCGCCGCCGATTCCGGTCTGGTTCTTCTCCCAGTGGCCGCTGATCCTGACCGCGGCGCCGATCGTGGTGCTGGCGGCTGCGCTCTGGCGCCGCTCGCCGACCGAACGGCCTCTCGCCGCGACCGCCGTGACGCTCTTTGGCCCTCTCTACTGTTCGGTGCTCCCCGCGACCCTCCTTGTGCTTCGCTACAGCGCCGACGGAAGCCGCTCCTGGGCGGCCACCTGGCTTGTCTTCTTCCCGCTGGCCGTGACGTGGCTCTGCGACAGCTTTGCGATGTGGGGCGGCAAACTGTTCGGTGGCCCGAAGCTGGCCCCGATCGTGAGTCCCGGTAAGACCCGGAGTGGAGCGCTCTCAGGGCTGGTCGGCGGAGTCGTCACCGCGGTCGTCTTCGTGCCGCTGGCGCTCGAGCCGGTTGGCCGCGGATTCCCAGTGTTGACGGCGGCACTGATCGGGCTGATCCTGTCGATTGCCGCGCAGGTTGGAGATCTTGCAGAGTCGCTTCTCAAGCGAGAGGTCGGCGTCAAGGATTCGAGTCACCTGATTCCCGGCCATGGTGGAGTCCTCGATCGGTTCGATTCGCTCTACTTCGTCCTTCCCACAGCGACCCTGCTCTTTCGGGCCTTCGGAGTCATCTAGTCCATGCGGGGCGTCGCAGTTCTCGGCTCCACCGGGTCGATCGGAACCTCTACGCTCAACGTTCTCCGGCGGCACAGCGAACGCTTCCGGCTGGTGGCCCTGACCGGGGGCACCAACGAGGGGCTGCTCGCCGAGCAGGTTGCCGAATGGCGTCCCGCCTTCTCGGGACTCGCCAGCACGGCGGGGCCCGCCTGTCTGCTCGAGGCCGCCACCCACCCGGATGCCGACGTGGTCGTCAACGCCGTCGTCGGCTTTGCCGGTCTCCCGGCCACGCTGGCGGCGCTTCGAGCCGGAAAGCGCGTCGCGCTCGCCAACAAGGAATCGCTCGTGGTGGCGGGGGATCTCGTGCGTGCCGCGGCCAGGGAGGGCGGGGGCGAACTCATTCCGGTCGATTCCGAGCACAGCGCTGTCCTGCAGTGCATTACCGGCCGGGAATCGGGTATTCGGCGGCTCATCCTGACCGCCAGCGGCGGCCCCTTCCGGTGCTGGCCAGTAGAGCGGCTCGCGGTGGCCACCGTCGAGGAGGCGCTCAACCACCCGACCTGGCGCATGGGGAACAAAATCACCGTCGACAGCGCGACCCTCGCGAACAAGGCGATGGAGGTGATCGAAGCGCATCACCTGTTCGGACTCTCCTATGACGCGGTCGAGGTGGTGGTGCATCCTCAGAGCATCGTACACGCCTTCGTGGAGTTCGCCGACGGCAGCGTGCTTGGCCAAATGGGGTTCCCATCGATGGAACTCCCGATTCTCTATGCCCTGACCCATCCCGATCGAGTCCCCGACCAGGGTCAGCGGCCCTTCGACCCGGTGGCCGCTGGAGCGCTTACTTTTGAGGCGGTTCGGCGCGACGTCTTCCGCGCCTTCCACGCCGGGGTCGAGGCAGGACGGGCGGGAGGAACCGCGCCGGCGGCATTCAATGCCGCCAACGAGGTCGCGGTCGGGGCATTCCTAGCGGGGCGGATCCCGTTTGGGCGGATTTCCGAAGTGATCGAGCAGGTGCTCGCCGGGCATTCGGCCGCGGCGGCAACCTCGCTCGAAGCGGTCCGAGCGGCCGACGCGCTGGCCCGCGAACACGCTTTGAGGTTTCTGGCATGAGCAACGTTCTCGTCAACATTCTGTCCCTGATCGTCGTCCTCGGCGTGCTCATCTTCGTGCACGAGCTCGGGCATTTCCTTGCCGCCAAAGCCGCGGGCATGTACGTGCACCGCTTCTCGGTCGGGATGGGCGCTCCGGTCAAGGCACTCACCTGGAAACGGGGGGAGACCGAGTACTGCATCTCCTGGCTGCCCCTTGGTGGATACGTAAAGGTGGCCAGCGGGGAGGAGGATCCCTCCTCGGCCGCCCTTGAAGGGGGAGCGGCCAACGCCGACGTTCCGAAACACAGGATGTACGAGTCGAAGTCGATACCGGCCCGGATCATCTTCGTGCTCGCCGGTGTCGCGATGAATGTCCTTTTTGCCTGGCTGGTCTTTTCGGGGCTCAACTACGCCAACGGCAGCACGGTCTATCCGGTGACTGCGGTCGGAGGCGTCAACACCGATTCGCTTCCCCCCGGGGCCGAGGGCCTTGCGGTCCTTGTTTTGGGTGACCGGATCGAGCGGGTCGCGGGCCAGCCGATGACGTCCTGGGAGGATATTCAGGAGGCCATCCTTTCGACGCCCGCCGATTCCTTCGCCATCGAGATTGCCGGGAAGCCGCCGATCGCCGTTCGGATCCATCGGGATGCGCTCGAAGCGCGGGTCCGCGCCGCACAGGCGCTCATCCCGTATATCGCGCCGGTCATTGGCACGGTGGTCGCGGGCGGACCTGGCGACAAGGCCGGGATCAAGACCGGCGACACCCTGGTGGCGATCAACGGCGAGCCGATCGGGGAATGGCGCCGGGCGGTGGAAGCGATCGAGGCGCACCCCGACATGGACCTAACGCTCACGGTCGGTCGCGCCGGGGGACGGCAGGACCTCGCGGCGCGCACGCTGGCCGAATCGGATGGCTCGCGAACGGTCGGCAAGCTTCGGCTTGGCCCCGACGTGCCGGAGCGGCACGAACCGGTCTCGTTCGGCGGCTCCCTCGTCCTTGGCGCGAAGCAGACCGTCGCGGTGTCGACCCAAATCGTACGGGTGGTGCGGGGGATGTTCAGCGGCCGGGTGTCGACCCGAGAAGTCGGGGGCCCGATCGCGATCGGGATGGCCGCGGGCCAGTCGGCGCAGCTTGGCGTCACCGCCTTCCTCGCGTTCATGGCCACGATCTCGGTCAATCTGGCGGTGCTCAACCTGCTGCCGATTCCGGTGCTCGACGGCGGGCAGCTTCTCTTTCTGCTCGGCGAGGCGGTGCTGCGCCGCCCCCTCTCCATCAAGCTGCGCGAGCGGCTGACCTTCGTCGGATTGATTCTGATCGGGCTGCTGATGGTGCTGGCGTTCTCCAATGATATTCGAAGGCTGCTCGGACTGCTCTAGAGCGGCGGGACGGGTGGTGCGGTCACACTTCGAATCCAGTTGGCGAAGTATGAAACGCGTGGATAGTACTCGAGCACTTTGTAGTGACCCTCTTTCCGATTGGCCGGCCTGCTGTCTTGACCTGAACTGACGCCGACCACGTAACGCACCCCATTCCGGTCCGCATATGCGGGACCGCCGCTGTCGCCCGGGCCGCTAATCCCTTCCAGGTCGGTCACGCCGCTATCCCCCGGCGCGTCGAAGCGAAACTGCAGCAAAGATCCTTCTGCCCGATCGACCCGGTTGGTGGCTGCCCGCAGGCGGCCATCCTCAGCGACCGGCCCCGTCAAACCGGTGCCGGTGCCCCCCCGCCCGACGAAGGTGACCACCATGCCGACCTCATCGCTCCCCGTATAGATCGATACCGGCGTAATACCGGTGACCGGTTCGGTGAGGCGAAGCAACGCAATGTCCGACCTGAGGTCTGCGTTGCTACGCCAGTCAGGGTGGCGCACAACCTGTTCGATCCGATAGCTCGTTCCACCGACCTCGGCAATATCTCCGGGCGCCAGGTTCGCGGCGACGTGCGCTGCTGTGAGAACCCACCGAGGGTCGATGAGCGTGCCTGCGTCACCTGGTTCACCGCGGTCACGTGCCTTTCGCACGGTGACGGTCGAGGGATACCGAAGCGCGAGATCGAGGAACGCCTGGTCATCGCGATCGTGGCGCCTGACGATTGTGCTCGTTGGAGCGGCCAGCAAGGGAAGCACAACGAACGGCATGGCAATCCGCCGCAGAGTCTTCATGGTGTATCCTCAGATGGGTGCCATCAGACACAGAGGTCGTCGCAAAGTAGTGCCGGAAGTCGTCCGGCGAAATGCTCGATACGAGGAGTGGCCAAGCCTTCCGGCTACAACGTCTCTCTCGTTGACGTTGACGAGGCGCCTTCTCCGAGCGTGTAAGTGACCCCCCATGCCAGCCCCCCCGGATCGGCCTCCCAGGTGAGATCGCCATTCCGGAGGGCATGGCCGAAGAGCAGCACGATCTCCTCCCGATCGCGCTCCACCGGCTCCCATCCGAGGATGTGGCGCATCCATGGTCCGTAGGCGCTTCCCTTGGCGACATAGGTGACGAGCAGCCGCCCCTGCGGTCCCAGCATGCCGGAGAGCCTAGCGGTGAGCCAGGCCGCCTGCCGATCGGGAAGCCCATCGTAGGCGTTGACCGCGAGAATGAGATCGTATGGCGCGTGGCCGGCGATCTCCACCACGCGCCGGAAGACATCCCCCTCCACGGTTACGAGCGCCTCTCCGAGGGCGCTCAACCGGTGGCGGGCCAGAGTCAGGGCCACGCCGTCGCCATCATTGAGGACGAGACGGCTGACCGATCTCGTGAGAAGCGAGGTCAGTCGCGCAGGTGCGATCCCGGCTCCGGACCCAATCAGCAAGACACGGCTCATCGGTTGGAAGGGGAGATTCATGAGATGGTCGAGCTGCCACCCAAGCTGGGTTCGGTAGCGGGCAGCGATCGGAGAGAGAAGAAGGTGCTGTTCGAGTGCGCGCCCGGCTGGATCGCGCGTACGCACGGTTCCCTCGATCAGCGATTCGATCGCTTCGAAGTCGCCTGGGTGGCCATGGGGCCACCGCTGGATGTGGCTGATCAGGGCCGAACGCGCGGCAAGCGCGTGAACATCGCGAACCGCGGCGGCCACCTCGTTGGCCGGAAGCCCGGAGAGTTCCGCGGCGCGCAGCGATTCCAGTAGATCATGGATGCATGCTCCAGCTCGGTGATAGGCGGCAATGGAATCGTCGGGGAGGGTGATCAGACCGCGTACGAATCGCTCCGACGCGGCCCGGACCTCGCGCTCCGCCCAAAGC
>JABFSM010000190.1 GCA_013140635.1 Gemmatimonadales bacterium
ATGTTCGATCTCCCCTCGCGGGACGACGTGCGCGAAGTCATCATCACGCCGGAATGCATAACGGAAGGGAGCCAGCCGATGGTCATCACCGAGCGGCCCCGCCAAGCGCGCGAAGCGTGACCCTGCGCGCGCTGCCGATCGCGTTCGTCGGCAGCTTTCCCGATCCGCTCCAGACACTCGACCCGCCGCTCCCCGAAATCGCCTTCGTGGGGCGTTCGAACGTCGGCAAGTCGAGCCTCCTCAACGCGCTCGTGGGGCGGAAGCAGATCGCCAAGGTGAGCGGCACCCCCGGCAAGACGCAGCTGCTCAACGTCTTCCGGCTGCCGACCTGCTATTTCCTCGACCTCCCCGGCTACGGCTTCGCGAAGAGTTCCAAGACGGCGCGCGAAGGGTTTCGGTTGCTGCTCGAAGGAGTCGTCGGCAAGCGGAGCTCACTCTCCGGCGCGGTCTGGCTCCTCGACGCTCGGCATCCACCCTCCGAAGACGACCGCGCCATCCAGGAGCTTCTGGCAAGCACCGGCCGCCCGGTGCTTACCGTCCTCACCAAAGCGGACAAACTCACCCGCTCGGAGCAGGCGGCGGCGCTCGGCGCCCGCGCCCGCGAGCTCGGCATGGCCGCCGACGAGCTGATGTTGACGAGCAGCGAAACCGGTCTCGGCATGGTGGATCTCAGGGAGAGTGTGCTGGCGGCGGTGGCGGGCGCCGGCCGTCCCTCCGGGGCAGATGATTGACGAGTTGTTACATGAGCCGTGATGCCGCGTTGCCTCTCGAATCTTAGATTTTCCGGCATGCGTTCCGCCGTCGGCCCGTTCGCCCTGCTGTTGCTCGGCTGCCAAGCCGGGGTTCCCGCGGGCTCGCCCGAGGCCGCGCCAGGCCCTCCGGCCGGGCCGGCGCCGGGGGCGTTTCGCATCGAGCCATCGAATCCCCATACCGCCGCCGGGGCTACCATCCAGTTGAGAGCGCTCTCCGAAATGGGAGCGCCTGTCCCGGTTTTCTGGCGCCTAGCCGAGCCGTCGGTGGGCAGGATCGACGCCGACGGCGAGGTCTACGGCTGCGGGGGAATGAGCTTGGTACGGGCCCTTCTCAAGTCGGACACCACCCGGACCGCCAGCACGACTCTTCACGTAGCTGTCGTCCTCACCGGCGGCGTCAGCGTTGCCGACATGAGGCTTTCGCAAACAACCACCCCGGCTCGCATCGACTCCATCGCCGGGCCGGTCGAAGTCGTGGTCGCGGTGAACCCGGTGCCGTGCCGGAATGTGCTCGGCGTCCGCCTGGAGTTGGCCAGTGATCAAGGCGTGACCGTCCTGGGAGCGCTCACATTCAGCCCCTCTCCGACCGCCACCATTCGGCACTCATTCGACTGGGACCCGGCCATGACGCCGAACGGGAACTACAACCTCCGGGCCGTCCGGCTGGTGGAGGGCTTTGGAGAGGAGACTTCGAACTCCGTCCCGGTGACCGTCCGCCACCCCTAGCGCGCCGCCGGCCCGACACTGGCGTCTCCAGCCCTCCCCCCGTACTCTATCCTGCTTCAGACCCACATCGCCGGCCCCGGCCGGCCCAGCCCGAGGAGGCATGGATGCTCGCCCGTCGTCTTGGCATTGGCACCATTCTGACATTTGCCCTGGCAGGCGGCGCCTGCGCGCCGCAGGTCGCGGAACAGGCCGCCGCACCGGCCGTCGATAGCGCCGGAGTGAAAGCGGCGCTGAGCGACCTCTGGAGCCGGTACGCGATGGCCGACACGGCGGGTGACGTTGCCGCCCTCCTCGACACGGTGTCCGACAGCGTCCAGCTCGATATCCGCGGTTTCCCGCGGGTGATGGGGCGGGAGGCTTGGAGAGGAGGCCTCGAGGGTGTGCTCAAGGAGGTGGACTACACCTCGATGGACATTGCGCCGGAGCGGACCACGGTGTCCTCGAACGAGTTGGTCTACGAATACGGGGCTTTCCGCGAAGGGTATACGACGAAGGGCAAGAAGTTCCTGGACCATGGCCGGTACGCCAGCGCCGTCCGCAAGGATGCAGACGGCAAGTGGCGGATCGCCTATCTGATGGCCTTCGTCGACAGCACCGCCACCGTCAAGTGAGGACTCCCATCATGCGCTCCCGCTCTTCGCTCTCGGCGGCCCTGCTCCTAGCGCTCGCCGCCTGTGCCCCCGCCACGCCGGCCCCGATGGCCGAGGCGCCGGTCGATCAGGCCGCCATCAAGGCCGAACTCGATGTTGTCCGCGCGGCGTACGCCCAAGCCGAAATGGCCGGCGATGCCGCGGCGGTCGCGGGAATGTACGTCGAGGACGGCGCGATCGATTTCTACGGCGCGCCGCCGATGCGGGGCCGAGCCGCTATCCAGGCCGGGATGGGACAGCTCTACTCCACGGGCAAGTTCGAGGTGGTGGAGATCGTCGGCGAGGTGACGCGGGCGCGCATCGCGACCGCCGCCACGGAAACGGGCACATATCATAACGCTCAGCGAGTCAACGGCAAGTTGACCCACGCCTGGGGGCGTTGGGCCAGTGGAGCGGTCAAGGATTCGACCGGTTGGAAGGTTACCTACTTGATCGGGTTCCCCGACTCTACCAAGACGGACAAGTAGCCGGGTGGCTTTTCTTCCGCTCAAGACGCTGGGACCGGCCGATGCGGCCGTCAAAGCGAACGACGCCTGGCTTGCCGAGCTCGATGCCGCGCTCGGCCGGCCGGGGGCCGATTGGTCTCTGGTGTGCCGAGAGACGCTCTTTGCGCTCTGGTACCCTGGGCAGGGGAGCTACGATGCGCTGCTGAATGACGCCAAGACAGCTGCGGCAACGCGCAGTGCTTTGCTCGCGCTCGATCCGCGGAACATCACCCTCGAGCCGGAGTACTACGCCGACGTGGACGGGGAGAAGTTTGCGCGGGTCAAGCCGCTCCTCTGGCTCTGGTACTCGTTCGACCGGACGCCGGCCGCCGGCCAGAATGTGGACTTGGGCGTCAAGTTTCGGCGGCTCCTGGCGCCGCGGATCTTTGCGCGCTGCGGGAAGAATTTCAAATGCTTCCAGAACGTGGAGTTTTCATACGGATACAATCTGGAAGTCGGGGACGACTGCGTGATCCACCGGCATGTGCTGCTCGATGACCGCGGGGGACTCACCCTCGGCAACCGGGTGAGCATCTCCGACTACGCCAACATCTATAGTCACACGCACAGCATCGTGGAGCAGAAGGAGGTCACCAACCTGAGGACGGTGCTGGAGGATGACGCCCGGATTACCTATCACGCCACCGTCTTGGCAGGCGTCAAGGTGGGTCAGAATGGGATGGTCGGCGCGTCGGCGTTGGCCACCAAAGACGTCAAACCCTACCATGTGAACGTCGGGATTCCCGCCAAGTCCATACGGGTCAAGCCGAACGCCCCGGTGGAGGCGATTGCGACCCAACGGATGCCGAAAAGGGAGGTATAGGGCCGAAATCACACAATCGACCGGTTCGCGTGACCAATCTGGCGGCTGGGCGGTGACGCTCCAGTCGCCTTTTCGTGACACGTCCGTTGCATAGACGTACCCGCTCTAAGACGAACGCCGTCGATCTTCCGCCGCGGAAACAGTGATCCGGGCGCCTTTGGCGTCCAGACTTCTCGAACCGCGAGTGGACTACATGGACCGACGCTTCCCCTCGGTGCTTCCCGCCCTGCGCCTGGTTCTCTTGCCGGCTCTCTGTTCCTTCC
Source organism: Gemmatimonadales bacterium (assembly GCA_013140635.1). GTDB lineage: Bacteria > Gemmatimonadota > Gemmatimonadetes > Gemmatimonadales > GWC2-71-9 > JABFSM01. Next base: position 3,700 of record JABFSM010000190.1, read on the forward strand.
CCGCTGCCACTTCGCTTTCTGCCCAGGCCGAGACCGGCCGAATCGTCGGCAAAGTGGTGGAGGCGGAGGGTGGTGCGCCGCTCAGTGGAGCGCGGGTGGTGGTGGTTGGCACCACGTTGGCCACGACGACAAAGGTCGATGGGCGTTACGCCCTCGCCGATGTGCCGGTGGGGAGCGTCACGGTCCGGGTGGCCATGATCGGGTATGGCTCGAAGACCGTAACAGGCGTGGTAGTGACCGCCGGAGGGGTAACGACACAGGACGTGTCGCTTGCCGGGCAGACGACGCAGCTCGAGGAGCTGACCGTCACCGCACGGGTTGAGCAGGGTACGGTCAACTCGGCGCTGGACAACCAGCGTTACAGCGTCGCCATCGTGAACGCGATTTCTTCCGAACAGATGAGCCGCTCCCCTGACGGCGACGCCGCCGCCGCACTCCAACGAATGAGCGGTGCTACGATCCAGGACGGCAAGTATCTCAACATGCGGGGATTGGGCGACCGGTACACGCAGGCATCGCTCAATGGCGCGCGGATTCCCTCACCGGAGCCGGAACGGCGGGTGGTGCCACTCGACCTCTTCCCTTCCTCGCTCTTGAGCGAAATCACCACATCGAAGACCTTCACGCCGGATCAAGCGGGGGACTTTTCGGGCGGCTCGGTCGACATCAAGACGAAGGAATTCTCCGGCACTCGGTACTTCGGCATGTCGTTCAGCGCAGGCTTCAATACGGCGATCACTGGCAAGGAAGCCATCTTTGCTCCGGCGACAGGGCGTGATTGGATCGCCTTCGGCTCCAGTCCGCGCGCCTTGCCGAACCCTGTGGCCGCCGTCGACTTCTCGACGCCGCTCACGACGGCACAAAACAACGAGTTGGTCAACTCGTTTCGCAACGTCTGGTCGGCCCGGCAGCGGAGCGGGTCTCCCAACGGCGGCTTCGGACTGACTTTAGGCGGCAATCTACCGGTGGGTGGTACGGGCCTTAGCTACCTCATCTCCGGCAGCTATTCGTATACCCAGGAAACCCGCAAGGATGAGCAACGGGCCATCGCCCAGCCCCCCGGCACGGTGGGGGGTGAGGTGCGCGAGCTGGATCGCTTCGACGGCAGCACCGGCCGAAGCAGTGCGCTCTGGGGAGGGATCGGGAACTTCAGCGTCAACATCGGCGCGCACACCAAGCTCTCCCTCAACAACACGTACAACAGGACGATGGACAACGAGGGCCGATTCGAGCATGGGACGTCAGAGAACCTGGCCATTCCACTACAGATCCAGCGCCTGCGATACGTCGAACGGAACATCTACTCCAGTCAGATGAAGGTGCATCAGCAGCTGACCGATCGGCACTATCTCGACTTTGGCCTCACCGCCTCCGGTGTTCGGCGGAAGGAACCGGATCGCTCGGAAATCGTCTATGAATCCTCAGGCGCGACCCCAACCTGGTACGGCTTCTCCAACGAAGCCGCCGTTCGGACCTTCGCCAACCTCAAGGAAAGCACTCTCGAAGGTTCCGCCAGCTGGCAATTCCGATTCGGCTCGACACCCGGCAACCGATTCGTTCAGATCGGCGCACTCTATCGAGCCACTGACCGCGATGCGGAGAATCACGCCTATTCGATTTCTCTCGCTCGCCAGCTGAGCGCCGCAGAAGGGGCGCTCCAGCCGGAGCAGATATTCGACGGCCGCTTCAGCCAGGGATCGGACAACGTGCTGCGCGTCTCGCCGCTCTCCGCCGGCGGTTCCTACACCGGCCGGGACCGGCTCACCGCCGCCTACGGGATGCTGACGCTCGAACTGAGCCACGCGCTCGAGCTGATCGCCGGGGCGCGGGTGGAGCGCTCGGACGTCCGCGTGGCCTCGCGGTCCACGGCGGGCGAACCTTCGCTCGCCACGCCGAGCTACACCGACGTCCTGCCGTCGTTGGCCTTGAACTTTCGGGTGGGCGAGAACGTCAACTTGCGTTTGTCCGGCACCCAGACCTTGTCCCGGCCTGAGTACCGGGAGCTTTCGCCGATTCTCTTCCGGGAAGTGATCGGCGGTGACAACGTGAAGGGGAACCCCGATCTCCAACGCGCCCTCATCCGTAATCTCGACCTGCGGTGGGAATGGTACCCGCGCGGCGGCGAGGTGGTGAGCGTCGGGATCTTTGCCAAGCAGTTTAGCGACCCTATCGAGCGGATCTACCAGGGAACGTCCGGCACTCGCATCATCACCTACGTCAATGCAAGAGGCGCCGACAACTACGGCGTCGAACTGGAGTTCCGCCACGGCCTGGATATGCTGGCGAAGGGACTGACGCCGTTCACACTGTTCGCGAACGCGACCATCATGAAGTCGAAGATCCGGCTTGATGCCGATGTCGGCTCGATCACCAATGCCGAGCGCAAGATGGTTGGTCAGGCGCCCTATGTGTTCAACGCCGGCTTGACCTGGAAGCATCCCAACGCCAGCGCCTCGGCCACGCTGCTTTTCAACCGGGTCGGGGAACGGATCACCGAAGCCGGAGAGCTGCCGCTCCCCGATATCGTCGAGCGACCCCGAAATGTGCTCGACGCCTCGATCGCCTTCCCGGTGTTCGGCGCCCTGAATGCCCGGATGGACGCCAAGAACTTGCTCGATGCGCCGTACCGCCTCATGCAAGGAGTCGTGATTCGGGACGGATATCGGTCGGGCCGGGTCTTTTCGATCGGGTTTAGCTGGAAGCAGTAGGGACAGGTCACGATGTGACCGTTTCGTGACCTGAAGATGACGCAACGCCGACGCAACCGGCCTTGATTCTTCTCGGCTGCGTCGGCGTTGTCCATTCTGATGATCTACCTACCCACGCGGGAGTCGCAATGATGCTTGGCGTCGGCAAGAGAACCTTGGCTGGGTTGTTGGTGGGAACGGTGGCCTTGGCCGCCTGCAAGAGTGATGATCCGGCTGCGCCATCGAATAATCCGCCGACCGGAGTGACGGCCACGTCGTTGGGCGCGACCAGCGTGCATCTCGCCTGGACGGCGGCGGCGAGTGTGACCGGATACATTCTGGAACGCGCTGAAGGCTCGACCGGAGGCAGCTACGTCGAGGTCAACCGGCCCGCCGCCACCGCAACATCCTACGACGACACCGGGCTCAACCCCGCCACGGTCTACCGCTACCGCCTCGCGGCGGTGCGGACTGCGGGCACCTCCCCATTCGCGACCGAGGTCCTTGTCACGACCTCCGCCCCGGCCGTCGTGAACATCACCGCGGACATCACGACCAATACGACCTGGACATCGACCAGCGTCTACAAGATCGTCGGCTTCAGGAAAGTGGCGAATAACTCCACGCTCACGATCGAGGCTGGCACCAGGATCATTGGCGACTTCGCCACGGTCGGCTCGTCGCTCTTCGTACTCCGAGGATCGCGTATCATCGCGAACGGCACCGCCACCGCCCCGATCGTCTTCACGTCGGCGCAGGCCGAAGGCGCGCAACTGCCTGGTGATTGGGGCGGCCTCATCATTATCGGCAACGGCATTATCAACCGCTCCGGCACCGTGAACATCGAGGGCACAGGCACCTCGACCGAGAATCCGCTGATTCCCTACTCGGGCGGCAACAACAACGCGGACAACAGCGGCACGCTGCGGTACGTGCGGGTCGAATGGGCGGGGTTCGCTCCGGCCACCGACGCAGAGCTCAACTCGTTCACGTTCGCCGCTGTGGGCAGCGGTACGACGCTCGACTTCCTCCAAGCGGTCAACGGATTCGATGATGCCTTCGAGTTCTTCGGCGGGGCGGTCGATGCGAAGCACCTGGTGTCCTACGAGACCGGCGACGACCACTTCGATATGTCCGAAGGCTATGTCGGGCGCCTACAGTACCTGATCGGCTTCCAGAGCTATATCCAGAACAACCGTCCAGGTGTCGGTGGGGTCTCCTCCGATCCTCAGGGTATCGAGAACGACGGGTGCAACGGCAGCGGCTGCGACCTGGCGTTCAACTCGACGCCGTTCACAGTACCGGTCGTCGCGAACTTCACCCTCGTCGGTCCAGGGGCCGCTGGCCCAGCCGGCGGCGGTTTCGGCATGGTGCTCCGTCGCGGCACTGCCGGCCACTACGTCAACGGCATCTGGGCCCGCTACCTCAACGCCGGCATCGGCTACCGCGATGCCGATACCAAGGCACGGGAAACGGCGGGGATCCTCACGATCAGGAATAACCTGATCGCCCAGACACCGCTCGCGCTGCAGGCAGGCCAGCAGGCGTATGACATCGGCGCCAACGCCGTCATCCTCGAGCAGGCCACCACCGCGGCCTCACTCTTCACGAAGCTTCCGACAACGGTTCGGGCGAGCCCGGGAGTGGCCGGGACCACTGCAGCGGACTTCGATTGGTCTCTCTCTGCGGCCTCCCCCGCTCGGACCGGCGGCCTCGCCACCTTCACGGGTGACCTGCTGACCCGTGCCGGCGCGTTCGTCGCCGGCACCGCCTACCGCGGTGCTGCCGATCCTGCGGCGGCCAAGTGGTGGGAAGGGTGGACCTACTACCTGAGAAATCAGTTGTAGTTCCGCCGGTGGTTCGATAAGCTGAACGGCCGGCGCTCTCGCGCCGGCCGTTCACATTTCTTGAAAGGCACGCCTCATGTTCCGTGGCATGTTGCATCTTGGGCTGGGCGCCTTGTTCCTAGCCGCCTGCGCCGGCGGCGCCGACCGGGGTTCCCGCACAACCGCCTCGACGGACACGTCACAACCCTGGCGCAAGCCAGGGGATAAGATCGACTCGATCCTCCCGATGCCTGAGTACCTCCGTCGCTTTCGAGAAGGGCTAACCGAGCCGACCCGATTCGAGGGTGGGGAGACGAGCCGAGGGGCGCTTGGCCGGCGGGTGCTGGCCGGCATTCAGCGTCGTGATACTGCGGATCTGGCCAAGCTTCTGGTCTCCCGGGGAGAATTCGCCTGGCTGGTGTTCCCAGAGCACCTCTACGCTCGGCCCCCCTATGAGCTCGATCCTGCCATTTTCTGGATGCAGCTCACCGCCGCAACGGCGAGCGGACTCGAAGGAAGCTTAAGGCATTACGGGGGAAAGCCGATGGCGTTGCTTGCCGTGACCTGCGAACGGGACACCCTGCAGATTCGCCAGGGGCCGATCACCGCATGGTCAAAGTGCGGCCTGCGCTACCGCTCCGGTGACAGCGTCGTCACCCACCGGCTGTTCGGCACGATCGTAGAGCGAGACGGGCGGATGAAGCTGATGAGCTTGGCCAGCGAGTTCTAAACCGACACCACCGAACATTAAAAAAGCGATACCCGAGTGTGACCTGGAGATAGCAGAATTGTGGGGAGGTCTTCTGATCGTGTGCGAGTTCCACCCTCATTCCCACCGTGAACCCGCATTGATGGAGGTCCCATGCACCGAATCCACCGGCTGCTCACCGGCGCAATCGTCGCCCTCGCCGCCGCGGCCTGCCGCAACGACAGCGCCGCGCCGAGTTCGACCCCTTCGACTGCCAACCCGCTGCTTGTGGCGATCGCTCGAGCGGGATTCGATACGGCAGGTGCACGAGACCTGGGAGATCAATTCGCGATTGAACAGGACATCCTCATCTCGAAGGCGGTCGCGGCCAGATGGGCCGCGGGAAAGCATGACGCACGCCCCGGAGGCCCGAGCTTCCAGTGGCGCACCACCAATCTTGTTGGACAAACGAAGATATATGGCCTCAAGGTCGACCTCAGCGGCCTCGCGTCCGAGCCCGCCTGGCAATCGGCTGCGGTCTCCGCCCTGGCGGAATGGAACAACGTCGGCAGCTCGGCCGTGTACCTTGTTCAGGGAACGCCGGCGGATATCACGATCCAGGCCGCATATCTGCACCCGGATGGATGCGGCGTCGCCGCAGCAGCCAGCTGGCCTGACGGCACGAATCCCGGACCTACCATCACGGTCTACACCGGGTTCTGCGGCTCGCCGAACACCAACTCCACCAAGCTCCGCAACGTCGTACACGAGATCGGCCATACGCTCGGGTTCCGGCATAGCAATTGGCACTGCCGACCGCCGTCTTGCCAGAGCGAAGGCCAGGCGGGTATCGGCGCGATCCAGGTGCCAGGCACGCCCTCGTTGGACGCCAACTCGGTCATGAATGGGGGGACCGCGACCGTTTCGTGGGGCGGCTTCAGCGCCAACGACAAGCTGGCGGTGCGAACACTATACCCCAGAGTGGCCAGCGTCGTCATCAACTCCGGCTCCGCCCTTGATGACGTGACCGGGCCGAACTCCTGGAACTACAACGTGGGAATCAGCGCATACGACGTGAACGGTAACTACATCCCCGGAAAGGTCCCCCAATCTATCACGCTCGACCATCCGTCGATCGCTCAGATCAACGTGTACGGCCAATTGGAGGGACTGCAGCCGGGAAGCACTACGCTCCGGGCCACTATCGACGGGATCACGGGCACCGCCCCGGTTCAGGTGTCGACAATCACCATAACGGGCCCCTCATCGCTCGGCATGACGGAATCCGGAACCTTCGGTGGGGTGGTGACCGGGCCTACCGGACCGTATCAAGCGCTCTACTGGACCTCGGGAGAGCACAACCCCCTCGGCTGCGACGGTCAGGCCAGCTGTACCGTGACAGGGAGCCAGGTATGGTACTCCGGAGAGGGCTATATGCAGGTGGTATTCCGCAATCAGAGCACTGGGAACTTCATCACGGCGTGGGTGCCGGTCGCTCCTGAATAGCGCCGGCTGCCTCGAAGGGATATTGGGCTGGGTCTGCCGCCGGCGGACCCAGCCCGTGGCGTTTCCTCCACCGCTCACAAAGCACTCGCTCTTCTCGCGCTTGGTCGAGGAGAACGCTCCTATCTGACCCGCACCACATCCTC
>JABFSM010000198.1 GCA_013140635.1 Gemmatimonadales bacterium
GGCGCCGGCCCAGAAGGGGGCCCGAGACCGCCTCGCCCCGGAAATTCCCCCGGCTGCCGCTCCCGACATCGGTAACCTGGCCCAGCGCCTCTCCCACCGTTCGGACCAGTTCGAGCGCCACCGTATCGAGCCGTGCCTCGAAGGCGCGGACCGACTTCCCATCCTCTCCGACGAGCAGGACGATCGGCAGCCCACCCACCCGGTCGTGGATCGGGGCTTGCGCGAGGATCCGGTCGAGGGGATACGCCTTGGACACCTCCCCCACCTCAATTCCCATGACGATGGCGCGTGGCGCAAGCTGTGGATCGAGCGCGCCATGGATCTTCACCGGGTATTTGCCGGTCTGCTCTTCCCAGCCCTGTGCGTAGCGTTTCCAGGCGGTGTCGGTGGCCGACGGCACGAGCACCCGCCCACCCGGCCACTCGCTCCGCCAGGCCTTGAAGGTGAGTTCATCGTGAAAGACGCGCTTGAGCTTGGTTCCCTTGAGTGGACCGCGAATCGCCTCGCCGCTCACCTGCTGCCACCAGGAACCGGTTTCCCGGTCGCGCATGATGAAGTTCTGATTGTTGATGCCGTCGAGCTGGAAGCTCAGCACTCGACCGTCGACCGTCCGCTCCCACACCAGACCGGTGTGGCAAAGAGTTCAATACGTCGCGACGATCGGGACACCGCCGATCGCATCCTCCACCAGGTGGTGGTAGGCGATTTGACTGACCGGGAAGGCGGCTGCATCCCCCCCTATGGTCGATGCGAGCACCATGGCGTCCGGTTCCACGAAGTCCGCGGCGGCGGCGCGCTCGAACCGGGCGTCGGGAAGAGGCGCGAACATCCACTCGAAGTACTTTTGCTGGGAGAACCAGGCCGCAGCGATGAGCAACAGCACCGGAATAGCCGAGCCGAGCCGGGGCAGCAGCCGAGGCGAAAGCCGCCACAACTGCATGGCCGCCAGGAGGGCGGCGGCGGCACCCAGCAGGGCCATGCTCGGAGACCAACGCCGCAACACGAAGGCCATCGACACCGCTCCCGGCGTTTGCGGAGCGAACGGCTGAATGAGGACCATCGGGATGACGATGGTGGCCAGCACGAGGAGTGTGAGGACCACCAGCGCCAGCCACAGATGCCAACGGCGAATCGTCATCGCGCCCCTCCCGCGTGGAAGATCATGACTTCGTGTTCGCTCTGCGCAACGAAGATGGCCCGCTCCCCTTCGAGCGCCACATCGTCGACCGTCAGGCGGCTCACCGCCCCGGCGTTCCGGAGCGACAGTTCGACGGCGATCGGCGGCCCGAACAAGACGGCCAGGCGCACGATAGCCCACTCCGCGCGGGGCCGTACTTCAATGTCGAGGAGCGTCCGGTGACAGCGAAGGCGGCGCAAGGCCATCTTCCGCCACCCCTCGGGCAACCACGGGGCCAGGATGTACCGCCCCCCTTCCCCGCCGGCGCTCACCCCGAAGAGGCCGGCGACAATCTCCTGGATGAGCGCATCGGGATCCTGGAGGGCCGCCGCGCCGACGCGCCGAAAGCCTCGGGCTTCCAGGAGGAGGTGGGAGAGGTCGGAGGCGTCCCAATCGGCGAGGCGCCGCCCCTCTTCGGCGCGCACCGGGCTGCCGCGGCCAACCGCCCAGGCAAAGGCCTGGTCGAGCGCCGCATCCGGCGTCTCGAGCACCGGGGTACGGCTCAGGGCGCTAGCTCAGGCGCGCCAACTCCGCCAACAGCTCGGAGTTCTCTCGCCGCTTGCCAGATTCGGTCTCCTCATGTGTCCAGCGAATCACCCCGGTGCGGTCGATGAGGACGTAGGCGCGGCTGCTGTAGAACTTGTCCTCGAGGAGGGTACCGTACCGGCGGCTCACTTCCCGCTTGAAGTCGCTCAGCATGTCGACCGTCAGGCTCTCCTTCGACTTGAACGCCTTCAAGGTGGCGGTCGAATCGACGCTGATCGGCAGCACGACCGCCCCCGCCGACTCGAACTTCGAATAGTCCTCGGAGAAGGCGCACACTTCGGCGGTGCAAGTGCTGGTAAAGGCCAAAGGGAAAAAGGCGAGCAGCACGCTCTTTCCCCGAAGCCCGGAGAGCGTCACCGGCTGCCCAGAGGTCGAGGCGAGGGTGAAATCGGGCGCCGCGGAGCCGATGGGAGGCAACGGCATGTCGCGGTCCCCGCCTAGGCTTTGAACCGGGAACCGACAACGGTCCAGTTGAGCACATTCCACCAGGCGCCAAGGTAATCGGCGCGCCGGTTCTGGTACTTGAGGTAGTAGGCGTGCTCCCAGACGTCGCAGCCGAGGATGGCGTGTTTACCGTCCATGACCGGGCTGTCCTGATTCGGCGTGCTCTCGATGGCCAGCTTGCCGCCCTTGTCGCGAACCAGCCAAGCCCATCCGCTGCCGAACCGCCCGAGCCCCGCCTTCTGGAACTGTTCTTTGAATGCGGCGAGGTTTCCGAAGGCCCGATCGATCTCCTCGGCTAGTTCGCCCCGCGGCTCCTTGGCGCCGCCAGGCGTCATCAGTTCCCAGAAGAGCGTGTGATTGTAGTGTCCACCGCCGTTGTTGCGGACCGCGGTGCGAATTCCCTCCGGGACTTTCGAGAGGTCGGCAATGAGCTGCTCGATCGAGAGCCCCGACAGCGCCGCCTGTCCGTCGAGCGCGGCGTTCAGATTGGTGACATACGCCTGGTGATGCTTGCCATGGTGAATGGTCATGGTCTGCGCGTCGATATGCGGCTCGAGCGCGGCAGCGTCATATGGAAGAGCAGGCAGCGTGAATGCCATAGAAAGACTCCGGTTCGCGTGAATAGCAGGTCGACAACGCTAATATAGCGGCGCCGTTCCGACACTGGTGCGGTGCCGCGCGTCGAGCAGGAGCGCGCCAAAAAGGAGGAGGGCCGCCACGGTGGAAATGAGCACCTCTCCCTGAAGCGCGCCCTCAAGCGCTGGACGGAGGGCAAGCAACGGCGGAAGCGAGAGCAATCCAAGCCACCGCGAGGCCGACTCCCCGCCCTCCAGCCAAGGGAATCGATCCGCGAGCCAAGCCCAGAGCACCAGCGCGCCTCCGGCATAGGTGACATCTGGGGTGGCGCTCCAGAGCGCGGCGAGCCCGCCGACCGCCGTCGCCGCAATCCACTCGCGCCGAAGCGCGAGCCAGCCGAAACCGGCGACGAGAAGACCCATCGCCGCCGGACGCCACGCCTCCATCCCTCCCGGCAATCCGGGGATCATCACGCGAGTGAGAATGATCGCTGCAACCGGCGTGAGGAAGAGTCCCCATGGCGCCCGGTGGAGCGGCGGGAGTGCCGCCACCAAGAGCCCCCCGATACCGAACAGCAGGGCCAGAGTCCGTTCGGCCGCCGGGCTCACCGGAGCATCTGAAAGCGTTCGAATGGTCGTGCCAAGGGGCCCGGTCAACACCAGATACATCACCAGCGCCGCCACAAAGAGCGCGGCGGAAATGAGGAGGGGAACGAGCCAGAGTCTCTTGCCTTCGCGCATGGTGCGGCGCGCCCCGGCCGCAATCGCCATGGCGGTCCCCACTGTGGTGACAATGAGGTTTGGAGCCAAGAGAGAGACCCCCAGCCCGCCGAGCAGGAGGAGATCGAGCCGCCCGGCGCAACCGGCAGGCGAATAGACCGGGGCATTCGTCCGGACGATGACAGCTCGCTGTCGAAATGCCTGGACGGCTGCAGCGGCGATGAGTGCGCCGCCGGCGCCCGCCAGAATCTCGTTGATGGTGGTAAACGTCGTGTCGGCCCCGCCGGCGCCGATGGCGTCTCCAGCCGCGCCGAGAGCCACGAGCACGAGCCCCGCCGCGCCGAGAGAACGCCACCGGGCCCCTGGAAGCAGCGCGACAACGAGGGCGAGGACGGAGTAGACCACGCCCAACCGCAGCTACCGAATCGTCGCGGTGCTCGGCGAGCGCGCCGCCTTGAGCCGGGCGGCGACGGCCTCGGCCCTCGCCAGGACGCGCAGCACATTCTCCCCGGCCAGTTTGCGCAGATCGGCCTCGGTCCAGCCCCGTTTGGCCAGCTCCGCGAAGAGCGCGGGAAAGGTCGACACATCTTCGAGCCCGACCGGCACATCCTCGATGCCGTCGAAGTCGGAGCCGATTCCCACATGATTCACCCCCGCAACTTTGCGGACATGATCGATGTGGTCGGCAACATCCTGAATCGTTGCCCGGGGCGCCGGGTGCGCCGCCTGCCAGGCCCTCTGATCGCGCCCTGCCTGGGCGGTATCGGCGCCGCGCCGCTGCCGAGCCTCGCGCAGCACCGAATCACTCGAGGCATTCCACGCAAAGAGTGCCCGAGAGACGAAGCTCGGCACGAAAGGCACCATCACCACCCCGCCGTGCCGAGGAAGCCGCGCAAGAATGGAATCGGGCACGTTGCGACGATGGTCGACGACCGCGCGCGCGCCGGAATGAGAGAAGATCACCGGCGCCTCGGTGACGTTGAGCGCATCGCTCATCGTGCCCGGCGAGACGTGCGAGAGGTCGAGGAGCATGCCGAGGCGATTCATCTCCCGAACCACCTCTTCGCCGAAAGGGGTCAGCCCACCGTGCTTCGCGGTATCGAGGGCGGCATCGGCCCAGTCGAGAGTGACGTTGTGGGTCAACGTCATGTAGCGGGCGCCCATCTCGTAGTACATCCGCAAAGCTCCGAGCGAATTCTCGATGGCGTGCCCCCCTTCCATACCGAGGAGCGACCCGATCTTGCCGGCCGCGAAGGCGCGCCGGGCCGCCGCGGCGGTCGGCGTCCATTGGAGCGCCTCGGGATACTTGGCGATGACGCGCCGAGCGATATCGAATTGCTCCAACTGCACCCGTGCGTAACCCGAATCGCGGATCTCGCCCGGGACATAGATCGACCAGAATTGCACGCCGACCATCCCCTTCCGCAATCGCGCCAGATCGGTGTGTCCCGGCGTGCGCTTTCGGAGGTCGTAGGCCTCGACGTTGCCGCGCACGACGGAATCCTCGCGAATCCGCCAGGGAAGATCGTTATGGCCGTCGACCAGGGGAGCGGTGCGCAGGACGCGCCGCGCCAAGGCCAGATGAGGGTCCATGGTTTGCGCCGCGAGCGGAGTCGCGAGAACGGCGAGCGCGAGTATCTGGAATCGCTTCATGAGGCCTCTGGCAGTGCGTGGTCCTTGAACCGCTCCCTCAACACCTTCTTGTCGAACTTCCCGACGCTGGTCTTCGGAATGACGTCGACAACCGCCACGTCGTCGGGAAGCCACCAATCCGCCACCTTCCCCTTGAGAAAGGCACGGACCGACTCGCGGGTCAACTCCCCACCGGCTCCGGGCCGCGCCACCACACAGGCCAGCGGGCGTTCGGTCCACTTCGGGTGCGCCACCGCAATCACCGCCGCCTCGGCCACCGAGGGATGGCTCATAATGGCGTTCTCGAGCTCTACGCTCGAAATCCACTCACCGCCGCTCTTCACCAGGTCTTTGGAGCGGTCGACGAGGCGCACGTACCCCCGCTCATCGATCGCGGCCACATCGCCGGTCTTGAACCACCCCTCGCTGAATCGGTCCTGGCCGGAGGGATCCTCGTAGTACTCCGAGACGACCCATGGCCCGCGCGCTTCCAGCTCGCCGGCGGTGGCGCCGTCCCACGGCGCCTCGGCGCCGGTTTCGGTAATCACCCGGAGCTCGACGAGCGGAAAGGGAGCGCCCTGCATCAGGCGGACCGCAGTCTTGGCGTCTTCGGACCAGTCATCCATCTCCGACCGTATCCGAGACACCGTTCCCGCCGGCGAGAGTTCGGTCATCCCCCATGAGTGCACCACCTCCGTCTGCCAGTCTCGGCGGAGGCCTTCCAGCAGAACGCGTGGAAGGGGGGCGCCACCGATGACAAGCTGGCGGATCGCCGGGGGGAATCGTCTCTCTTGCGCCGTGTACTGGTAGAGCGCCGACACGATCGTCGGCACCCCTGCAATAAAGGTGCACTTCTCGCTTTCGATGAGATCGAGCAGATCCTTGGGGAGCAGATGCGGCCCCGGAAGAATCAGCCCCGAGCCCAGCATCGCGGCGGCAAACGGGATCCCCCAGGCATTCGCGTGAAACATCGGCACGATCGTGAGGATGACGTCCCGTTGGCAAAGCTGGAAGGCATCCGTCAGGGAGATGCCGAGCGTGTGGAGCACGAGGGCGCGATGGGAATAGAGCACACCCTTCGGATGGCCGGTGGTGCCGGAAGTGAAACAGATCGCCGCCGCTTCTTCCTCGTCGAGCGCGGGCCACGTTGTCGATGCCGGCGCTTCGGCCAATAACGCTTCGTAGTCGAGATACCCAGGAGGAATCGGCGTTCCCGCGTCCGCCATCACCACGAAATGGCGCACCGTGGTGAGTTGCGGTTTGATCTTTTCGAGGAGAGGCACCAGGGAAGCATCCACCAGCAGCACCGAATCGGCGGCGTGGTTGATCACATAGACCATCTGTTCGGCGAAGAGCCGCACGTTGACGGTGTGGAGCACCGCGCCCATGCAGGGAATCGCGAAGTAGGCCTCGAAGTGCCGGTAGCTGTTCCAGCCGAGTGTCCCAACCCGGTCGCCCCGGACCACCCCGAGCGCCGCCAGCGCGCCCGCCAGTCGGTCGACCCTCTGGGCCCAGTCGGCGTACGTGTAGCGATGCACGCCGCCCGGCTGCCGGGAGCTGATGATCCGTCCGGCGTGGAGGCGGCGGGCCCGGTCGAGGAAGTGCGTGAGCACCAGCGGCCACTGCATCATGTGTCCGCGCATCAGGCCTCCAGAGATGAGTGCTTTACGGCGAAAGGGATCACGCGCACCAGTCTCGAGCCGTCTCCGCCAGAACGTCTGCGGCCTGTACGACCGACTCCACATCGACCCACTCTTCATCCGCGTGGGCGCCGGCGCCGTGGGGCCCAAAGACGACGGTCTCGATGCCGGCGGCCGCGGTGAGCGCCGAATCCATCCATGGCGTGTCCCCAAAGTGACTCGGGGGTGAGCCGAGAACGTGGGTTGCGCTCCTCTCCAGCGTCCGCACGATTCCCGCGTCGGGCGGCACCTCGAAAGATTCCCGAACGAAGAAGGCGCGGGCCTGTCCCTCGAACGCGGGGTCTTCCTTGCGAAGTGCGGTGAGAAGATGCTCGATCTCCGCCATGGCCCCCGATTCGGTCTCGCCGGGCACGGTGCGGCGTTCGATCTTGAGGAGACTCCTCGCGGCGTAGGTGCTGAGGCTGCTCCCCCCCTCGAGCAGCGCCGCATGCAGCGAAGGCGGCCCCACCAGCGGATGAGGCGGCCGGCCGCGAAGCTCCCGCTCCAGCCGGTCGAGCGCGCCGAGGAAACGCCCCATCCGCATGTTTGCGTCGACCCCCTGCTCGAAGCGGCTCCCGTGCGCCGCCCGTCCGAGCACCTCCACCTCGATCCAGAGATAGCCCTTGTGCGCTCGGCACAAGCGCAGCGATGTCGGTTCGGTGACGATCGCGGCATCGGTGCGGATCCGGGTGAGAATATCCGCGGTGCCGAGACTCCCGTATTCCTCATCCGCCACGCCGGCCACCACGAGATCTCCCTTGAGCGGAACGCCGGACCGGGCCAGCGCCTTCGCAGCGGCCATACAAGCGGCGAGACTCCCCTTCATATCATAGGCGCCGCGCCCGAAGAGTTTTCCGCCGCGAATGGCCCCGGAGAACGGCTCCGACATTCCCACCACGTCCACCGTGTCCATGTGGGCGTTGAGCATGAGGCTCTTGCCGCCGCCGGACCCCCGAAGCCGCCCTGTCACGCTCGTCCGGCCCGGCTCCGGCTCATGAGTCAGCACCTCGAGCCCCGCCTCCGTAAGCCAGCGTGCCACGTACGCGGCAATCTCCCTCTCTCCCGGCGCGCCCGGCACCAGCGTCGGGTTGATCGAGTTGATTCGAACGAGCTCCGCAAGAGTGCGGAGGAGGTCGTCACGGTCAACATGCATGAAGGAGCCGATGGTGTGTATGGGTGGGATCTGGGCGACGTGTATATAGATAGGTACGGCTTGTACCTCGTTGGCACAAGGGCGCGAGGTATGGGGTTTGCGTGATAGATCGTTCGCTATTGGCTATTCGCTATTCGCTAACAGCCTTTGGCGAATAGCGAATAGCCAATAGCGAACACGAAATAGCGACTAACTAGGAGACTTGCAGACCGTGATGATCACCCCCGATGCCCGAAGCCGCCTTACAGGGGACGACCTCGACCTCCTTGGACGCTGCATTGGGACCAATGCGGTGTCCCGTGGGTCGCTCGACGCCATCCTCGACCGTCGGGAGTTGGTCGGTTTTCTGCTGAATGCAAACCTGCCGGGGCCCTCGCCTTCCCTGCTCTTCTACGTCCTCGTTCGCCGGGCCCTGCTCGATGTCGGCCTCGAACAAGCCGAGGTGGCCGACTACTTCGCCGCGATGCTCCGCGAATTCGGCATTCGGCAGCGCGCCACGCGGGTTGCCGAGGTAGACGACCAGGACCACCAATACATGGTGGACATTCTTGCCGACTTAGGGAATTCCACCGGCGACCGCACCTTCAAAGTATCGGTGCACCTCGGCAACTACGCTCTCTGGCTGTCAGGGGTCTTCCCCGAACGGATCGCGGCGCAGCGGCTGCGGCGCGGAGGTCCCGACCTGTCGTACTACGAGGCACTCGGCGGGCGCGGCTACGCCGAAGCCTCGGAGCACCGCCTGGCGGAGCGCGCCGGGCTCGACGATGTCCTCCGCGTCGCGGCCGGCCGGGTGCATGAAGTGCGTGTGGCCCTGAACCGGGTCAGCGCCCAACTCGATCTTCGAAGCTCCCGCCTCGCCGCCTGACCAGGCACTCCCGCCCCATCAATGGGGGGAGTAGCTTGGTCGCCATGTTCCCGCTCGAACATCGCCGCGCCCTCGTATGTGGCAGCACCCAAGGAATCGGCCGTGCCGCCACCGAGGCCTTTGCCGGTGCCGGCGCCACAGTGGTGCTCCTGGCCCGAAACGGGGCGCAACTCGAGGCGGTGCGCGACTCCTTGCCCCCCGTTTCCGGCGGTAAGCACAACTTTCTGATTGCCGATTTCTCCGATCCCGACTCGGTGCGCGCCGCGGTGGAGGGCTACCTCGCCGAATTTCCTCCATTCCATATTCTGGTGAACAACTCCGGCGGCCCACCGCCGGGCGCGGCTCTCGAAGCCACCGATGAAGCGTTTCGCGCGGCGTTTTCCATGCATCTCCTCTGCAACCAGGCGCTGGTCCAAACGGTTGTACCAGGCATGCGCGCCGAAAAATATGGCCGCATCATCAATATCATTTCCACCTCCGTGCGCGAACCGATCAAGGGCCTTGGGGTTTCCAACACAGTCCGCGCCGCCGTGGCGGGATGGGCCAAGACCCTCTCGAAGGAGCTCGGCCCCGACGGCATTACGGTGAACAATGTGCTCCCGGGGTACACCAAGACCGGTCGGCTCGAAGGGCTGGTCAACTCGCGCGCCGCCGCGCCGGGCGCCTCCAAAGACTCGGTCGAACGCGCGATGCTAGCCGACATCCCCCTTGGCCGCTTTGCGGAACCCGAGGAGATCGCCGCCGCCATCCTGTTCCTTGCCTCCCCCGCCGCGAGCTACGTCACCGGAGTGAGTCTTCCGGTGGATGGCGGCCGGATCGCGTCGATCTAGCCGGTGCGCATTCTCACGAACTTCATCGATGGCGCCATGGCGGCCCCGGCAAGCGGCCGCTATGTGGACGTCGAAGAGCCGGCGACCGGCACCGTCATCGCCAAAGCGCCCGACAGCGATGACGCCGACGCGGCGCGGGCGGTGGCTGCGGCCGAGGCCGCGTTTCCCGAATGGGCCGCCACCAAGGCCGGTGAGCGATCCCGGATTCTCCTCCGGATCGCGGAGTTGATCGATGCCCGCGCCGATGAGCTGGCGCGGGCCGAATCGGACGACACCGGCAAACCGCTCTCGCTGGCCCGGTCCCTCGACATCCCTCGTGCCTCTGCCAACTTCCGGTTCTTTGCGACCGCCGTGTTGCAAACTCGCTCCGAGACGCACGCCACCGATCGGATCGCGCTCAACTATACGTTGCGTCAGCCGCGAGGGGTGGTGGGGCTCATTTCGCCCTGGAACCTGCCACTCTATTTGTTGAGCTGGAAGATTGCGCCGGCCCTCGCCACCGGAAACACCGCGGTAGCCAAGCCTTCGGAGCTGACGCCGCTCACCGCGTCGCTCCTTGCCGATATCTGTGTGGAAGCCGGTTTGCCGAAAGGGGTGCTCAACATCGTGCATGGGCGCGGCGCCGGCGCCGGAGCGGCCTTGGTGCGCCATCCCTCGGTGCGGACCATCTCGTTCACCGGCGGCACGGCCACCGGCGCGGCGATTGCCGGCCTCGCCGCGCCGGCGTTCAAGAAGCTCACGCTCGAAATGGGCGGGAAGAACCCGGCCCTACTCTTCGCGGATGCCGACTTCGAGAAGAGCCTCCCCGAGCTGGTCCGCGCCTCCTTCACCAACCAGGGCCAGATTTGCCTCTGCGCCTCGCGGATTCTCGTGGAAGCGCCGCTCTACGAGCGGTTCGTGGCCCGATTCGTTGAGCATGCCAAGAGCCTCGTCATTGGCGATCCCCTCCATGAGGCCACCAACATCGGCGCCCTGATCTCGTCGGGGCATCGGGAGAAGATCGAGCGGTACATCGCGCTGGCGCGGGAGGAGGGGGGCACCGTCCGGTGCGGGGGCGGCCGTCCGCCTAACCTTCCCGCCCGATGCCGGCACGGCTACTTTCTGCAGCCGACGGTCATCACCGGGCTGCCGATGAGCTCTCGGGTCAACCAAGAAGAGATCTTCGGCCCGGTGGTGACGATCGCGCCGTTCGAGACGGAAGAGGAGGCCGTTGCCTTGGCCAACGACAGCCCATACGGACTCGCCGCCTCGGTCTGGACCGGCAATGTGACCCGGGCGCATCGGGTGGCGGCGCGCATCGAGTGCGGAACGGTCTGGGTCAATTGCTGGCTTATCCGAGACCTCCGGGTGCCGTTCGGCGGAATGAAGCAAAGCGGCGTGGGGCGCGAGGGGGGCGACGAGGCGATCCGATTCTTCACCGAGCCGAAAAACGTATGCCTGAAGCTCTGAACAGCGACCGCGCCCCGGAGCCGGTCGGCCCCTATTCGCATGCCCGGCGCGCCGGCTCCCTCCTCTTCCTCGCCGGTATCGGCCCTCGGGTGCGCGGACGGACCGACATTCCCGGCGTCACCCTCGCGCCGGATGGGAGCATCCTCTCCTACGACTTCGAGGTGCAGTGCCGCCAAGCCTTCGCCAATGTGCGGGCGGTCCTCGAAGACGCCGGGTCGGCGTGGGAGAATATCGTCGATGTATCGGTGTTCTTGACCGATATGCGGAAGGACTTCGCGACCCTGAACCGGCTCTACGCGGAGGCGTTCGCCGGCAACCGCCCGACCCGCACCACGGTGGAGGTGACCCGCCTCCCGACGCCGATCGCGATCGAGCTCAAGGTCATCGCAACGATCTGAGCACCGCGCGCACCGGGCTCGCATCGAACCCCACCAGCTTGAGCGGCAGGGCGATCAGCTCATAACGCCCTTCCGGCACCGCATCGAGCACCAATCCTTCGAGAATCGCCATGTCGTGCGCCAGGCACCGCCCATGCGCCGGCAATTCTTTCGACGAGAAAAGGTCGACGCTCGGTGTGTCCACCCCAATCAGCCTTACGCCGGCGGTGTGAAGCTGATCGATCAGCTCGGCGGACAGCGCCGCAAAGTCTTCATTGAACCGTTCGGTATCGGGATAGGTGCCGGTCGACAAGAGGAGCCGCGGCTCCCGAGGCGGTCGCGGCAACAGGCCCGGGGTCACCGTTGCCCCCCTGGCAACTGGCACCCGCATCACTTCGCAGGGCCCGATGTACCGCTCGACCGGTTGCGCCTCGATCGTGCGGCCGTCCCGCCCATAATGACTCGGCGCGTCGACGTGGGAACCGAGGTGAACGGTGGCGCGAAGAGTTGAAAGCGTCACGCTGTCGCCTCGCGCCAGATCGAGCAGCACCTCGCGCGAGGGGGGCGTGTCGCCGGGCCAGACCGCGAGCGACGGCGAAATCGGAGGAGAGATATCGTAGATCACATGCGGTGCCTAATGGCCCAGAGATCGGGAAACATCGGCTGCCAGAGCGATCGTTTGAGGTACTCGACACCCGCCGAGCCGCCGGTGCCCTTCTTGGCGCCGATCGTCCGCTCCACGAGCTTGATGTGCCGGTACCGCCATTCCTGAAACCCCTCGTCGAAATCGGTCATCAGCTCGAAGAGAATGACCAGTTCGGGCTGTTCGGCATACGCGCGCAGCAACTCATCCTGGAGGCCCTCGTGCGCCTGGTTAGGCCGCGTGAGGTCGCGGGTGAGCAGCTCCGCCGGCACCCGGAGGCCGCGCCGGGACAAGAACCGGTAGAAGTAGTCCATTACCGAGGGCTCGGGCAGCCGCCGCTCGGCCACGGCCCGCTCCCCCGCCTCGTCGGGAATCGCAGCGGCAGCCTGGGGCCGCTTGTGCCCGAAGGCAAACTCCATCTCCCGGAACTGAAACGACTGAAACCCCGACGCGGTGTCGAGCCGGTCCCGAAAGGACGAGAATGACATCGGTGTCATCGTCTCCAGGATATCGATCTGGCTGACCAGGGTCTTGAGAATGGTGCGGAGCCGCTTCCAGGTCGCGATGGCGCCGTAGAGATCGTTCGCCTCGAAACCGCGATTGACCTTTTCGGTCTCGTGCAGCACCAGCTTGAACCAGAGCTCGTACACCTGGTGAATCACGATGAACAGCATCTCATCGTGCTCCGCGGGGGTCGAGCGGGGCTGTTGCAGCTCCAGCAGTTCTGGAAGCCGAAGGTAGGACGAATAAGTCAGAGTCATCGCATCGGATCCGAGCAACAAGTGACGGAAAAGAAGGCGGCAGCCGCCAGCAGAGCGAAGAGCAGAAGGATCGTTGCCGCAACGATAGCTCGGCGCTGCCGAATGGCCCGGCTTCGGGCGGCGGCGTACGGGATCGTCGAGAAGGTGATCATCGAATAGAGCGGAAGGTACCACCGCGGGAGGAGCGCGTGGAGCAGCGCACTCCCTTTCTTTTCCAGACGAAAGAGCGGTGACGCCACTTTGTCCCGCATTTCACGAAAATTGCCGATCGTGAGGTCGGCCAGCGCGTCGGTATTCGGCGCCCGCCGGGCCTCGTAGACCGAAAAGGCGGTCTCCTGGTCGCGCGGGTGCTCGATCAACGCCTGCTCCAGGGCAAGGCAGTCCTCGAACGCGGCATTCGCCCCTTGGCCGAAGAACGGAACCACGGCATGCGCGGAGTCGCCGACTAGAACCGCGGAGCCGCCGACATGCCAAGGCCGACACCGAATCGTGACGAGACTGCCGACCGGCCTGGACGCGAACTCCTCCGCAAGGTTGGGAAAGAGGGGGACGGCGTCGGGAAACCAGCGCTCGAAAAAGGCCCGCACCTCCGCCGCGCCGCTGAGCGAGCTGAACCCCTCTCTCCCCTGGTGCGCCAAATACAGCGTGCCGGTGAACGACCCGTCCACATTGGCCATCGCCATCAGCATGAAGCCGCCGCGGGGCCAGATATGGAGCGCATTGCGGTCGAGGAGGTGCCGCCCGTCGGGGCCCGCGGGAATGTAGAGCTCCTTGTATCCATGGCTCAGATAAGCTTGTGAGAAGTCTTGCCGCTCGAGCCGTTGCATCTCTCGCCGAACGATGGAATAGGCTCCGTCGGTGCCGATCACCGTTCCGCCGAAGTGCACGGGCGTTTCGCCGGCGCCGGCATCGCCGGCGGTGACCGTTCCGTGGTCCAGATCGACGGCGGTGCATCGCCGGCCAAAGTGCAGCTCGACGTTACCGGTTCGTTCCGCGCCGTCGATCAGAATGCGATTGAGGTCGGCGCGGGAAATCGAATGGATCGCCTGCCCTTTTCTGCCGTAAGGCTGGAAGGCGAGATCACCCTTGATCGAGTGAATCATCCGGCCGCGGAGCGGCGTGGCGAGGCCAAGCACCGATTCGGCAAGCCCCACTCGCTCGAGCGCCGAAATGCCGCGGGTCGACAGCGCCAGGTTGATCGATCTTCCCGACTCGGCGGCGGAGAGGCGCGGATCGGGGCGCCGTTCGAGCATCACGACACCACGCCCCTGCTGCCCGAGCAACGCGCCCATGAGGGAGCCGGCCAGCCCCGCCCCCACGATGACAAAGGGACGGTCGCTCACAGGAGCTCGCCCAGGGCGCGCCGGAAAGACCAGAGGTCGCGGAAAGTGTTGTAGAGCGGCACCGGCGCCACGCGCAGAATATCCGGAGGCCGGACGTCGACCACGACATCGCGGTCGCGAAGCGCTCGCGCCACCGCCGCGGCGTCGCCACGAATCCGGAGCGAGAGTTGACACCCGTGGGCCCCGCGCACGGCGGGCGTGATCGCCCGCGCCATATCTTGGGGCAAGTCATCCAACAAATACGCCAGGTAGAGCGAGAGCGCCGCCGACTTGGCCTGGAGTTCCGCCGGCCCGGCGCGCTCGAAGAGCGCGAGCGACGCGAGGAGTGGCGCCATAGCGAGGATCGGTGGGTTGCTGAGCTGCCACCCATCCGCGCTCGCCACCGGAACGAACGACTCGTTGAGCTGCATCCGAAATCGGCTGGAGGGATCGTTGCCCCACCAACCACCGTACCGCGGGAGGGATTGATCGCCGGCATGGCGCGAGTGCACGAAGCATCCGCCGACCGCGCCGGGCCCCCCGTTCAAGTACTTGTAGGAGCACCAGACCGCGAAATCCACATCCCACTCGTGGAGCGAAAGAGGCACGTTGCCGGCCGCATGCGCCAGATCGAAGCCCACCGCGCACCCGGCGCGCCTTGCCGCCGCCGTAATGCGCGGTATGTCGAGGAGCTGCCCGGTGACGAACTGTACCCCGGGCAGGAGTACCAGCGCGATCTCCCGCCCCCGTTCCGAGAGCACGGTCTCGATGTCCTCGGTGCGGAGCGTTGCCTCCCCCTCTCTCGGAGACAGTCTCACTACTTCCTTCGCCGGATCGAGCCCCCGCGTGCCGATGTGCGATTCGATGGCGTATGAATCGGAGGGAAACGCCCCCGCTTCCATCAGGATCTTCGACCGCCCCTCGGCGGGCCGATAGAACGACACCAGCATCAGATGGAGATTCACCGTGAGCGAATTCATCGCCACGACTTCGCCGGGCTCCGCGCCCACGATGGCCGCGAGCGGTCGCCGCAGCCGCTCGTGGTACGAGTACCAGGGATGCGTCCCCTCGAAGTGCGCTTCGACGCCGAAGCGGGCCCAGTCGTCGAGTTCCTGCGTCACGACGGTGCGGGCGCTCTTCGGCAGCAGCCCGAGCGAATGGCCGCAGAAGTAGTGAAGCGGGTGTCCGCCGGTTCCGGTCGGCAACTCGAACTCGCCCCGGCACCAGGCGAGCGGGTCCCGCTCGTCCGCCCGGAGCGCCCATTCCTCGCCGCGAGTGTCTGGGTCTACCCTCACGAGAACCGCTCCGGCGTAAGGCCAAGAAACTCGAGCGCCGTCCCGTGCAACAAGCGGGCCCGGGTGGGCGCATCGAGATCGGTCATCGACGCGATGAGGGCGCCGGGACGCTCCTCGCCGAGCGGAAAGGGATAGTCCGAACCGAGCGCCACCCGCTCGGTGCCATGCATCCGAAGCAGGAGCCGGAGCGCTTCGGCATCATGCGTTAGGGAATCCACGTAGAAGCGCCGCAGATAGGTGCTCGGCGGGTGCGGGTTGTCCACCGCCACGAGATCGGGGCGGGCATGGAAGCCATGCTCGATTCGCCCGAAGGTGCCGGGAAAGGAGCCGCCGCCATGCGCAAAGCCGATCTTCAGAGTGGGGAGCCGCTCCAGCACCCCACCGAAAATCACCGAGCAGACGGCGAGCGCTGTTTCCGTCGGCATCCCGACGAGCCACGGCAGCCAGTACTTCCGCATCCGCTCGGGAGCGAGCATGTCCCACGGATGCACGAAGACGGCGGCGTCGAGCCGTGCTGCCGCCTCGAAAAAGGGGAAGAGTTCGGGGTGGTCGAGATTCCACTCCCCGACATGGGTGCCGATCTGTACCCCGCAAAGGCCCAGTTCCTTGACGCACCGTTCCATTTCGCGCGCCGCCAACTCCGGCGACTGAAGCGGCACCGTCCCCAACCCGGTGAACCGGCGGGGATGCTCGCGCACCACACCTGCAATGTGGTCGTTAAGCATCCGAGATAGATCGAGCGCATCCTCCGCGCGGGCCCAGTAGCTGAACATCGCCGGCACGGTGGAGAGGACCTGTACGCCGACGCCATGCGCGTCGCATTCCTCGAGCCGGCGGGCAGGAAGCCAGCAGTTGTCCCCGATTTCCCGAAACACCGTCCCGTCCACTACCATCCGCGCCTTGCAGGGAGCATGGTGCTCGAGGGCCACCCACCCGCCGTAGCCGTAGCGCGACGCAAGGTCGGGCCACGACTTCGGCAGGATATGCGTGTGAAGGTCGACCGTCAGCACTACTTGGCGGCGGGGACGGCCGGAGCGGGCACCGGCATTACGGTGCCGCACTTCTTGCAGGTGCGGAGCGCAGCGTCGGCGTAGAATTGCTCGATGATCGGCTTGAGTTGCTTGCCAAGATCGACGAGCTGGAAGTTCGCGTCGTACAGCATCTCGCCGCAGTTTTCACAGAACCAGCGGAGATGGTCTTCCTCCTCGCCGCCGCGGCGCCGCTCGATCACGAGGCCGACGGTATTGGCGGGCCGCTGCGGCGAATGCGGAATGTTCGGAGGAAGGAGGAACATCTCCCCCTCCCGAATCGGAATCTCCCGGACCTTCCCCCCTTCGATGATCCGAAGGACGATGTCTCCTTCGACCTGATAGAAGAACTCTTCGCCGTCTTCGACGTGAAAGTCCTTCCGCTGGTTCGGCCCCCCCACGGCCATCACCATGAACTCGGAATCTTGCCAGATCATCTTGTTCCCGACCGGCGGCTTGAGCAGCGCCCGGTGTTCCTCGATCCACGACTTCAGGTTGATCGGCGGCATCAGCGGCATGAGTGGGTTCCTCTCGGATTCACGTGGCGAAGAAGAGTAACGACCTAGTGGCGGAGCCCGCCCAGTTCGGCGGTCAGCCCGACATTCGCGCGCTCCGCGGCGCGAAGGACGTGGTGCGCCGCGGCCAGGTCTTCGACGGCCAAGCCGAGCGACTTGAAGAGGGTAATCTGCTCCCCCGACGTGCGGCCGGGAATCTTGCCGAGGAGCACGTCCCCCAGCTCGCCCCGAATGTGATCGTCCGCAATGGCGCCTTCGGCCCGCGCCATGAGAAAATCCCCCGATTCATTCACGGTGGACTCGATGCGGTCCACCAGCAGCCGGCACCGTGCCACGGCGGCGGCGTCCAGTTCGCGCGCGGTCCGGTCGCTCGAGCCGACGGCATTGACATGCGCCCCCTCGCTGAGCCACTCCCCCCGGATCACCGGCTGCGACGCGGCGGTCACCGTGCAGACGATCGAGGCCCCCCGCACCGCTTCTTCCGGGCCGGAGGAAATCTCCACCGTGATGCCGAGCGCCTCGGCGGCCCACTTGGCGAACGCCTCCACCCGAACCCGGGTCGGGCTCCAGACCCGGACCCGGCGGAGCGGACGCACCACCGCCATCGCCTCCAAGTGGGTGCGCGCCTGCACCCCGCTGCCGACCAGCGCCAGATCGGCCGCATCCTCCCGCGCCAGCGCACGGGTGGCCACCGCCGATACCGCCGCGGTCCGGATAGCGGTGATGCTGCTTGCGTCCATGATCGCGATCGGGTTGCCGCGCTCCGGACTGAAGAGGATGACGAGTCCCTGGTGCGAATCGAAGGCCGTTCCGTCGTTCGCTGGAAAGACGGAAATCGCCTTGAGGCCTAAGGCCGGCGGAGCGCTGAGGTGGGAGGGCATCAAGCCGAAGATCCCCCGCCCCTCCGGCAGCTGGAGCATGGTGCGGAGCGGGAGAATCGCCTCTCCGCGGGCGAGGGTTCGGAGCACCTCTTCCATAACCTCCACGCACTCCGGCATCGGCAGCAGCGCCGTGACCTCGGCCTGGGTCAGAATGCGGGTCGTCAATGGGGGCTGGTTCCTGTAGTTGGCGATGGGGTGGCGTGCCTCTATTTATACATTGGATTGTCCGCAATTGCCCAATCCGATCGACCTGGAGCGCGCATGACCGAGCCGGCGACCTCCCGCGGTGGAACGGTGAGCGTCCTCGTGGTGGAGGATGACCCCACAGTGCAAGGCGTCCTCCGCGCCGCGCTCACGGCGCTAGGCTGGCGCTCCGAAGTGGCCGGCAGCGGTGAGGCGGCCCTTCCCCTCCTGGAACGCGAGCTCTACGACCTGGTCATGCTCGATGTCAACCTCCCCGGCATGAGCGGCCTGTCGGTCTTGAGCGCCGGCGTCGGACTCCAGACCGACGCGCAGTTCGTGATCATGTCCGGGGCGGGGATGATCGCCGACGCGGTCGATGCCATGCGGCTCGGCGCCTTCGATTACCTCCCGAAGCCGCTCAACCTGGAAGAGCTTACCCTGGTGCTCCGTCGAGCACTCGAAGAGCGCTCCCGGCGCCGCGAACTCGCGCAGCTCCGCCGGGAGAGCGATGCCCCGGGCCGCCGCCTTCTCGTCGGCGATTCTCCCCCGATGCGCCGCCTTCACGAGATGATCCTCCGGGTGGCGCCGACCCGGAGCACGGTCTTGATCACCGGAGAAACGGGCACCGGCAAGGAACTGGTCGCCCGTGAGGTCCATCGCCTCTCCGACCGGGCCAACCACCCGTTCGTTCCGGTCCACTGCGCATCGTTCTCCGAGACCTTGCTCGAATCGGAACTCTTCGGGCATGTGAAGGGGAGCTTCACCGGCGCGACCTCGAGCCGGCGCGGACTCGTGGAGGAGGCCGCCAACGGGACCGTCTTCCTCGACGAGTGCTCCTCGATCAGCGCGTCGATTCAGGCCAAGCTGCTGCGCGTCCTCCAAGACCATCGGGTGCAGAGGGTAGGCGCCAACGCACTCATCCCGGTCGATTTCCGGCTGGTGGCGGCGTCCAATGTCGACCTCACCGACGAGGTCGCCGGCGGCCGCTTCCGAGACGACCTCTACTACCGGCTGAATGTCTTTCCTATTGCCGTGCCACCCCTTAGGGACCGCCGGGAAGACATCCCCAAGCTTGCCGCGCACTTCCTCCAGGCTGTCGCCCGGGAAAATGGGACCGAAGCGCCGGAGTTGACGTCGGAGGCGCTTCGGCGGCTCGAGTCCTACGACTGGCCCGGCAACGTGCGGGAACTGGCCAGCGTCGTGGAACGGGCGGTGATTCTGCATAGCGGCTCGAGCAAGCTCTCGATCGACCTGCCGAGGCGCTCCTCCCAGGCACCGGACGATATCATCGGGTCGGGACTTCGAGATGCGTGGAGCCTCGATCGGGTGGAACGGGAATACATCGAACGAACCTTGCATGCCGTAGGGGGGAACCAGAGCCAGGCGGCCCGGATTCTAGGCGTCGACCGCCGGACTCTCTCCCGGAAGCTCACCGAATGGGCGGCCGGCGAGGCAAAATAGTAGGTGTACTATTTTGCCCCACGTCGGCGACAGAATGTCCCATTCGAGAATCATCCCCAGTTTTCTTGTCACATAACTCATTGAAATAGAATAAGTTACAAAGCTGCGTCATCTGGGGAATCGAGGCACATTCCGCGCATTAATCAGGACCGACCTCAATGGAGTCGGATGATGAGCGCAATGATCCTGACCGAGACCAAGCGGAACACCGAAGACAGAAATCGCTGGGCGCAGTTCGCCGCCAAGCCGACCCAGAAGGGGCGGCAGGAGTTGGTGGGCCGCTACCTCAAGCTCCTATATCAGAACGCTGCCCAGCTGTCCCGGAAGATCCCGACGCTCGACCGCGGCGAGGCGATTTCCTCCGGCTTCCTCGGGCTTTCCCAGGCCATCGACCGCTTCGAGCCGGCGCGCGGACTCTCCTTCTCCACCTTTGCCTGCCCCCGGATTCGTGGGGCGGTCCTCGATGAGGTCCGCCGCCAGAGCCCGGTCTCCCGCCCCGCCAACGACCGCCGGCGCGAAGTAGGCAAGGCCGAGCGGCGGGTCGCGGCGCGCACCCTGCGCCGCCCGGAGGGGCGTGAAGTCGCCTGCGAACTCGGGGTTTCGCTGAACGAATATTGGACCTGGCAGGACGAGCGGTATCGCGGCATGGACCTCTCCCTTCACGAGACCTCGACCGGGACCCCGGACGGCGAACCCCGGCCGATCGGCGACGTGCTCCCCGACCCAGACTCGCTCGACTTCTCTGATGCGGTGGAGCAGGAGAGCACCTGGCACCTGGTCCGTCGCGCGGTGACGATGCTCCCGCACCGGGAACGCGAGGCGGTCGAGCTCCACTATCTCAGCAATCTTCCCTTTCGCGAGGTCGGCGCCCGCCTCGGCGTCTCCGCGCCCCGCGCCTGCGAGATCGCGAAGCGCGGCGTCCAGATGCTCCGCCAGAGCCTAGCGGCCATGACCGCCGCGAATACCGCCATGGAGGTGAGCGCGTGACCCCCCGACCCATGACTCAACCCGCCGGCCGGGAAGATCTCCGGCTGAGCCTCCTCTCCCGCCGGAGTCCTGGCGCGAGCGCCCGCCGCGGCCGGTCGGTGCTCCTGGTGGGAGACCTCCCGGAACCGGGACAACTCACGATCGGCCTTACGCGGCACGGGCTTCTGGCGGCCACGCTCGCCGACCGCGACGATCTGATCCATACCATCGGCGAGTATTGGGTCGGTGCGATTCTGCTCGGCCGGTCGTTCGATCTGACCGCCGACACCACCCTGATTCTCCGCGCCCTCGAATCCGATCCGCGGATTGCGCTCGTCGTTGTCGGCGAAGGACAGGATGCCCGGGACGTCGCTCATTTCTCGCGGCATGGCGTATCAGCCTGCCTCGAACGGAATGCGGGGTCGGCCGCCATCTTTGCCGCGGTGGACGAGGCGCTCCAGAAGCGGGAAAGGCGAATCGAGGACGAGCGCCGGGAAGCCTCTCTCCGGGCGTCGCTCCAGGACGTCACCCTTCAACTGCACCAAGAGGCGCAGTCGGTGCGGAAACGGATGTTGGCGAGCCTCGAAGCGTTGGTTCGTCTTTCCGAAGCGTGCCACAGCTACCTCACCGGCCATGCGGTCCGCGTAGCCGACTTGGCCGCCGCGGTCGCGGTCGCGGTGGGCGAGGATGACGCCAGCGTCGAGGCGATTCGGCTGGCAGGCCGGCTGCACGATCTCGGCATGATCGGTGTGCCGGCGGAAATCGTCGACAAGCCCGGTGCGCTGACAGATTCGGAGTTCGAGCAGGTCAAGCGGCATCCCCAGATCGCCAGCGACATCCTGGCGGCGTACCCGGACTTGGCGGAAATCACCCGCGCTATTCGCGGGCATCATGAGCGGTGGGATGGAACCGGGTACCCCGATGGGCTGGTGGGAGAGTCGATTCCCCGGATGGCGCGGATCCTCGCCGCGGCGGAAGTGTGGGATGCCCTAGTCTCGCCGAGGCCATATCGGCAGTCGGACACCCCAATCGATGCGCTGGAGCGCATTCGCCAGTTGTCGGGGCGCGCGCTCGACCCGGCGGTATGCCAGGCGCTCGCTGCAGTCATAGAAGGGCGCAAGACCCTCTCGTTCGTCGATCCGGATGCGCGGGCGAGTGGGGAGTTGCCGGAAGCGGTCGGCCTCGCGAGGGTGCGGGCCGCGTAGTAGGGGGGACGACTGAGGCCGCCTCCCCGGCTTCGTTATATTCTTCGGTTGCCGGGGCGGTAGCTCAGTTGGGAGAGCACCTGCTTTGCAAGCAGGGGGTCGTGGGTTCGATTCCCATCCGCTCCATGTCCTAACCTCAAGCCTTATCGCGAGTTCTGCGGTAGGGCTTTCTTGCTACCGGAACGGATGTTGTGAGCAGTGTTGTGAGTTACTTGGCACCGCTCAACCGTTGGGTCGGATGGAGGACCACCCGCTTTACGGTGTCCGCATCCACCTGCTGGTAGGAAGTGAGAATGGTGCGCTCATCCCGCCAGCCACCCGCTGCCGCCACATCTTTGATCGGGTAGCCCTTTCGCTCCGTAGCCCACTTTCTCCGGAGCGTGTGCCACAAGCCGCCCATGGGTAGCGCCACCTCTGCGTTTTTGAACGCTCGCCGCAGCCAATTGTCGAGCAAATGTCTATCGCATGGCCTTGACGAGTCTTTGGGGGCCGGAAAGACCGGTGCCGCACCTATCGCGGCCTGGAGCTTCCTTACGGCCCGGAGCGCTTTCGCTACCGGCCTGCTCATCGGGACTATCTGTTCGTACCCCTTCTTGTCGAACTCGGCCCGCCACCGAATGCTGGCACCCGGCAAGTCCACGTCATCCCAAGTGAGGTTCCGCCAAGCCGAGATGCGGCGGCCGGTACCTTCCGCCAGGATGAGTGCCAGCTCAAGCAGCCGATGAACCGATGAGGCAGCCCCGAGCACTTTGACGTACTCGGCGTGGCTCAGCACCGGCCTTCGGGGATTCCGCTCCCTTGGCAGCTTCACCCCAATCAGGGGGTTTTCCCGCAAGAGCCGCCGTCCATTCGCGGACCGTTCCCGAACGCTCCAATTGAGTGCGGCCAGGAGCAACATCAGGTCCGCCTCAATCGTCCGGTTCTGGACCGTCTTACCCGCCTTGACGCCTTCCAACTCCTTCTCCCCTACCCTTCGCGCGGTGACGAATCGCTGAACGTCCGATTCGGACAGGCTCACCACGTTGCGGCTTGGCCCGAGGAACGTGACCACCCGCTTGAGCTTGCTTTCGTCATGCTTCCGGGTCCCCGCCTTCTTGGCCAAATGGCGCGGACTCTTGACGTACAAATCGCGAAGCATGCCGAGGGTCAGGCTCTCCTCACTGAACGCCAGTTCGTTCGCGAGAAGGGCGCTGAGGAGTTCGTAGCCCTGCCGGGTCGCAAGTTCGCGGTCCCGGTGGCCTAGACTCTTCCGGTTCTCCTTTCCGTTTACCCAAATAGAGCGCATGATCGGCGCATTCGGGCGGGGCTCATAAAGCCGCACCCTGTGGCCGCGTTGACCGATGGACTTCGACCAAGGCAATCGGGTCCTCTTCATCGAGGCCTCCGTTGGTTGGCGATGTCCTGGGCATCGGCACCGGGATCATACCGTCCGAGCCTATGGCCAACAAGTTTGTCCAAGTCTCCTCGCCTGATCCGGTGGTGCCCACGGGGGTTCTTGCGGAGGTCGGGGATTGCGCCGGTACGAACGGCACGGCGTACCGTCTCGGGGTGACATCCGGCCAGCTCTGCGGCTTGGTCGATATTCAGTTCGGCATTGAGATAGGTCTGGGCCGCCGAAATCAGGCGGCTCAACAGGGCAATTCGAGCGGTGACGGCTGATTCGGCTCCGTTCTCCGTTAGTGTCTCATTCTCCTTGATGGATTCGTTGACGAACGTGATCAGCCAGCCCGGCATTTCGGCCAGGATTGCTGCCTGGAATTGCGTGCTGGATTGCACGGCTGGAATTCCGGCACGATATCCGGGAAACAATCCTGGGACCGAATCCTAGATTCGGCCCGCAGATTCCCAGATTTGAGAGGGGTAATTCACCCTAGTTTTCATCATACGAGTCGCGCTCGTCATCATCATCCTCTTCTTCCTCTTCCTCATCTTCTTCGAACTCATCCAGAATCTCATCGGCCAAGTCTTCAACGTCGTGTTCTGACCAATCGGCTTCGACTTCGGAGTCGAGCGCCCTCTCAACGTCCTTCCGCGCCTCTGACGCCTCGGCCCATTCCCACTCGGAAGTTTCGTCAACTACGTACCTGCGACCGTGCGCCTTGAGAGCATCGAGCCTCGATTCAGCGGTAGTCTTTTCCGCTCGCTCTTGGGCGTGCCGGGCTAGTTCGGCGCGGTAGGGCTCAAGTACCTCCTCAACCCGCGCTCGAACGATATTTCCCGCCTCGAACAGCGAGAGGTAGGACGGAAACTGCCTCCCGGTAACAAACCGCTCCAAGTCAGCGACGATACGCGCCCTCCATGTCGGCGGGACGACAAACGGGATTGCCCGGATGCCTACGTTCTTGATCGCCTGAAGGCGCTTGATCTCTTCGTCGCGAGTACGATTGAAGTTGGCACTTGGAGGCTGGTCCGGTGGCGGGGCGACGGCCAGTTGATTGATATCCGTTTGCGGTGGCTCCGAGCTGTCAAAGGACTCCCACTCATCCAGCTCCGGGGACGCGTCGACCCCTATTCTTTTGCGGCGGGGCCTCGATGGGGCTGGTTCCACCCTAGGAGCGCGGTCCTTCGGTGGTAAGGCCTTCCCGCGCGGGCGTGTTGGCGCCGCCTCCCGGGTCCGCGCGTAGCGTTCGATAATCTCCGCGCGGAATCTCCGGTGCTTTCCGTCCGTCCGTTCAGCCGTCAACGTACCGTTTCGCTCTAGCCGCCGGACGGTGTCGACCTGAAGGTTCAGGCGCTGTGCCGCCTCGCCAATCGTGAGGTACTTTTTCATTGCGACCGCCTTTGCTACTCGGAGTAGAGCCGCCCTTGGGAGTCGAGTATCCCTTTGACCCGCTTGATTTCGTGAAGGGGGATTAGAGAGGGGCCATCAACCTGCAACTCGTTCAGCTTGCCAGCGCGGACCCAGTTGTTGATGCTCATGACGCTTACGCAGAGAAGATCGGCGGCCATGGCCTGAGTGACGACCCCGTCGAACGGGACCCGCCAGGCGTAACGGCTCCCTTCAAGCGTGCGGTAGATCGTTACGCCCTGCTTGAAACCAGGGCGGTCCCAGACGATTTCGGGTTTGGAGTTCCAGCCGACGTAGCTCATGGTTTATCATTTTATACACCTGTAATTAATTATACAAGTACCACCTCGCGACCAAATGTCGCGCCAGGCTTGGCTCTGAAAAGCCAGGATCGTTCCCGCCCGTCTAATCATCGAGGTAGCAGGCAGCCAGGTGGATCTAAGGTCAGGTCTGGAGGAACGCCCGGCCTCCAAGTCCATGCGGCGGCGTGACATGGCTGGTGCCCATCCGAATCGTCAATTTGCGCCGTCTACGTCGTATGCTAGGTTCAGTGCGTAAGGCCGCATCAACTACGATGGTGGCCCCGCGCCAACGCCATATCCTCTGCTGGAGAACTGCTCTTGACCGAGCGCCCTTTCCGGCGGTTCGATCTGGATGTTCTCGAGCGACTCTGTCGCCAGAGCGCACGATCCCCTCACGTGCTCGCAGAAATACTCGATGAGTTGCGAAGTCGGCGGACGCGTAGAGCCTTGGCTCTGATTGAGCAACTCGAAATACAGCTTGGACTTCAAAGTTCAACACTGACAGGGCAACAAGAGGCCAGGGAGAACTCCGTGGGCGCAGAAGGGGAGCAAATCGACGGAATGAAGGTGAAAGCCGACTCTCCTGCATTCTCTGAGCTGGCGAGCGCTATCGCGCGAATCCGGAGGAAGCTCCTCGACCTTTCATTGCGTAACCCCCTTCTCGGGTTTCCCAAGCGCCGCACTGCTATTAGAGCGGTCGGTGAAATGCCGGATCAATTGTTTCGCCAGCTTACTGACGGCGCGGAAATGCAATTGCGAGCCGTCCCAAAGCCCCGCGGAGCATGGCTCGGTGGCAGTGATAAGACAGACGATAGGGATCGGGACTCTACTGAGGATGCCGCACCAAACCCCGAAACCGCGCCCGACCGAGTCCGATGGTTTGGTCGGGACCGAGCTTCTAAGGCCAAGGGCACCGAAGCCGGTGGCCTGCCGGTAGCCGAAGCGGCTCGAATTGCAGGGATCGACCCGGAGTTCGACCTTCCGCTGATCGCGTTGCCATCGCCGCTAGAAGCGAACGCTGCCTTCACTGATCGCTACATCCAAACACTTCTCTATCCGGAAGACCTCGCGCGCATCGGTGCCAAGCTTGTCAATGAGAGCCGACTACTGCTTGAGGAAACGGGCAGCAACCTACTACAGCTCTCGTTCGGAGCACTGGAATGGAAGGACCTTCGCGATGGTAAGTCACGCTTTGCACCGCTCATTCTTCTGCCCGTTGCTCTAACGAAGGCCGTCGGAGGGAAGCACGAATACACTTTCACCCTGCGCCAAGCGGATGAAGACCCCGTTGCGAATGTCTCATTGCAGGAAAAAATGCGGGAAGATTTCGGTCTTGTAATGCCGGAGTTTGGGGAGGACGACACTCCAGCAAACTTCTTCTCCGCAGTGCAGCAGGCGATCCAGTCGAAGCCCGAGTGGAGCGTACGCGGGCACGTAACGCTCGCCCTCCTAGAATTCGGCAAGATCCTGATGTATAAAGATCTCGATCCAGAGGACTGGCCAGAGGGTGAGGCCCCTCACTTTCACCCCTTGATTCAACGACTCTTTGCGCAGGTCGGAGACAGTGAGCCTGAGTTGGAAGGCAGCATCGATTCCGCCCCCATCAAGGACGTTGACGCAGAAATGGCTTTGCCGGCTGCCCCCCTGCTGATCCGGGACGCGGACAGTTCACAATGCAGCGCAATCCTCGACGCGCTTGCAGGCAAGAGTCTGGTCATTCAAGGTCCCCCCGGAACCGGTAAGTCTCAAACAATCGCGAATCTCATCGCGGCTGCGATTTCACGCGGGCTGCGAGTCCTGTTTGTTGCAGAAAAGCGCGCTGCCCTGGAGGTGGTACACAATAGGCTAGTGGACGCTGGTCTAGGGCCGTTCCTGCTTGAACTGCATAGCGATCGCGCAAAAAAGAAGGCGATTGCTGAGCATCTCTCCGCACGCATAGAGCTCGTGGATGAATTCAAGCCCGCACAAGGACTTCAAGACCACCGAGAGGAATTAAAGAGACAACAGCAACAACTTGGTAACTACGCGAAACTGCTCGGACAACCGGTGGGCGCGCTCGGGGTGAGCCTGCACACCCTAATATGGGAAACTCGGAGAGCCCGTCGGGCACTCGGCCCACCCGCAGACAAGTTTGAGACTATTGAATTTGACGGTGTTTCCTCCTGGAGCATGTCACAAGCCAAGGAAACGCGAGAACACCTTGATCGTCTGAGCCTGCTGCTTCCACAAGTTCTCGCGCAACGTGCGCCGGACGGACGCCACTCTTGGGACGGAGTCAATCCGGAGCACGTAACTGGGCTCGACTTGCCTGCCCTTCGCGCTCCTTTCGCCGCGCTCAGAGGCTCCTCCCACGAGTTTCTAGTCGCGGAAGAGGCGCTTGGCGGGTATGCTGACACTGCTTTTCTGTTGACGCCAAGCACGCTAGCGGACATCTCGACAACTGCCAAGCGCTTGGCAGAAGTGTCAGCGCCTTTACTGCCACACCTTCTTCCAAAACTAAGGGAACTACCAGTAGAGGGTCGTGTACGCAGTTTTGTGCTGCGCGTCAACGAGTCCCGTGCGGGTAAAGCAGCTGTGGAACTGCGCTGGCCTGCTGCGTTTCGCCACCTGCATCACTACGCGATGGTTGGCAGCCGCCTATCCGACATCCCTCCCCTACCCTCCGCGGCAACCGTAGCTGGCATCAGCGACCATCGGCGGGCCTGGCTCGAAGCCGAGACAAAGTGTCGCTTAGCCGCAGGACTTATCGCTCAATTGGGAAGCGTGCGGCCCGTTTGGCTAGACCCGACAGTCGCTGATCTCTTTCTGATTGAGGACGTGCTCGGTCAACTGGTGGGGTTGGATCGTGATGCCGCAGGAAAGCGGCATGAAGCGTTGCGGTCTCCAGGAGCAGTGGAAACGCTGGCCTCAATTGGCGATACCCTTGCAGCCTTGCGAGGGAAGAACGCAGAACTGGAAAAGAGACTGCGTCTCGACCTTGGGCCCGATCTGGGGGAGGTTCGGCGACATATACGCACGCTCGCGGGTACGCCTTGGTGGAGACGCCTCGGAGCGGCCTACCGCAACGCCCGGCGCGTCCATCGGTCAATATCGCGGTCGCAGCGCGTATCCCATATAGCCGCCGTGGACGATTTCGAGAACCTCTCAAGGCACTTGGCCAATTTGTCGCGCTTCGCGTCGAACGAGGAGTACGCTGGAGTTCTTGGACGCTGGTCTCGGGGGCTTGAGACCCCAATAGATACGTTGTCTAAGCTGGCCAATTGGGGACGTGCACTGGATCGCGCGAGCGGCGCCTACCCGGGCCGGAGCGACTCCCTAAGAAGTCTCTGGCAAGTCGAGGAGGCACTCTATCTCAAACTCCAAGGCGCCGCGAACGACGACAGGACGGTGGCTGCTTGCAGAGATGCTCGTAGCGCGCTTGCCGCCATAGGCGTTTGTGACATGACCCGGGATGGAAGCACACTCCTCGCCGACCTTTCGGATTCCTGCGCGACTGCGGCAGAGGCCCTTGGCAGTGCGAGTGACACTTTCAAGTTGGCTGAACTGCCGGACGAACTCCCCGTCTCAACTATCAGCGCCCTTCTTCACGAGGCGGAGGCGGTCTTCGAAGTGGGGAGACGGATTGGCGACGATGTAGACATGGGGTCCCTGATCGAAGTGGGCTTCGACGGTGTAGACACCAACCTCGACCCTCTGATTGCGACGCTCCAGACGGCTACAATGCTCCGGGACATCCTTGGTGGCCATCCCTTCTCAGACTACCTCTGGTCTCCGGACTTTGCTTCACGGCGTGACCTCCTGAATGCTTCAGTGGCGTTGGCGGATCGAACTGCCACGACCCTGCAAGAGGTGGAGTCGCTCCTGCTCGCCCGTCTCGGGACGAATGCTGCAGACTGGTACGGGGACGACTCGTCACAAGAGACTAGACCGCTTCGTCATTTGGGAGAGCGTGCGGGGTGGGCGGAGTCAACGGCGGAGAGCCTACCAGTCTGGCTTGCCTACTGCCATGCCAGGCGTAGCGCCGTAGCGGTTGGGCTTGAGCGGCTAGTGGTCCTGGCAGAGGGTGAGCACGATTTGGCTGCAGGTCTACCTGTAGCTTTTGATTTTGTTCTGCGTAATTCGCTCATTCTCTACTTCTTTCGACACAACCAAGATCTACTGCATCTCCGCGCGGATACTCTGGAGGCAGCCCGAGGACGGTTTGCCCACTTGGACCGACAACTGATCCTTGCGAACAGAGACCATGTCGCCCATCTCGCCTCGCGACGTCAGTTGCTCGCAGGCCGCGACTGGGGGCCGGTGGCGACTCATACCGAGTTTGCGCTGGTGCAGCGAGAGGCAGGCAAAGAGCGTCGGCACATTGCTATTCGGCAACTAATAGCGAGGGCAGGGAGAACTCTCCAGGCCCTCTGCCCATGCTGGATGATGAGCCCGATCTCAATCGCCAGATTCTGTGAGCCCGGAGAAGTCGATTTCGACCTCGTCATCATGGATGAATCTTCCCAGCTTCGTCCCGAGGACACGCTTGGTGCCATCGCCCGCGGGAAGCAAATCGTGGTTGTTGGGGACCCTAAGCAGCTTCCGCCCACGAGCTTCTTCGACGTGACTGTCGGTGGCGATGATGACGCGCCACCGCCAGAAGAGGATCTAGCCCAAGGGATCACTGAATCGGAGAGCATTCTCGATGTGGCCGGTGCCGCCTTCAGGCCCATGCGTCTCTTGAAATGGCACTACCGTTCTCAGCATGAGTCCCTGATCGCCTTCAGTAACAACCGCTTCTATGGCGACCGCCTCATCGTCTTCCCGTCCCCGTACGGCGACGTTCC
Source organism: Gemmatimonadales bacterium (assembly GCA_013140635.1). Classification (GTDB taxonomy): domain Bacteria; phylum Gemmatimonadota; class Gemmatimonadetes; order Gemmatimonadales; family GWC2-71-9; genus JABFSM01. The sequence goes on from JABFSM010000198.1 coordinate 29,624, forward strand.
AGGCCTTGGAGTTCATTTTGAATTTGTATCCAACGCTATCTATTCCAATTCGCTGAATCCTCGGGAGGCGGAGCGAGTAGGACAACTGATTGGCCTGCACTGTCGCAATCAGCCGGAGAGATCTCTCGGTATTGTTACGATGAACGCCCACCAACGGGATCGAATTCAGGACTTACTTGATCAAGCTGTACTGGATGATCCCGCAGTGCGCGCATTCGTCGAGTCCAGGGAAGGGTCCCTCGATAGCCTGATTATCAAGAACCTTGAGAACATTCAAGGTGACGAACGCGATGTGATCATCATCTCTGTTACATACGGCCCTGATGTCGTTGGCAATGTCTACCAGCGCTTTGGCCCGATCAATGAACCCGCAGGGCCACGTCGACTTAACGTGCTCTTCACGAGGGCTCGGCAGCAGGTCGTTGTAGTTTCGTCCATGCGCGCTGGTGACATCCAGGCAGATGCCTCCACCAGCGAGGGAACGCAAGTTCTGAAGGCCTATCTCGAATACGCGGAGACTGGAAGGTTTTCACAAGTCGGCTTTTCCGGTAGGGAGCCCGACAGTCCTTTTGAGTGCGAAGTGGCGGAGGAGTTGCGTAACCGGGGCTATGAAGTCGTAGCCCAACTCGGCGTGGCTGGATACTACCTTGACCTCGCCGTCAGGCATCCGGAGCGGCCTGGTGAGTACGTCATAGCTGTGGAATGTGACGGCGCCACCTACCACTCGTCTCGATCCGCACGGGACCGGGATCGACTTCGACAGCAGCAACTTGAGGCCCTAGGCTGGAAAATCCATCGGATCTGGTCGACAGATTGGTTCTTTAGACCGCAAGCAGAGCTCAACCGCTTGCTCTCGGCGATCGGTCGGGTAAGGTCCTGAGCCCGAGTGCATCGCTCGATATGCGGTTCAAGCTGATGAAGGGCCCTTAAATGGAAAGGCTCCGGGCGCTGCCAAGAAGAGCTCGCGAACTGCTGGAGCAGCGTGCGTTGCAACGTGCTCCGCTAGGCCCACCAATTCCTCGATGTCATCAGCCCGGTCCATTGCGAACCGGCCTCGTGCAACCGCCTGGTCAAGCCTGAGAATCGCATCTTCCCGTCCAAGCAGGACCTTCGCCATGGCGTGTGCTCCAGCCATTTGGCTCGCCATGAACAATCCGACCGACTGCCCGCGGGCCGCCCCCAACACCAGTCCGAGCACGCCCCGTCTCACCACATTGGCGTCAACATGGAAAGGCTCGCAGGTCGTTCCCACGCTGAGCACGCGAATCGAAGGCGCGGGAACGCCTAGGTAACCAATCGCCTCGATTACGCCAACGGCGATAGGATTGTTAGCCCACACTCCTCCGTCAATGAAGCGCTCGCCCTCTGCGGTCGTGAGTCCCGGCAGAAAGTACGGGGCTGCTGACGTCGCCAGCGCCACCTCCACCAAGGAGCGCGTGTGGTCCCTGGTCAGCCGGAGGTGATGAGGAGTCTTGAACAGGCGGATTTCTCCTGAATTCGCATTGAAAGTTGGAATCACAACTCGTGTCCCCAGCGAACCCATAGTGCGGTCACCGAACACGGCCTGGAGCGATTCCCTCAATGGGGCCTGTGAGTGTTTGGGGCGAACCACGGAGGACAGCAGCCGCAACGACCGCCGCGGTCCGCGCAGCGGCGCAAAAATCTTGGGCCCTTGAGTACGGTAGAATTCACGGATCTCTGACGCAGGTAGCCCCGCGGCGAGGGCCAAGGCGATGATACCACCGGTGGATGTTCCCGTGATGAGATCGAAGTGATCCAGCAGGTGCACACCGAACTGGGCCTCGATCGACGCCAAGACTGCACTTGAAAAGGCACCGCGAATGCCACCACCGTCCAAGCTCAGGATCTTGAAGTGGGGGGACGTGCCTGATGATCCCGTCATGCGGCAGACGGACCTGGACGTTGTCCGCCCTCCTCATACCCCTCCGGGAGGGTCCCTCCGCCAAACCAGGTTCCGGTGGCACGCCATATCTCGAAGAAAACGAACCATTCCATGAGCCATGGAACAATCGTCTGCCCCACGTACATGGATTGATTCCAGTCACCGTGCTCTCTTGTGAAAAGACACGGTTCCGTCGGGCCGTTCGTATGGGCCACCGGCTGATCTGGAAGCCGCTGCTCCAATACAGGCTCCAGCACATACGCTTTGGGGTAGCGACCAGGACTGTACTCGATTCGCACCCGGTATTTCCGTGTCACCGGGCTGCCGCGCATCCAGCCCTCCGCCACCAACATCCCCCCTACGATATCAGACCGGAGGCCAGGATGCAGTCGCCGGAGGTTGGCCAACTGCATCACCAAAGAAGGCGCCGTCGGGCGTGGCGGACGCCTGCGCTTCATCTGGCACGGTGGTGAAAGGTGTGAGGGGGAGACTTGCGGCCCTCCTGACCTCCCACGATGATCGCCGGTGCTCCAAACCTTAGCTCACCGGCCGCCTTGGTCGACCCGAGCTGTTCGCCGTATGCGCGGAGCGCCTTCTCGCCCATGCCGTCGCCGAACATTGCATCCAGCATCTGGCCGATCTCGTCCAGCCCTTCGGCCTGCCGCAGCGCGGTGATTTCTTGACGGAACTTCCGGATGAACTTCGTGAAGGTCTGGTAGTGGGCTGGGTTCGACCACGTCTCGCTGAAAAGCTCGTCAAGGTTCGTCGGATTGCGCACCTCGATGGGGTTTGGGTGCGCAACTGCGATCGCATTCTCGATGCCGAGGAGGATCTGTTCGAGGGCTGCGGTCAGCGAGCTTCCTCCGACGTAATAGGTGCCCGCGAGAGTTGTAAGCACAACAGACCGGGGAGCGGTGTCCGAGTCACCGAAGGCGTTGTCCCGACGCCGCTTGGTGAGTTGCACAGCCTGACGGAGCACCTTGAGTTGTGCCTCTGCGAGCGCCGGGAGTAGGGGAGCCTGTTCCCGCAACGCCTTCAGCAGCTCTCGTCCATCGCAACAGAGCTCGAACCAGCCGACGAAGCCGAGGGGATTGCTTGGCTTCCAGCACTCCAGCTTTGTGTCGGGGACCTCGATGCAGGTGGAGCCTCGGACCGCATCCCGCCTCGCGGGAAGGATGTCGAGGTGGAACTGGTGCTCGTAGTTGAGCCGGAGGCACCGCTTCATCCGTTCCAGCTTGGGCCGGTACAGATCGCTGGCTTCAAGCCGGTCCGCCACGTCCTCGTACAAGGCTATTGGATCCGAGTCGACCGGTTCGACTTGAAGGACAATGTCGAGATCGAATTCCTCACGCTCCCGTGGCTTGACGGTCGTACGGAGTGCCATTCCGCCCTGCGGGTAGACCCTCGGCGAGAGCCGCTCCAGCGGACTCCCTTCGCGGGAGAGCCAGTCCTCGACGGCGACGTAGTGCCCTCTCGCCAGCTCGAACTGGGTTGGGGAAATCTGGAGGGTCAGACAGACCTCAGCGACGATGGCGTCGAGATCGGTGGAAGCAGGCACCGGCGCGATGATGGCAGACATGCGGAACCTCATAGTAATGAGGGGAACGACCCGGCCGGAGACAGCGGTCCGGGAGGTCCCGTTGGGGCAAGCGCCGTGTCCGTCGGCACGCGCCCGTTGCACAAAAGACACGGACGTTGCATAATATGATGACGGCGTGTTCGTGTCAACCGTGAAACCGTCGTTCCATCAAAGACACATCACCGGAGGGCCCATGGCAGTAACACTCAGCATACAGGAACTTGGCGCCGCGCTCCGGGCTCGGCGCTCCGAAGAGGACCTCTCGCTCAAGGAAGTTGAGGAGATCATAAACGTAAGCGCCGCAACGCTTTCACGCATCGAACGAGGGCACACCCCCGATACAGCGGTGATTGGGAAACTCGCAGAGTGGCTGGGGGTCAACGTCACGACCGCTGGGGAACAAGCGTCAGCGATTCGGACCGACGCAGATCTCAAGAACCAGATCGCCGTGCACCTCCGCGCCAACAAGCGTCTCTCGCCGGACGTCGCGAACGCAATCGCCCAAAGCTTCGAGGCGATCATGCAGCACGAGATAAGGAAGGCGAAAAAGACGGGAGAGGATTCGGCAACCACTACCAATAAGTCCTCCCCGAATTCCCATCGGTAGCGAATCATGCCGACCGATCGCGTAGCCCAAAGCATTGGCGCCGGGAGACGACGCTACCGGCCGAAACTATTCCTGCCCTTCACGCCGAACGGGGCCGAAACAGAACGCCGCGCCATCGAAGTGAAGGATGCCCTGGGTCTCTGCCCGGAGGAGGCGATTGACCCATTCCAGGTACTACCCCTGATTCCAGCCCGGCTCCTCGGCCTCCAGGAAACGGCGGGCCTGCTCCCGCCGGAGGTCCGCCGAGCGCTCTTCCAAACAGGCGGTGGGGAGTGGAGCGCCGTCGGTTGGGGTCGGTCCCCTGCAACCGACGAAGAACTGATTTCCCTCAATCCACGGCATCACGAGCATCGGCAACGCGCGAGCCTGATGGAGGAGGTCGTGCACATACTGCTCGACCACCCGAAGGTCACTATTCGTCTCGGCGAGGGTGGGACTCTCACGGTGCGCTCGTTCGACCAGGCAATTGAGGATGAGGCATTTTCGGTGGGCGCCGCCTGCATAGTTCCTTACCCCGCGCTCTTCAATGCAGTGCACCGCGCGGGGGATTCCGCGGCCAGGATCGCCGCTCGACACAGCGTCAGCAAGGAATATGTCGAGTACAGGATCAAGAGGTCAGGGTTGACTGGCGTCTACTACAAGCGGCAACGCGGCAAGTAATGGCGGCCCGCTTGAGCAAGGCCCGCTGCTGAAGCGCGGTCCGTTAGATGGAGAACAACATCGGAGTTCTTATGCCTCGCAGCATCGCCGATATAGGCGTCCTTCAGCAATACATCCGTGGTGTTCTTGAACGCGCTGAGCATCACGCTGCCAACGTCGACGAGGTTCTGTTCGCACTCGCCGGTGCTGTCGTCTGGCGGAAGGACGACGAACATCTTGAGGTCATGCTCCGCGATGGCGATATGAAGAATGTCCTCTGGGTCCACGTAGATGGGACCCGCTATGCCATAGCTTATGATCACGTCACTCAAGCGATTCAGGTACGGCGGGGCTCAACTCACGGCCCCGTGCTGGCCTCTTTTACGAACGCGACTCCGCACCGCGGCATCAAGGCCTTTTTCGCTGGGCTCTGACCGTCACCTTGTGGCTCTCCCGGATCGGCGGCAAATGCGAGTTCTCTCTAGGAGTAGCAACAGCCACAGGCACGAGTCAGGTCAATGTTGTTTGGCTGGATAATGCGAGCGATGAGACCCGCTTCGAGCTCGAGGTCCGCGACGGTATCGAGTGGCCGAGCTTCGTCCCGCTCCAGCAGCCGGGAGCGAATGTCACAACGTATGCGCACGTTGTTACTCCGACGAGAGCGCTCGAGTACCGCATGCGAGCGTGCAACGCGAACGGGTGCTCGGGTTACACCCGTATCCTAAGTGTGAGGAAGGCTCCGCAATGAGCGCCCGCTCTTGACGACCCCCCCAAGCGAGTCGCGGGATCGTGATGCGCGCATTACTGAGAAGCAGGCTGCCCTAACAGCACTTGCTGTCGACGGCGCGGTCAGGTTCCGGCCGTCGGGGTTAGAATCCAGTGGCGCGCCGCACCAGAAGCGCGATCCGTTAGCCGGACTGTCGAGAACCGCCGCGAATCGGCGAATGCATCGCTCGGTTTTTCCCGAATACTGAGGGCCCCTGAACACGACGCCGTCGTGTGATCCAATGATATGATTCGCTTCCGGCTTCCGCACCGCGAACGACTCCAGCTGAGAGCTATAACTTCTCCAATATATCTAAGAGCCGTCGTCGACGTTGTGTTTCAAGCTTCATCTGCGCTAGGGATTTTTCAACTGCGCGCTCAAACTGACGACTCCTTAGAAATTTGCCAATCAGTTCAGTTGCAAGTGCATCTATGCGCTCCTCACCCACTAGCGGAATTAGCTGCGAACGAACCTCTTCGAGTGGAGCTCCTGCATCGACCGCAATACTTACTATTTCTTCATAGGCAAACACGCCCTCCGGTCCGCTGAGCAGGGCACGCATTGCCGGAGTCCTGAAGAAGGCATATAGCTTTTGCCGTTGCTCAGCGTCGCCCGCAAGCAGTTGCCGCCAATCGGTTAGCATGTTCCTCTTGAATAGGTAGGCCTCCGCATCGTCTCTGCTGGGTCGAATCTCTTGTTTTGCCTCTTCAGGTAACTCATCGATGAGTCGACGAAGAGGTCCGAATACCGCGCTAGGATCATCAAACGCACCCTTGACGACGGCGAGTTGCTCGCTTATCGATAGTAGATGAAAATCCTTGCGTAGTGCAACGACGAACTCCTCGTCTGTTGAACTGTTCAGCAGAGCCTTTGCGAAGAGTTGCCTTCCGGAAGACAAGTCCGCGAACTCGGCCGGGTTAAGCGCCGCGATCAGTTCTCGCGCGTGCTCCATCGTCATGCGCTTCGATGTATTCGGCTGATGGCCATGAGCAAACGCGATGTCAGCTATAGCGCTTACGCCAGCGTCCCAATCAGTGCCGAGGTCGGTCCATTGCAGGTCGCGAAGTGTTTCAACACTGCTAATGCTTCGCGGCGGAACAGTTCCTCCCGTAAAGACGACGGGTATAAACCATGTGCGTTCGACAGGCCGGAGGCGAAGTTCATCGATCGCAAGCGTAAGCTCTTCGTTCATGAATGCACGCTCTCGCGCCGCCGACGCGGGAGAAAAGCATGCAAGAAACAGGTCACCGCTACGGATTGCGTGGCGTATGGCGTCACGCCACCGTACACCCGGTGATATCATTTCCCGGTCTAGCCATACGCTCAACCCGTAGCTTTCGAGTTGAATGGCAAGCCGATCGACGATCTCAAAATCTTCACGAACATACGAAACAAAGATATGTCGCGCCATACACCCCCAATGGTACTCTAAATTTGAAGAGAATCAGTTTTGGCACTGTATGTCAACTCGCTAACCCGCGCCGCACTGCTTTTACGGTGCGGAAACGGCCGGCTAACTGCTGCCAGAAGCTGACGGCTGGCGATTCCGTTCACTGCTCCTGCGTGGGATGGATGGCGACGACGAGCTCGGCCTTCGTGACATCGATGCCAACAAGCTTGAGGCCTCCAAGTGAGCGTCGCCCTAGCCCGTCCTCGGGGCGATTCCGGCCGCGGAGCAGTTCAGCTACTCACCGAGGATCGGCACTGGAAAGGCACCCAGTATCCCTTCATGATCCTTCAGGGACCCCATGGATACACAGTCCAGTTTCTCGGTGCGACGGAACGGATGGCACTCAATCGGGAGTACGCCTACATGCTGGCTCGACTCCGCAAGATCAGGGACCTCTGGTGCTTCCCAGACAAGCAAGGGCATGCTGGGGGCAACAAGGTTGCGGTGATCTATGGAGCTGGAGGCGCTATCGGCGGCGGGGTCGCGCGGGCCTTTGCCCGCAAAGGGACGTACAAGAGGGTCGGCAACATTAACATGAAGGGAACGCGCCGCCTAAAAATGCTAAAAATGCAATGAAGCTGCCAGCCGACGCTGGGGAGTGCGCCTGCTCGCTGCGCTCGCTGGCGCTTCATTGTGACGCGGCTGCAGCTTATTGCGGGCGTTAGGTGCTGGACGGCGTCTCGACAAAACACAACGGCTTGGGTGTGGGCTCCGCGCCCCGCAGGGCCCCTTGCGCCCCCCGGATTCCCGATCCACCGCGGTGCTCCGCCACACCAGATCCAGCAGCTCGCCGTCCGTTTCTTGACCTCTGCAGATACTGCAGAGGCGGCCTGCCCTACGAATTCTGGCCGAGCTGCCGCCGAGGGATGCGCGGAAGCCCTGAAGCGGGCATGATGTGAGTTTTGTTGTGAGTCTCTCGCCATTTTCGGCCCGTTTGACGCCTCGAACCCCCACGCCGATGCCCAGAACAGCGCGTAGGTTCAACAACTTGTAGAAATCTGGTACCTTCGGTTCCTGCTTTGCAAGCAGGGGGTCGTGGGTTCGATTCCCATCCGCTCCATTGGTTCTACGACACCACCTCGAACGACGCGCCGGTCCATACTGCTCCAAGCTTGCACGCAACACGGCTAGACCCCCACCCCCGACACCCCGGTACCTTCGTGCGAACGTCCCCACCGGCTCGAATAATGCATATCGATTCCGCGATGACCAAGTACGCGTCGCTTCTCATCATCCTTGCCTCGGCGGCCTGCGCCGATCGCATCGCGGCTCCCCGGCTGGGCATGACCGCCCCGGTGGCGGAATCGGTCACGATGCAAAAGGAGAACGACCGCCTCGCGTTCACCTACGCGCCGGTCAACTCCTTCGACAACCTTCCCTCACCCGCCGTGCTCGACGTCCTCCTCGATGGGCGGACCTTCCGCTATCGGGCCGTGGTGGTCAACGTGCGACTCCAGGACTCGCGCTATGAACGGGCCGGTTGTCGTGCCCCGGAACACACGGCGTTGGTGCTTTGGCGAGACGCGCTCGGCCACCCCGGCCTCGACGTGCTCACGGCGGCCGCACCGTTCGGCACGTCGGGCCCGCTCGGAGACCGTGCCTGGGATCAGGAATGCGGCATGGTCCGACGACTCTATGGCGCCGCCTACCTGAGCCTCCGGGGGTTCCCAATGCAGAGGACCGAGCGGAGCGCCAACAGCGGCCACTTCAGCGTCAGGCAGGTCGAGCAGTCGTCGCCGTGCGACTTTCTGGCTCGCCCCAGCGAGTTGTCATGGTACGGCGCCAGTTGCGAGCGAACGTCCTACGACATCGTCTTGGAAGGAACGCTCGTCCCCGATCGGCTCCGCAAGGGCGCCATGGTCGGCGCCAATCGCTTCAAGGTCTCGGCCCGGCAGGTACCTGGGGCCCGGTTCACGATCAACTGCCGGATCATTCAGTGGACCCGATCGTATTGCGGCTGACAGCCATGCTCCTGCTCAGCTCCTCGCAGCAACCGCCATCCTGAACCACCGCGCCGTCTCCCGCAGGTAGTTCTCGAGTACCAGGTCGACGACCGCGCCACGCAGGTCGAATCGCCCCCGCCGCCCGAGATAGACCTCATACCCCGACGTCGGCACCACCGGCAGCGGCACGTCGACCTGGCGCGCTGTGAGCACCGGCACCTCGACGTGGCGCGGGAATTCGATCTCGTTGGCAATATCGGCAATCGCCCAGGCATCGGGCCGAGGCATGGCATCGCGTAGGAGGCTTTTCGCGATGTCGCGGGCAAAGAGTCCGTTATGAGGATGCTCGATGAAGTCTCGGGATAGTCGCAGCTCGACCGCCGTCAGCTCGCCGCGATCCGTGGCGGTGAGGAGGACCTCGGTGAGATCGCGAAACGCCGGTCCGTTGGGGCGATGATGTGTAACCTGCCGCCCCGGCACCGGACTCGATGCCCCGGTCTGCTCCAGAGTGAACCAGCGGAAGAAACCGCTGGCCTGCGCGGCTGATAGCGACTCCCCAAGGGCACCGAACGAAGGCATCGGGCGAAGATACCGCCCGAACGAAACTCTTGCCCACGGCGAGCGGGGGAGAGATGATACTTGCATGACTCTCCCCTGCCAGCGCCACCTCTTCGACATTCCCGCCGATGTCGCCTATCTCAATTGCGGTTACATGGGCCCGTTGCCGATCCGGAGCCGCGATGCCGGCCAGCGCGCGGCCGCCCGAAAGGCGCACCCTTGGGAAATCACACCCGCGCATTTCTTCGAGGAAATCGAAGAGGCACGGCGCCGTTTCGGGCAGCTTCTTGACGCCTCCGCGGACCAAATTGCCCTGATCCCGTCGGCGAGCTACGGCATGGCCACAGCAGTGGCCAACCTCCCGATGCGCGCCGGCCAGCGGGTTCTTCTCCTAGACGAGGAGTTTCCCTCTACGACCTACGCGTGGCGGGCGGCGGCGGCACAGCAGGGCGCCGAGGCGGTGCTCCTTCCCCGCCCCGCCGACGACGACTGGACTCGTGCGGTCCTCGACGCGATCGATCGGCGCACGGCCGTCGCGGCGCTCCCTCTCTTTCACTGGACCGACGGGGGAGTGCTCGATCTCGTGGCGATCGGGCGCCGGCTCCGCGAAGTCGGCGCCGCCCTCGTGGTCGACGCCACCCAGGCCGCCGGCGCCATGCCGTTCGATCTCCAAGCGATCGATCCCGATTTCCTGGTCGTCGCGTCGTACAAGTGGCTCTTGGGTCCTTACAGTACCGGCTTCCTTTATGCCGCTCCGCGCCATGACGGCGGGGCACCGCTCGAGCAACATTGGCTGGGACGCGAAGGTTCCGAGGATTTCACCGCGCTCGCGCGCTATCGCGAAGAATTCCGGCGGGGAGCCCGACGATTCGACATGGGAGAACCGTCGAATTTTTCGGTGATGCCCACCGTTCTCGAATCGCTCCGGCAGATCCTCGAATGGGGGGTGCCCACCGTCTACGAGCGCGCCACGATGCTGGCTCGCCAAATCATCGCCGGCACCATTCCTCTTGGCCTGACCGCCGTTCCGGAGGAACGTCGGGCCGGCCACTTTCTCGGACTCCGTTTTCCCCGCGGTGTGCCGCCGACCCTCTCGGCCCGGCTCGCGGAGGCTCGGGTCTTCGTCAGCGTTCGGGGCTCGGCGCTCCGGGTCACTCCTCATGTTTACAACGACGAAAACGACACCGCGCGGCTGGTCGAGATCCTGCGGCGAGAAATCGGCGCCGCTTGACGCCGGCCCCCTAGGCGGAGATACTTGATGACCTATGCGAATCTCCTGTCGGACCGAGCAGAGCTGGTGGCCCTGGCGCGGCGTTTCCCGCGGTGGGCCGGTGTGCGCATAGTCTAGGCTGGAACGGACTCGCAAGCTCCCAGGCCCACCGCCCGCGCGGTGGGCCTCGTCGTTTCGCACCTCAGGGGACGGACCGAATGATCATCGTCTTGAAGCCGCACGCCACCAAGGAGCACGCTGAGGAGCTGATGCAGCGCATTTCGGCGCTCGGCCTCCGCCCGCTCTACATGCCCGGGCAGGAACGGGTCGTCCTCGGCGCACTGGGCGACGAGCGCGCCATCGAAAGCCTGCACCTGGACAGCGACCCGCTCGTCGAGAGCGTCAAGCCGATTCTGGCGCCGTACAAGCTCGTCGGCCGCGAAATGCACCCGCACGACACCATCGTCACGCTCGGCAATACCCAGGTGGGCGGCGGGCGCTTTACCGTAATCGCGGGGCCTTGCGCCGTCGAGTCCCGCGAGCAATTTGCCGACACGGCGCGCGCGGTGCAGGCGGCCGGGGCGCACGGCCTCAGGGGCGGCGCATACAAGCCGCGCACGAGCCCCTACTCCTTTCAGGGGCTCGGCGTCGAGGGGCTGGAGATCCTGAAGAGCGTTTCCGACGAGCTCGGCATGCCCGCCGTCACCGAAGTCGTGGACAGCGGCGACGTGGAGGTGGTGGACCGCTATGCGGCCGCCTTTCAGATCGGCGCTCGCAATATGCAGAACTTCCGCCTCCTCCAAGCCATCGGCCGGAGCCGCACGCCGATCATTCTGAAGCGGGGCATGGCGGCCAAGGTGGACGATCTCCTCATGGCCGCCGAGTACATTCTGGCCGAAGGCAACCCTAACGTCATTCTCTGCGAGCGGGGTATCACCACCTTCGAGACCGCCACCCGCAACACCCTCGACCTCAACGCCATCCCGGTCATCAAGCAGCGCAGCCACCTTCCCGTCCTGGTCGACCCGTCGCACGGCACCGGCCTGCGCGAGCTGGTCGGGCCGATGGCCAAGGCGGCGCTCGCCTGCGGGGCCGATGGGCTGCTCCTCGAGGTCCACTGCGATCCGCCCAACGCCCTCTCCGACGGCCGGCAGTCGCTCTTTCCCGACCAGTTCGCCGCACTCATGCGGGAGCTCCGGCCGATCGCGGATGCCGTGGGCAAGGTGATGTGACGGCCACCGTCCCGCCGGGCCCCGGCACCGTCCTCCCGCTGGTGCGGGAGGTGACCGGAAGCCCCGACCCCTTGGCGCTCTTTGCGGCCTTCTCCGACGGCGGCCGGAAGCCTGGCACCTTTCTTCTCGAATCGGGAGAGACCGCCGAAGGGTCCGGGGAGCGGAGCCTCCTCGGCATTTCGACGGCGCTCCGCCTCGTTTGCCGGGGGCGGACCGTCACGATCGCCGCCGCTTCTCCTAACGGCCGCTCCCTGCTGCCCTGGCTCGCCGGCCGGCTCGATTCGGTCGCGACGGTCGCCAGGGGCGAGGGGAAGCTCGACATCACCTTTCCCGATCCGCCGCCGGGCCCGCACGATGAATCGATGCGGGGGCGTTTCCCCTCCCCCCTCGACGCGCTCCGCGCGGTGGTGATGGGCCCGGCGCTTCTGGCCCATCCGACCGACGCCTGCCACCTGGCCGCCGGGGTCTTCTCCTACGATCTGGTCGAGCTCTTCGAGATCCTGCCGCCCGGACGACCGGAAAGCCACGAGACGCCGCACTTCGAGTTCGTGGTACCCGACCGGCTCGTCATCATCGACCACCTCCGGCACCGGACGCTGGTGGTGGCCACCGCGTACGGGGGCGCGGGCGGGGAGGCCAACTACAACGACGCCGTCCGGGCCATCACCGATATGATGGGCGTGCTCGATAGGGTCGGAAGCACGAAGCGCCCGGAGCCCGCGGGCCGGGCGGCAGGAACCGCCGAAACGCTTCCCTCGCCGACCGTCGACCTCTCCGACGACGAGTTCGGAGCGCTGGTCGGCCGCCTCAAAGAGCAGATCGTCGCCGGTGAGATATTTCAGATCGTCGCCTCACGCACCTTTCTGCTCCCCTGCCCGAACCCTCTCGCCGCATACGGCCGCCTCCGCGCCGCCAATCCGAGCCCCTATCTCTTCTATGTGGTCGGGGAAGAGGCGACGGTCTTCGGCGCCTCACCGGAAACGGCGGTGAAGGTGCACCGAAGCCCCAAGCGGGTGACGATTCGCCCGATTGCCGGCACCGCACCCCGCGGCCGCGCCGCCGACGGCTCGCTCGACGCCGATCTCGACGCGCGCCGTGAGGCGGCGCTCCGGCTCGACGAGAAAGAGGCCGCCGAGCACATGATGCTCGTCGATCTGGCGCGCAACGACGTGGCCCGCGTAAGCCGGCCCGGCACCCGTCGGGTGACGCGCCTCCTGACCGTCGACCGGTACGCCCACGTCATGCACCTCGTCTCCGAGGTCGAAGGCGAGCTGGCGGAGGGGCTCGACGCGCTGCACGCCTACGCCGCCGCGATGAACATGGGGACCTTAGTCGGGGCGCCGAAGATCCGGGCCGCCGAGATCCTTCGCGAGGTCGAAGGCTCGCGCCGCGGCGCCTACGGCGGCGCCGTCGGGTTCCTGAGCCATTCGGGGGAGATGGACACCGCCATCGTCATTCGTGCCGCGGTGGTGCGGAACGGCGTGGCCAGCGTGCGGGCCGGGGCAGGGATCGTCTTCGACTCCGATCCTATGTCGGAGGCCCAGGAAACACGCCGTAAGGCGGAGGCGGTGCTCCGCGCCATCGCGGGCGCGGCGGAGAACTCCGATGCCTGAGCCCCTCCGCATCATCTTTATCGACAATTTCGATTCCTTCACCTGGAACCTGGTGGACGACTTCGCTCGGCGCGGAGCCTCGGTCGAGGTGTGGCGAAACACCGTCTCCGCCGAGCACGCCCTTGTCCGCGCCCAAGCCGGCGGCCCCTCGCTGTTAGTGCTCTCTCCAGGGCCCGGCACACCGGCCGGCGCCGGATGCTGCGTGGAGCTGGTCCGCCGAGCCGCGGAGGCGAGGGTTCCCCTCTTCGGCGTCTGCCTCGGCCACCAGGCGATGATCGAGGCGTTCGGCGGGGTGGTCGGGCCGGCCGGGGAGGTGGTCCACGGCAAGACCTCGAAGGTGCGCCACTCCGGGGGTCCCTTCTTCGAGGGGGTGCCGTCTCCCTTCCCCGTCGGCCGATATCACTCGCTCGCCGCCACAACCGTGCCCGACGTATTGGTCCAGATCGCCGGCACCGACCGGGTCGTGATGGCGGTGGCCCATCGAAGCGCACCGCAGTTCGGGGTCCAGT
>JABFSM010000112.1 GCA_013140635.1 Gemmatimonadales bacterium
CGCGCAACCGGGAGTTGGAGCAGTTGGTCGCGGAGCGGACGGGGGAGATCCGGCGGCAGGAGGTGGCGCTGCGGGAGGTGTCACGGCGGGCGGGGATGGCGGAAGTGGCCACCGGTGTGTTGCACAACGTCGGCAACGTGTTCAACGGGGTCAACGTATCGGTGTCCACGATCGGGGGCATGGTGCGGCGATCCAAGGCGCTCGACGTTCAGCGCGCCGTGGGCCTGTTGCGCGATCACTTGGGAGATCTTCCCGGCTTTCTCACCACCGACGAACGCGGTCGCCAGCTGCCCGGCTACTTGATCCGCGCCACCGACCAACTCGTGAAGGAACGGGAGGGATTGCTCGGCGAGCTGGAGAACGTCGACAGCGGGATCTCGCATGTGACCCAGATCATCAGCGCGCAACAGTCGCTGGCCGGGGCGGGGGGGGTGGAAGAGGAGATCGACCTCGGCGCGCTGATCGACGAGACCCTGCGGCTGCACACCCAAGGGTGGGCTGCCGAGGGGATCGCGGTGGAGGTGGAGCGAGAACCCCTGCCGCCGGTGCTGCTCGACCGGCCCCAGTTTGTGCAGATCTTCGTGAACCTGCTGACCAACGCCCGGAACGCGGTGCTGCACCCCGAGGCCGCCGACCGGCGGATCCTGGTCCGGCTCGGAGCGGTGGGGGAGCCGCCGCAGGCGCGGATTCAGGTGCTCGACACCGGAGTCGGCATTGCGCCGGAGCACCTGGTGTCGATCTTCAATTATGGCTTTACGATGCGGCCGAACGGGCGTGGCTTCGGCCTCCACAGCGCGGCCAACGCCAGCCGCCAGATGGGGGGCGCGCTGCGCGTCGAAAGCCCGGGGCTTGGCCAGGGGGCCACCTTTACCCTCGAGATCCCGCTCACCTCTTCCACGAATGGCAAGCGGCCCAAATGAGCCGCTCCCGCCGCGCGCGCCGGTGGCGCTTGCTCGTCTCGTGCTTGGCCATGGCTGCTGCCGGCCGGCTCTCAGCCCAAGCGTCCTTTCGATTCGAGCGGATCTCCGTGGGCCGTGGAGTGTCGCAAGCCACGGTTCGCGCCGTGCTGCAGGACAGCGCCGGGTTCGTCTGGTTTGGCACCGAGGACGGCCTGAATCGCTATGACGGATACGCGCTCAAGGCCTTCCGCCACGTCGATGCCGACTCGCTGAGTCTTGGCCATAACGTCATCCTTTCCCTTCGGGAGGAGCCGGGCGGTATTCTCTGGGTTGGAACCGAACGAGGGCTCAATCGTCTCGACACCCGCACCGGACGATCGACAGCATACGTATTCTCCGCGGCGGATTCGGTGCCGAATAACAACTGGATCCGCAGCCAGCTGCGGGATCGGTCCGGGCGATTGTGGGTGGGGACGCGGAACGGTCTTGGGTGGCTGGATGAGGCCTCGAAGCAGCTTCGCTCCTTTCCGATGCCGGGTATCGGTCCCCAGACCCCCGTGGTGATGATCCACCAGGATCGTGCCGGTCTGCTTTGGTTCGGCACGGTGGGTGAGGGCCTCGTGCGCTTCGACCCGCACGGCGGAACCACCAGGCACTTCGTCGAGATCGCCGGCGATTCGAGTTCCCGCGCCCGTACCTTCTTTGCGACGCATGAGGATCCGGACGGGGCCCTCTGGTTCGGTACCGGCATGGGATTGGTGCGTTACGATGCCGGATCGGACCGATTTGTCCGGTGTCCACTCTCTTCGGATCCCCGGCTGGGTACCCCTCTCATCCACGCGTTAGTTGGAGACTCCACCGGCCTTCTCTGGATCGGGACCGAGGATAACGGCCTCTATCGGCTGGAGTCGCGAACCGGGACCTCACTACGCTTTGCCAGGTCGACCTCGGATCCGGCAAGTCTCGGCGGCAACTCGGTGTATGGTCTCTGGCTCGGGCGCGAGGGCTCGCTCTGGGTCGGCCTGGTGGGGGCCGGCGCGAATCGACTCGACCAGGGAGGCCGGCGGTTCAGCTCGATCGGCGCATTCACGGGGAACGGTTCCGGCCCGAGCAGCCCCTTTATCGCGAGCCTGCATGCCGACCGCGACGGCACTGTCTGGGTCGGCACCGTCGGCGCCGGTCTCCACCGCTTCGACCGCCCGGCCGGCGCAATGCGCCGAATCGCTTTGCGGGGGGCCGAGAGTGTCTACTCGATCGCTGAGGATCGCGCCGGCCGGCTCTGGCTCTCGACCGGCGCCGGCGTCTTTCACTTCGATCGCGGGACCGAGCAGTATGCGGCGCTGCGTTCCCCGAATTGCGGACTTCCCACCTGTCCCGGATTGGGCCGCGCCCGGCTCTTGGTGGATCGCCGCAATCGTCTCTGGATGATGGGTGGTGTGCAGGTCGCTCGCCAGGACATGCCCGGCGCGCCGCTGACGATATTCCGAATCGACGGCGCGAACACGATCTTCGAAGATCGCGCCGGGACAGTATGGTTAGGCGGACGGCTCGGCTTGTACCGGTTGCCGGACGACAGCGGCGCGCCGATCCGATACCAGCATGTCGCGGGCGACCCCGGCAGCTTGAGCGACAGCGACGTGCGCTCGGTCGCCGAGGACGCGGCGGGGGTGCTTTGGGTCGGCACCGCGGCGGGGCTCAACGCATTCGACCGGACGACCAATCGGGCGACGCACGTCCGGCTCGGCAATGGGCTGCTGAATGAGTTCATCGGCTCGATCCTGGTCGACGAGGGAGGCGATGTATGGATGAGCACCAACGGCGGCATCGAACGGCTCACGCCCACAACCGGACGGATCCGGCACTACGACGTCCGTGATGGGTTGCACAGCGATCAGTTCAATGTCGGTGTGGCCGTGCGCGATGTGACTGGAGCAATGTACTTTGGCGGCGCGGAGGGACTGAGCTCTTTCCACCCTGGAGCGATCCACGACAATCCGGTCCTTCCCCAAGTGGCCATCACCGGGTTCAAGCGGTTCAATCGCCCGGAGGAACTCTCGCGGTTCCTGGACGCCCGGGGCCGCCTGGTGCTGCCGGCCCGCGACAACC
>JABFSM010000170.1 GCA_013140635.1 Gemmatimonadales bacterium
CTCGTCGCGCAGCTGCTCGTCGAGAGCGGCATGCTCGGCCTGGCCGGCGCGGCGCTCGGCGCGGCGATCGCGTATGCGGGGGTGCGCGCCTTTCTCCTGTTCGCGCCCGCCGGGCTCCCCGGCGCGACGACGATCGGCGTCGATGCACGGGTGCTGCTGTTCACGGCGGGCGTGGGCATGCTCACCGCGATCGTGTTTGGCCTGATGCCGGCGTTACACCTGGCCCGCTTCGGTTCCTCCGGCGATCCGATGCGCGGCTCGGAGCGGAATGCCACCGGAAGCCGCGGCGCGCGTCGGCTCCGGAGCGTGCTCGTCATCGCCGAGGTCGCGGTGTCGCTCGTGCTCGTGGCTCAGGCGGGGTGGTTGCTGCGCAGCTTCATTCGGATGTCGCAAGCGGACCTCGGATTCAGGATGAACGGCGTGGTGGAGATTCCGTTGTCGGTCCCGACGCCGGCAGATGGCGGTGCCGAGAGTGCGTCGGCCGCATGGAATCGTCGCATGGAAGCGATCAGGGAGTCGATGGCGCGCGTCCGCGGGGTGCAGGGCGTGACTTTCGGGCTCTCGATGCCGCTGGAATGGACCGGGGGTGCGACATGCTGCTATTCGACGCGTCCCGACTTCGCGGGCAAGGAACGCTCAGATAGATCGAGCGTCACGCACCCAGTCAGCGATGATTTCTTCGACGTTTTCGCGGTGCGGTTCGCCGCGGGGGAGGCGTGGCCGCGGGGAGCATCGGGCGGTGCGCCGTATCCCGCCGTCGTCAACGAGCAGCTGGCCAATCAGGTCTACCGCGGTGCCGGCGCGGCGGTGGGCGCGACGTTCGCGCTCGGAGACCGGGATTTTCGCATCGTCGGCGTGGCGCGGAATACGCGGCACTACGGCATCGACCAGCCCTATGAAGCGGCGGTATACATTCCCGCGAGCGCCATCCCGTTCGCGCCGGACAACGTGACGATGGCGGTGCTCGTCGACCGCACCGACGACGCGCTCGCCGCCGACCTCAGGGCGGCGATCTGGCGCGCGGAGCCCACCCTTCCCGTGCCGGCCATCAACCCGATCGCGGAGCTCGCGCGCCAAGATTCCGCGCACCGCCGCTTCGACGCCGTGCTGTTCGGTAGCTTCAGCGGCATCGCGCTCCTGCTCATGGCCGGGGGACTCGCGGGCACCTTGCTGTACATGGTCAGCCTGCAGCGGCGGAGCCTCGGCATTCGGCTCGCGCTTGGCGCAACGCCGCGCGATCTCGAGCGTGGCGTGCTCATGAGTGGCGTCGGTCTTGCCGCCATCGGTGTGATCATCGGGACGATCGGCGCCTGGTTCGCCGGCAGACTGATCGAGTCGCGACTCTACGGCGTGGAAGCCCGTGACGTTCGCACACTCGGTTTGGCGGTGAGTGTGCTGATGCTGATCGCACTGCTTTCGAGCTGGATTCCCGCGCGCCGGGCGGCGGTGACCAATCCGATCGAGTCGCTCCGGGCAGAGTGAGGGCTTGCTCGCCAACCGCCAAAGCCCCAATATATGGGGAGCCTCCGGCTACATATCTTCACCCGGGAGATGCCTATGACCCGCAAATTCGTTTGCGCGGAACGCTTGGCATGGGCCGGTCTTTTGGCCATCGGAGTAGGAGGGTGCCACGGATTCATTCCGGACCTGCCGGCGGCCCCCCCCAATCCGCCGCCGGGACCACCTCTGGCTCCCATCGTGTGGATCCGTCTCAACGCATTCCGCGTCCCGATCGGCGTCGATACGCTCCGGCTGACTTGGTCCTCCACGAATGCAGGAACCTGTGAGAAAGGCGGGGACTGGAGCGGCCTGCTAATAGGGTCGACGTCGGGAAGCCAACTCATCATGCCAACGGTGCCGGGCACGCTGACCTATCGGCTCGACTGCTTCTCGCTCGGCGGAACGGCGAGCGCCAGCGCTAGCGTTGAGGTATTGGAGTCCTCGCCAGGGATCTTGCCGTAGACTCTCACGGAGCCCCCATCGTTTCCCGAAGCCACTCCTCGATCCGCCGCCACATATCGAGCACATTGGCTCGAGCGCTGATGGTGTGCCCCTCACCGGCATATCGCACCAGTCTCACCTTCTTGTCTTGCCGGTAGAGGGCGGTGAAGAACTCCTCGGCCTGCTGGACCGGCACGAAGTCGGCATCGCCATGAATAAGCATAACCGGCGTGCGGACATCCGCGACCCGTGTGATCGGGCTATTCCGCCTATAACGCTCCGGCGCCTCCCACGGGGGCGCCCCGGCGCCATAGTACCCCCGCTCGAATTGGAGCATCCGAAGCAGCACCGCCCGCTGCGGAACGCCCGAATCCCCATAGCGGTACTGTCCGTAGAACGTGCCGTAGAGGCTTTCCAGATTCCCATATGAAGCGCTGGCGATAGCGCTCCGAAACCGGCTGGTCTGCGTGACCAACCCAAGCGTGGCATACCCGCCGGCGCTCTGGCCGAGGAGGGCGATGCGACTGGAATCGGCGATGCCGCGGGCAATGAGCGTATCCAGAAGCGGCAAGACACCCGACCTCAGGGAATCGAGCGCGCCGGCCTGCAACGGCTTTCCCGGTTCCGGCATTGACGGCAGGACCACTCCGTAGCCCAGCGCGGCAAGGAGTTGAGGATGCTCGAAGTCTTCGTTGAGCACGGCGAGCGAACCGGGCGCCCGCGCTCCGTAGACGGTGCTCGGGTAGACCACGGTTACCACCGGAATCGGGCGCCCCGCCACATATCCCGGCGGATAGAGAAACCAGCCCGTCAGCGCCTGGCCATCCTCCGACACATAGTGGATCGCTTCGGCTCGGCCCGCCTCGACACCGCGCACCCAGGCATTGGCCCGCCAGACCACCGTGTCCGGCTTGCCGGGGCGCGCAAGCCAGAGAACGGATCCCGTGGAATCGTTGACTGCCCTCAGGGCCGGCCGCGGCCCCGACGGTGGGACCGCTCTCGCGGCGTCGGGAGGGGGCGCGGGAGCGGTCCCACCGTCGGG
>JABFSM010000108.1 GCA_013140635.1 Gemmatimonadales bacterium
ATCCCGGAGATGAGTCTCGATTTCGGGCTTGGTGAGGTGCGGATTCCGGTTCGGGTTGAGCAGGCACTGCTCGGTGGTGATCAGGGTGCCCAGGCCGTTCACGTCGATGCTTCCCCCCTCGAGGACGAGGTCGGGAGACTCGACTGGAATCCCAAGCTCGGCACCGATGCGCGTGGGAATCACATCGTCGAGGTCGAACGGGGGATACTTGCCACCCCAGGCGTTATATCCCCAGTCGAGGATCAGCTGTTCGCGCCCATCGCCCGTCTCCCGCTGCACGAAGATCGGCCCATGATCTCGACACCAGGAGTCGTTGGTCGGATGGCGGTGAAAGAAGACTCGATCGAGCGGAACACCGGCGCGGGCGAGCTCACGCCGCGCGGAGGCTTCGAGCGCCGCGGTGCCGGTGTTGATGTGCACTTCCTCGTGGGGAACGAGGTGCCGGACCATGGTCGCGAAGATGGCCGGCACCGGCTCGAAGCGTCCGGGCCAGGAGGCCTCCTTGTGGGGCCAACTGAGCCAGGTGCCGCGGTGCCGCGCCCATTCGGCGGGCATCCGGAAGCCGCGCCTCGCGGGAGGCGCGCCGGGGCCGGACGCGCTCACCGCTCAAGCCTCGGCGTCGATGTACCGGCGGGTGATCGCGCCGTAGGCGTCGATCCGGCGGTCGCGGAGAAAGGGCCAGTGGGTCCGGACGGTGTCCACGTCGCGCAGGTCGCAGGGGACGATCAGCAGCTCCTCGCCCTGGCCCGCCTTGGCGAGGAGACGACCGTTAGGGTCCGCCACGAAGCTCCCGCCCCAGAATTCGAGCCCGCCCGCCGGCCCCGGCTCGAATCCAACCCGATTGACCGAGGCCACGAAGCATCCGTTGGCGATGGCGTGGGAGCGCTGAATGGTTTCCCATGCGTTGGCCTGCCGCTCGCCGTATTCGGCCTTCTCGGGCGGGAGCCAGCCGATGGCGGTCGGGTAGAAGAGGATCTCCGCGCCGCTCATGGCCGTAAGGCGCGCCGCTTCCGGGTACCACTGGTCCCAGCAGATCAGCACGCCGATCTTGGCGAACCGGGTTTGCCAGGTGCGAAAGCCGAGGTCGCCGGGGGTGAAGTAGAATTTTTCGTGGTATTGCGGATCGTCGGGGATGTGCATCTTCCGGTACTTCCCCAGGTACGTCCCGTCGGCGTCGATGACGGCCGCGGTGTTGTGGTAGAGCCCTTCCGCCCGCTTCTCGAAGAGCGAGGCGACGATCACCACGCCGAGCTCTTTCGCAAGCGCGGCCAACCGCACGGTGGTCGGGCCGGGAATCGCTTCGGCGCGGGCAAAGTTCGCGTGCTCCTCGGATTGGCAAAAGTACGGTCCGAGAAAGAGCTCCTGGGTGCAGACGATCTGCGCCCCCCGGGCCGCGGCATCGCGGATTCGGTCCATGGTCCGCGCCAAGTTGTCCTCAGGATCGGCTCCACCCCGCATTTGCGGCAGAGCAACCGTGACGGTTCGCGGCGGCGCCTGGGTAGTCATGAGGGCAAAAGGTAATGATATTGTTCGCCATGTCACGGCTCCGGTTGTTCGCGCTCGTTCTGGTTTTCTCCGCCGCCGCGTCGGGCGCGGCAGGGCAGACCCTCACCTGGTCCACGACCGCCACCCTCTACGGCGACAACACCGAATTCTTCACCCCCTACCGCGTGGGGGAGACCCTGCTTGGCGGGCAGTTCCACTCCACCCTCCGTATGAAGACGGGTACCCGGACCGCCATCGTGGCCGGGGTGTTCGGTGACCACCGTTCCGGCGCCGATGAATTCTTGGAAACGGTGCGGCCGATCCTCTCCTTTCGCTATCAGACCCGTACATCCACCGGTGTGCTCGGCACCCTCATTCCCGAGCGGCGGCACGGGTTTCTCGAGCCGCTCCAGGTCAGCACGCTGGAACTCGTGCGTCCGATCGAGTATGGACTGCAATGGATCGAGCGGCGCCGCCACTGGGAGGGGGAGATCTACGTCAACTGGCAGGCGCTCAATACGCCCGACCAACGCGAGGTGTTCGACTACGGGTGGGTCCTTCGGGTCCGCCCGCTTCCTTTCTTGGCGGTCGAGTCGCAGTTGCACGGATTGCATCACGGCGGCCAGCTCCACGATGCCGGGGTGCCGGTCACGAACAACGTCGCCTCGGGTTTTGGGGTGGTGGTCAGCGAATCGCTCGGCGTACTGGGCAAGAGCGCGCTCTCGGTATATCGGCTCCGCAGTTCGGGAAATATCGATCCAGGCGCGCCGAGCGAACGGCCGGGGAAGGGGAGCGGCTGGTACGCCCGCGCTTCCGTGACGCCGAAGGGGTGGTTCGAGCTTTATTCGATTTCCTGGTGGGGGCGCGATTTCCTCTCGCAGGAGGGAGACAACAACTACAATTCGGTCGGCGCCGATCCCGCCTTCTACCGTTCCAAGCGCAAGTACTGGGAGCTCGGACTCCTGCGGCGAACCCGGATCGAAGGGGATGTAACGTTCGACGGAGAGTTCCGGCTCCACCGGATCGACCACGTTCGAAGCATCGCCCTCGGCACTTCCCGATGGGAGTACTCGTACCGGCTGGTGGTGCGCGCGCCGTTCGAGCTGGTGCTCAAGTAGTCACTGCGAGGGCCGTGGGCCCTCGCAGTGACCTATTCGACGCGCCGCCCCACTTCCAGCTCCCCCGTACCCGCCGGGGCCGGCCAGCAAACCAGGATCGCCTGTCCCTGAACGGTTCGGTCGAAGCCCCGCTCGGACTTGGACAGCGTTTCGACCGGATAACCAATCACGATCGCATTGGCCACATCGACGGCGAGTGGCCGAGAGAGCGACAGCTCAGTCGAGAAGACCGCTCCCTCCGGCCACTCGGGACGGACCTCCCAGGTATAGCGAACGGTAAGGCGGCCATCGGCATGGACCCGGATCTCTTTCTCGAGCCCTGGCAGGTGAAACGCCACGTGGAAGCCGTCATTCATCCGCTGGATCTCCGCCGCACCGCGCGTCCGCGCCCAACTCATGATCGGGATCCCCTCCGCGCCGATCAATTCCTCGGCCGTCGGTAGCCGCGCCCAGACCCGTTCCTGGAGGATAGCTCGCGCATCGCGATCGACCGGCGGAAGCACAGACAGAGCCAGCGACTTCTCGATGTCGTGGATCGAGGCGCTTCCCCCCTCGGTGGCCGCCACAGTGGCGCCCCGTTCCAGCGCCTCGAAGTGGTATGCCTCGCGGCGCCGAGTGAGCACGGAAGCGTAGTTGATTCGATCGCCGAATCGGGTGAGCTCTTCGATCGCGCCCCCGCGGGCCGGGCTCATCACCACAGCCGCCTCGGCGGAATGGAGATACAACTCGAGCTCTCCGTCGTGATCGAGATCGAGCGTTTCAGCTTCCGCCGGTTCGCCGAGCCGCAGCAGCTCCTCGGCGCGGGCGAGTTCCTTCCAGAGCGCCTCACGAAGGTGCGGCAGGTAGAGCCCGCCGAACACCCCATGCCAGTAGGCGTCGTTGCACTGGGCCCGGGCGAGGTGGCGGCGAACCTCCGGTGAATCACCGCGCCGGCGGGAGAGCGCCGAAAGCGCCAGCACCCGCTTATGAAGGCGATTGGACTCCGGGTACTTCGTGAAGAAGTTGCGCCAGTGCGACCCCCGCACGAGAGGCCCCTCGGCGCCTTGCACCCGTTCCGGACCGAGCTCCTTTTCGAGGGCGGCCAGCCGGCGGGCGGCCGGCACCGGGAGTGACCAGCCCTCCATTTCGTGGTACGAGGCGCTAGGCAGATAGGCGGGGCCGTGAATCGGCACTTCGTCCAGCGCCTGGCTGAAGGTGACGAGCCGCAGGTCACCCGCCTCCCGGAGCGTATCGAGCGTGGCCAGGAAATCTCTGAGCCACCCTCTCTCGTATACCCATTCGCGAGTCCCCGGCCATCCGCCAAACTTCTCGCCGTCATCGGCCAGGACGGCAAGTTCGTGGCCCGCCTGGCGGAGGCTTCGGAGGTACTCCCCCAGCTCCGCCGGCGGGCGGAAGGGGACCAGGTACCGAAGCTTCTGGTCGATCGGGAAGAGATCGAGCGTGCGGCCGCCATGCTCGGTGCGCCACGGCCGGTGCAGTTCGGCCCGTTCGAATCCGGACACAAGGAAATGCCGGTCGTCGACGAGCACATACCGCACGCCGGCGTCGTGGAGATCGCCGGCCAGGTCGGGCTCCCAGACCCGCTCGGTGAGCCAGAGGCCGGTGGCGGCAACCCCGAATCTGGTGCGAAGGGCCTCGTGCATTCGGCCGATCTGCTCCAGCCGATCCTCTCGCGAAATCGCCGCCAGGATCGGTTCGTCGTACCCGGCGAGGAGGAGTTCCACTCGGCCATCGGCGACCTGCCGTCCCAATTCGTCGAGGAAGTGCGGGGCATGCGCGCCGAGCCAATCGAGGAGCGGGCCGGAGAGGTGGAGAGAGACGGGAGCGCACCCGCCTCCCACCACCTCGCGAAGGAGCGGGGCGTACACCTCGCGGAGGTGCTGCTCGAACACCGAGTCGAAATTGCCGACCGGCTGATGCAGGTGAAGCCCGAAGGCAAAGCGAAGCGGCGGGCTCATGCGCCGAACTCCTGCGCGAGGGAAGCGGCAAAACCGAATCGCTCGGCAAAGGGCAGCAGCCAGCGCCGCACCCCCGGCGGCCCATTCACGGCCAGCGCGTGGTACCGCGTCTGGGCGTCGAAAAACATCGGGAAGCGCTCCAGCTCGAACAGATCGAGCGCCGCCACCATTCGCTCGACGTCCGCGCTATTGAGCAGGGCCGGGTCGGGAGGGAGATGGCGGAGCAGCGCCTCCCCCAGAATCGCGCGGTAGTCCGCGGTGCCGCCCGCGAGCCGCTCCCGGTCGCCATCGGAGAGGACCAGCGCCTGCAACTCCCGGCGGATGGCGCGCCGCGCCTCTTCGGCCTCCCACTCGGGAAGGTCGCCGAGTTCGAGGACGCGCCCGTCGCCGGCGGGGAGCGGCTGGAGGTCGACTTCGGGGCGGGTGCGCGCCGGGCGCCGCACCTGGGTGCGGATCTCGGTGTGCGCGCCGGTGCGGCGGTGCCTGACCGTTATGACGTCGTCATTGGCCGGGCCGACCAAATAGGCCCCGACGGTCGAACGGCCCCGGTCGGGCGCCAGGTCGCGGACGACGGCGTATCCGGCGGCGGCGCGTATCGGGCCGGGGTGTCGCGGCAACGCGGCATCGAAGACGTCGGCCCCGGTGCCGAGGGCTGGATCGTTGCTCCGCGCCGCGGCGAGAAAGTCTCTGAGGCCGGCGGCCAGGCGAGGGCCGTCCGCCCCCGCGAGCTCGATCGCCCGCGCGGCGTAGCGGAGGCAGACGATCGTCTCCAACCCGCCGATGTCATCGAAGAACCAGCCGCAGGAGGTGAACATCCGGAGCGCATTACGCTCCATTTCCAGCAGCTCCCGAGCCCGCACCGGAAGATGTGACGGCGGGCCGAGGGTGCCGTACGCGTCGCGGGCGCGCCAGGGATCGGACAGGAGCGGGGTCGCCTCCGCCTCGAAGATTCGGTGAATCTCCCCGGCCAGCCAGTTGAGCCCGTTCCGGAGCGGCGCTCGCCACGCCTGGTCGGTGTGCGGCTTGGTGCGGCAGCCGCAGTCCGAGCGCCACCGCTCGATGCCGTGGCTGCAGCTCCACGACGTATTCTCGACCAGGCGCACCGGATGTTCGGCGGGATGCCGCGCCAGAAAGGCGGCGTAGTTCTCGATGACCACCCCGCGCTCGGTCGCAAGCCGGTTCAGCACCGCGGCGAGCGCCATCTCGCCGAAGCGATGGTGGTGTCCGTAGGTCTCGCCGTCGGTCGCGATGGAGACGACGCTCGGGCCCGCCGCCGGCGTGGGCCGGGCGAGCATCGCGTTGCCCCAGCGCACCGCGTCGGTGATCAGCGGACCGAACGCGACACCGTGCGACAGGTCGCCGTCGTAGAGGAAGAGGGCGATCGAGCGCCCGTGCCGAGTGGTGTACTTCCCCGGAAGGCCGAACGGGGGGGGCGACTCGACTTGATGCGGGGCCAGCACGGTGAACCGGATTCCCTGCGCGGCGAGGACGTCCAGCGTCTCGTCGTCGACCGCCGTTTCGGGAAGCCACATCCCTTCCGGCTCGCGGCCGAACCGCCGCCGGAAGTCGGCGATCCCCCAAAAGACCTCGGTCTCCTTGTCTCGCCGTGAAGCAAGGGGCAGGATGCTGTGGTGGTATGGCATCGCCATGGCGTTGCCGTGGCCGCCGTGGCGCTGGCGGCTCTTGTCGTCGGCGTGGAGCATCGCTGCCCAGGTAGCTGGCGCTTCCCGCTCGAGCCATTCCACCAGCGTCGGGCCGACGTTGAAGCTGATCTGCTCCAGCGTATTCGCGATGCGGGCGATCCGCCCGTCGCTGGCCGGGATCCGCGCGGCCACCACCGCGCGATAGCACTCCTGCTCGATCCGTTCGTTCCAGTCGTGCGCCGGCGCCGCGCTCGCCTCGCGCTCCACCAGATCGAGCCAAGGCTCTTCGCGGGGGGGTTGATAGAAATGCGCGTGGACAACGACCGATTGGCGGGCGCCGGGCTCCCGGATCATCGCGCGAGTGCCGCCTCGCGGCTGCCCGCGGTGGCCCGAAGGACCGGCAGGATATTGGGGAAGACATCGTCGGTCTGCTGGAGCGCGCGCGCGCGTTCCCGGGCGGCCCCACGGGTGCGCCGGGCGCCCGGTTCGAGCGCGTCGAGCAGCTCGGTCAGCGCCTCCGCATGCTCGTTGAAGCGCTTCGTGGCGTAGTCGCCCGCGGCGCCGGTCGAAATGATGAACTGCCAGTCGCTCGACTGGAGGAGGAGGAGTTCGCGGGCCGCTTGGGCGGTGATCTCGTCGCACTCCGGATCGGCCAGCGCCGCCGGCATCATCGACCAGAATCGTTCTTCGAGCGGCCAGATCCGGGCCCAGGTCCACCGCGTCTCCGGGTTGAGCCACATCGAGTAGTCGCCGTTGGCGCCCCACGATCCCGAACCGAGTGCGATCCCCACCGTCGCCGGACGCCAGGCGAGATGGCGTGACGCCGTGCGCGGCGCCGGGCCGCCGTAGGCGGCGAGCCGGCGGTAGAGATCGGCCACGAAGTCCACCCCCTCGAACCACCAATGGCCGAAGAGCTCGGTGTCGAACGGGGCCACGATGACCGATTCGCCGGCCCGGCGGGCGCGTTCCTCGCGCTGCCGGAGGGTCCAGTGCATGTGTCCCGCGTGGCCCCACGCCCGTGCCCGCGCGGTGTTCGGCTCGTAGGGCTCCTTCAGGCCGAGGTCGGCGTCGGGCGACGTAACCCGCCAGAGCTTGAGCCCGCCGGGAAAGCGAATCTTGTGGAACTCGAGGTAGCCGCCGTCGCCGGGAAAACCTCCGTGCCGGCTCCAAACCTGCCGGGTGGCTTCCGGATCGCGCACGAAGGCTGTGACCACGGGCCGTCCCGCCCGCGGCGCCACCTCATAGGTTCGATAGGGCGACCGGCGCGCCGGGCGCCGGGGGTCGTCCGGGTCGGTGAGCGGGAGTCCGTCGGGCCGGCCGGTTTCGCGGTAGAGGCCGAGCGGCTGCCCCGCTTCGGCCAGGTGCGCGTCGACGAAGAAGAAGCCGAACCCCGCCCGGGCCAGATGCTCCTCCAGCCCGGGCCGGTCCGGCACGAACGGCGCCTCGGCGTCGGGCTGCCAGTCGCCCCGCGGCCGATAGGCGCACTCGGGAACCCAGCACCCGACCGCGTGCTGGCCGAACAGGCGCAGGTGCTCGGCCTGCCCGACCGCGAGTTGGAGCGCGATGCTCTCCTCTCGGGCGAGCAGCGGCAGGAAGCCGTGGGTGGCGGCGGAGCTGAGCAATTCGATGCGGCCGGAGGCGGCGTGGCGGCGGAGCGCCTGCACCAGATCGCCGTCATAACGCTCGAAGACTCGGCGCAGCCGCCGGAACCGTTCGCGCCAGAAGCCGGCGAGCGCGATCAGATCCTCCTCGCCGTTGGCCCCGAAGGCGGCGGCCGCCTCGTCGCACGCCTCGAGCCGCTGGGTGAAGAACGCCGACAGCTCGGTCCCGAAGGCCGGGTGAGCGAGCTGATTGGCCAGGACCGGGGTGACCCCGATCGTCATCGGCGAGGGCACCCCTTCGTGCTCGAGGGTGTCGAGCGCCTCGACGAGCGGGAGGTAGGTGTCCACCGCCGCTTCGGCAAGCCAGTCGCTGCCGTGCGGCCAGCGCCCGTGGTTGAGCACGTAAGGCAAGTGGCTATGGAGCGTGAGGATGAAATCCACGGTCAGGCCACCAAGGTCCGGTACACGTCGAGGTAGCGCTCCACCGAACGTTCCCAGCTGAAATCCCGCGACATCGCGTTCCGGCGCATCCGGGTCCATTCGGGCGGGTTGGCGTAGCAGTCGAGCCCGCGGAGCGCCGCGCCGAGCAGCGGTTCGCCGTGGTAGGGCTCGAAGACGAATCCCGTGACCCCATCCTCCACCGTGTCGGCGAGCCCGCCGACCCGCCGCACCACGGGAATGGCGCCGTAGCGCTGGGCCCGCATCTGGGTCAGGCCGCACGGTTCGTACTGGCACGGCATGAGGAGGAAGTCGGCTCCGGCCATCAGCAGGTGCTCCAGCCGGTCGGTGAAGTCGGTGTTCACCGCGATCCGGTCGGGATATCGGGTGGCAAGGGCGGTGAGCGCCTGCTCGAAACGCGCCTCGCCTGCGCCGATGAAGACGAACTGGGCGTCGAGCGAGAGGATCGCCGACTTGTCGAGCATCAAGTCGAGCCCCTTTTGAGTGACCAGCCGCGCGGCCATCGAGAAGAGCGGCAAGGCCGGATCTTCCGTGAGGCCGAAGAGCCGTTGCACCTCGCGCTTGCACGCGATCTTGCCGTCGGGGTGGTCGCGGGTGAACCCGGCGGGGATCATCGCGTCTCGGGCCGGGTCCCAGGCGTGCTGATCGATGCCGTTCAGGATGCCGCTGAACCGGGGGCCCAGCCACTCGAACACCTCTTGGAGTCCGAACCCGCCCGCGGCGGTGCGGAGTTCGACGGCATGGTTCGGACTCACCGTCACCACCCGGTCGGCGAACACCAGCCCACCTTTGAGCAGATTCACTTTGCCGTACCACTCGAGCTGCCGCCAATTGAAGAACTCCCACGGCAGACCGAGCTCCGCCATGGCGCCGGACGGGTAGTGCCCCTGGTAACCGGCGTTATGCACCGAGAGGACGGTGCGGATCCGGTCGTAGCGGGGGTTGCCCGCGTGGCGGGTGCGGAGATACACCAGCGCGAGCGCCGCGTGCCAGTCGTGCACGTGCAGCACCATCGGGCCGTCGACGACCCGCGGCAGCGCCTCGAGAGCCGCCAGAGTGAAGAAGGCGTACCGGCGATGGTTGTCGGAGTAGTCGCCTCGGGCGTCGCCGTACAGGCGCTCGCGGTCGAAGAAGTCGTCCTGCTCGATGAAGTAGAGTTGGGTGCCGGCCTGGGGTTCTTTCTGCCGAAGGAGGCGCCCCTCGATCGGGCCGTCGCCGAGCCGGATCTGGAGGGGACCCCCGACGGGCACCAATTCGCCGGCGGCGCGGCGGGCCGAACGATAGAGCGGGAGGAACGCGATCGAGCGGAAACCGGCCTCCGATTGGAATCTCGCCAGGTTGGCTACCGCCTCCGCCAGCCCGCCGCTCCGGGCGTAGGGGTAGTACTCGGCGGCCAGGTGGGCGACCGTGACCGGCGTTCCCGTTGGGGTGCGAAGCGCGGCGTACTCGGCGCGAGAGGGGGCGCGGCGCTCGTCCATCGGCCTAACCGCGTGGTGGATCGTCGGGGAAGGGGTCGCCGCGCATGGCGGGAACATAGTACCGCTCGGCATACTCGATGAGCATGCGCCGCGCCGTGAAGCGGCTGCCGGCCACCCGGAGGGCGTTCCGCATCCGGTCGGCCCAGCCCACCGGCACGTCCCGCCCATCTCGATTGTAGTAGAGCGGCACGATCTCTTCTTCAAGCAGCCGGTAGAGCTGCTCGGCGTCGTGCCCGTCTTGCGCCTCCAGATCGTCGGAGGGCTGGGCGAGCGGAATCGCCCAGCCGTTGGTGCCGTCGTACCCCTCCTCCCACCAGCCGTCGATGGTCCCGACCTGCGGTACGCCGTTGAGCGCCGCCTTCATGCCGCTGGTGCCGCTCGCCTCGAGCGGGACTCGCGGCAGGTTCATCCAAATGTCCACCCCATGCACCAAGGCATGGGCCAAATGCATATCGTAGTCCTCCAGAAACGCGACTCGGCCCTCGAAGAAGGAGCCATGGCTCTGCCGGAAGACCTGCTGCAACAGCTCTTTGCCGGGATTGTCGGCCGGATGGGCCTTCCCCGCAAAGATGATCTGCACCGGCCGGCGGTGGTCGCAGAGGAGCCGCCGCAACCGCTCCGGATCGCGGAAGAGCAGCGAGGCGCGCTTGTACGTGGCAAAGCGGCGGGCGAACCCGATCGTCAGCGCGTACGGGTGCAGCAGGGTACCGGCCGCGACGGCTTGATTGGCCTCGGTCCACTGGGTCGCGAACCGGCGCCGCGCCTCCTCCCGGATGAACCCCATCAACGTGCCCTTGAGCTCCTGATGGACCGCCCAGAGCGCCGCCGGGTCCAAGTGCCGGAGCTGTTCCCACAGGCTGGAATCGTCGAGGCGGTCGCCCCAATCGGGCCCGAAATGACGGTCGAGAAGCTCCATCATCGGGTTCGCCATCCAAGTGGCCAAATGCGCGCCGTTCGTGATCGCGCCGATCGGCACGTCATCCTGCGAATGATCGGGCCAGAGGTCGTGCCAGATTTCCCGGGAGACATGCCCATGTCGCTGGGAGACGCCGTTGACACGGCCGGCGAGGTGAATCGCGAGGACGGTCATTTGGAAACGGGAATCGGCGCGGCCGGGATGGCGCCCAAGCGCCAGCACCTGCTCCGCGCTTGCGCCCATTTCTTCCCAGATCGGCCCGGCGCAGGCCAGTACATGATCGGCGTCGAAGGCGTCGTGCCCCGCCGGCACCGGGGTGTGGGTGGTAAAGACAGTGGTCCGGCGCACTTCGGCCACGGCATCGTCCCATGACGTGCCGGCGGCGGTCAGCTCACGGACTCGCTCGAGCATCATGAAGGCGGCATGGCCTTCGTTGGCGTGCCAGACCGCGGGGGCCACACCCAGGGCGCGAAGCACCCGTACACCCGCCACACCGAGAATCCACTCCTGGCGGAGTCGGAGGTCGAGACCGCCTCCGTAGAGCTTGTTGAGGAGCCCGCGGTCGTCGGGATGGTTCTCTTCGAGATTGCTGTCGAGCAGATAGAGTGGCACCCGGCCGGCGCGCATGGTCCAGATCCTGACGTGTACCGGACGGCCGAAGGTATTGACGACGGCCAATAGCCTCTCGCCGTCGGGGCCATTCAACTCGACGAGGGGCGTGGAATCGGGATCGACCACCTCGTCGCTGTCCTCCTGCCATCCATCTCCGCGAAGGCGCTGATCGAAATAGCCCTGCATGTACGAAAGCCCGACTCCGATGAGCGGCAAGCCGAGATCCGACGCCTGCTTGCAGTGGTCGCCCGCCAGCACGCCGAGGCCGCCGGAATAGATCGGCACCGAGCTGTGTAACCCGAACTCGGCACAGAAATAGGCGATCGGACGCGTGGTGAGCTCCGGATAGCGGCGGCCGAACCAGGTTCGCTCATTCTGCTGGTCGCTGGCCAGCCACTCCATTACGCGGTCGTACCGGCGCACCCAGTCCGGGTTACTCGCAAGCTCCTCTAATCGCTCCGCCGCCACTTCACGGAGCAACAGGATCGGATTGTGCCGATACTGCCGCCAAAGCGGGAGGTCGATCGAGCGGATGAGATCCCGCGCCTCCCGGTTCCAGCTCCAGGAGAGATTCGTCACCAGCGCGGTAAGGCCCTGCAGGCGCGGCGGGAGGGCGGCGACCTTGGCCCGGCTATGCGGCATGATGTCGATTCCTAGTGCACGAGCTTCTTGTAGCGAATCCGATGCGGCTGATCGACCGCCATGCCCTTACGGCGCTTGTAGTCGGCGGCGTACTCCTGATAGTTCCCCTCGAACCAGTAGGCTTCGCTGTCCCCCTCGAAGGCAAGGATGTGGGTCGCGATACGGTCCAGAAACCAACGGTCGTGGCTGATGACCACCGCGCAGCCGGCAAAGCCCAAGAGCGCATCCTCGAGCGCGCGCAGCGTGTCGACGTCGAGGTCGTTGGTGGGCTCGTCGAGCAGGAGCAAGTTGCCCCCGCTCTTGAGGAGCTTGGCCAGATGCACCCGGTTCCGCTCGCCGCCCGATAGGAGGCCGACCTTCTTCTGCTGGTCGGAGCCGCGAAAATTGAAGCCGGCGGCGTAGGCGCGGGCGTTCACCTTCCGCTTGCCGAAGAGCAGCTCGTCCTGGCCGCCGCTGATTTCCTGGTACGCCGTCTTGTCCGGGTCGAGCGCATCCCGGCTCTGATCGACGTACGCGATCTTCACCGTGCCGCCGACGATGAGCTCGCCGCTGTCGGGCTGCTCCATGCCCGCGATCATTCGAAAGAGCGTGGTCTTGCCCGCGCCGTTCGGCCCGATGATGCCTACGATGCCGCCGCGGGGCAGCGAAAAATTGAGCTTTTCGAAGAGCAAGCGGTCGCCGTATCCCTTGGCGACATCCTTGGCGATAACCACTTCATCGCCCAGCCGCTCCGGCACCGGAATGATGATTTCCGCGGTTCCTTCCTGTTGTCGGTCGCCCTGATCGCGCAGTTCTTCGTAGGCCCGGATACGCGCCTGCTGCTTGGCGTGCCGGGCTCGCGGGGCCATGCGCACCCATTCGAGTTCCCGCTCGAGGGTCTTCTGCCGCGCCGAGGCCTGCTTTTCCTCCACCGCGAGGCGTTTCTGCTTCTGGTCGAGCCACGAGGTGTAGTTCCCTTCCCAGGGAATGCCGGCTCCCCGGTCGAGCTCAAGGATCCACCCCGCCACGTTGTCGAGGAAGTAGCGGTCGTGGGTGACCGCCACGATCGTTCCCGGAAACTCCTGGAGATGCCGTTCGAGCCACGCCACCGATTCGGCGTCGAGGTGGTTGGTCGGTTCGTCCAGGAGGAGGAGGTCGGGTTGCTCGAGGAGGACTCGGCAGAGCGCCACCCGGCGGCGCTCGCCGCCGGAGAGCTTGGCGACATCGGCCTCACCCGGGGGGAGCCGGAGCGCGTCCATGGCGATGTCGATCTTTCGATCGAGCTCCCACAGGCCGAGCGCGTCGATACGCTCCTGGAGGGTGCCCTGTTTTTCGAGGAGCTTGTTCATCTGGGCGTCGTCCATCGGCTCCATGAACTTGGCGCTGATCGCCTCGAACTCCGCCAGAAGGGCTCGTTGCTCGCGCACCGCCTCTTCGACGTTGCCGCGCACGTCCTTCGTGGGGTCGAGCGTCGGCTCCTGGGAGAGGTAGCCGACCTTGGTCCCGTCGGCCGGTTTCGATTCGCCCTGAAAGTCCTTGTCGACCCCCGCCATGATGCGTAGCAGGGTGCTCTTGCCGGCGCCGTTGGCGCCGAGGACGCCGATCTTGGCGCCGGGGTAGAACGCGAGATAGATCCCCTTCAAGATCTCCCGGCTCGGCGGGACGACCTTTCGGAGATTCGCCATCGTATAGATGTATTGGGGATTGGCCATGATTGGGGAACTTATCACCCACCCCCCTATCGGAGGAACGCCCGCGCGCGTTGCCGCGTGCTATTATTGGGTCTCGGATTCGTCACTGCTCATCAACCGTGCTGCATCCCACTCTCACTTCGTGCGGGTCTATGCATAAGCGTTTCCTGCTCTTGGCCACTGCCGCGATCCCGTCGCTCGCATGGGCCCAGCGCCCCACCTGCGCTCCGGACAACGCCGGGTTGACCTTGCCGGCCGGTTTCTGCGCGGTGCTGGTCGGAGAAAACCTCGGTCCGGTCCGCCACCTTGCGGTGGCTCCCAACGGCGATCTCTTCGCCGCGAAGCGCGGTGCCCAGGGCGGCATCGTCGCGTTGCGTGACACGACCGGCGACGGCAAGGCCGACGTCGTCTCCAATTTTCTGCAAGGGGTCGGCGGGAGCGGCATCGCACTCAGTGCCGACGCGGTCTATTTCGCCGCCAACGGCAACGCCAACAACAACACCAAGGCCAGCGTGTTGCGTTTTTCCTGGAAGCCGGGCGAGTTGATCCCCTCCGGAGCGCCCGATACGATTGCCACCGACCTGCCGATCGGTGGTCATGGCGAGAAAGGAATTGCGCTCGGCCGCAACGATGCGCTCTTCGTTTCGTTTGGCTCACTGACCAACAGCTGCCTACCGCCAGGCATCGACCGGCAAATCGCCCAGGCGGGCCCGAACCCTTGCACCGAACTGGAGCAGCGGGCCGGCATCTGGCGCTTCGACGCAAAGAAAACCGGCCAAACGCCCGCCACCGGGACGCGGTGGGCCACCGGCCTCAGAAACGCCATGGCGGTGTCGGTCGATCCCGCCACGGGCACTCTCTATGCCGGAGTCCATGGTCGGGATGGCCTTGCCGAGCAATGGAAGTGGCCGGCGGAAGAGGGCAGAGAGAACCCGGCGGAGACGGTCTACGCGCTGGCGGAGGGAGCCGATGGTGGCTGGCCGTACTGCTACTTCGACTCCCGCCAGAAGGTCATGGTGCTGAATCCGGAGTACGGCGGCGACGGCACCAAGGCGGGAGACTGCGGCCGGAAGACACAGCCGGTTGCCTCCTTCCCCGGCCACTGGGCGCCGAACGCCACCGCGTTCTCCCAGGGAACCCAGTTTCCGGCGGCTTTTCGCGACGGGATCTTCGTGGCGTTCCACGGCTCGTGGAACCGTGCTCCGGCGCCGCAGGAAGGGTACCGGGTAGTGTTTGCGCCCGTAAAGAATGGGAAAGGGACCGGCGCTCCGGTCAATTTCGCTGTCCCGGCCGGAGACCCGACCTCGATTCGCTTCACCGGTCTCGCTTTCGGGCCCGATGGGTCGCTATACCTGAGCGCCGACCTGCAGGGGAAAATCTGGCGGGTGATGTACCGCCAGTAGGAGGATGCGGTCTGAACGGGTAGTTTGATGCACTCCCAATTGGAGGAGCAATGAAGACCGGACTGCGCATCACCGCTCTTACCGCCGGCCTAGCCTTATTCGGACAGGCTCTTGCGGCTCAGCAACCGGCGCCGGCGCCGGCACCCCCGCCGCCGCCCCCAACGCCGCTTGCGGTCGGAGTCGACGCGCCTGACTTTACGCTGCCCGCCGCGACGATGGCCGGCGTCGGCGCGCAACCATTGCGGTTGTCGGATCTGCGAGACAAGACCGTCGTCATCGCCTTCTTCTTCCGGGCGCGGACACGAGGCTGAACGGTCCAAATGGACGCGTACCGTGATCAGTACGCGCAGATTTTCGGAGACACCACCAAGGTTCGGCTCCTGGCCATCAGCGTCGACCCGGACACCATGCTGGCGGCCTGGGCCCAGGAAAAGAGCTACGTCCCCTGGACCTTCCTGAGCGACACGGGGGCGGTGGTCGGCAAGAAGTACGGCTCGGCTATCGTGCGCGCGAATGGCTCGATGCTCGACAACCGCACCCTCTTCATCGTCGATCGGAAGGGGAAGATTGCCCATGTGATGGCCCCTTTCCGTGAAGTCGATCCGACGGCCTACACGGAGTTGGCCGACGCGATCAAAAGGATCTCGGGCGGGAGATAGGCCCTCCCCTCCACACGGACCGCCCGGAGGCGGGGGAACTCCCCCATGACTGCTCCCTTCACGCGCCCCCGCCTCTCGATTGTGGTCGGCGGACATGTCGACCACGGCAAGAGCACGCTGGTCGGTCGATTGCTGGCCGATGCCGGCGCGCTCCCTGAGGGAAAGCTCGAACAGGTGAGGGCCCTGTGCGAGAAAACCGGGCGCCCGTTCGAGTACGCTTTCTTGCTCGATGCGCTCAAGGATGAGCGGGCGCAAGGAATCACGATCGACACCGCCCGCGTCTTCTTCTCGACCGGGAGCCGCGAGTACCTCCTCCTCGATGCCCCCGGCCACGTGGAGTTCGTTCGAAACCTCGTGACCGGTGCCGCGCGCGCGGAGGCGGCCCTGCT
The DNA here is from genome assembly GCA_013140635.1 of Gemmatimonadales bacterium. Classification (GTDB taxonomy): domain Bacteria; phylum Gemmatimonadota; class Gemmatimonadetes; order Gemmatimonadales; family GWC2-71-9; genus JABFSM01. Next base: position 16,034 of record JABFSM010000108.1, read on the forward strand.
GGTCGTCGATGCGAGCGAAGGGCTGCAAGAAAACTCTCGGCGCCACGCCTACCTGCTCAGCCTCCTCGGCGTCCGGCAGTTGGTCGTCGTCATGAACAAGATGGATCTCGTGCGGTACGATCGGGCCGTTTTCGATCGCCTCTCCGCGGAATTCTCGAGCTTCCTCGAGGGCTTGGGGCTCCTTCCCTCCGCGGTGATTCCCGTGGCGGCGCGGGATGGGGCCAATGTCGTCCACCGGTCCGAGGCCCTCGGCTGGTATCGAGGTCCAACCCTGCTCGAGGCACTTGAGGGGTTTGCGACCGAAATGCCTCCGTCGAGCGGTCCTTTTCGGATGCCGGTGCAGGATGTCTACAAATTCACCGGCGATGGCGATGACCGCCGCATCGTGGCCGGGACGATCGAGAGCGGAACCGTCCGGCCGGGCGACGAACTCCTCTTCTTTCCGTCCGGCAAGCGCGCTAGAGTTAGGCGTCTCGAGGGTATGTCCGGGGAGTCGGCCACGGAAGCGGCGGCGGGTCAGGCGGCCGGCTTCACTCTTGACGAACAGATCTACGTGACCCGCGGGGAGGTTGCCGCGCGGGCGGATCAGCCGCGGCCGGCGGTCACCTCACGGTTTCGCGCCGCCCTCTTCTGGCTGGGCAAGGAGCCGCTCCGGACCGATCGGGAGTATCTCTTGAAGCTCGGCACTGCCCGCGTGCCGATGCGGGTCGAGAAGATCCACCAGGCGCTCGATCCCGCCACACTCAGCATCCGCACCGCGGCGACGAGCGTGGCGCGGCTCGATGTGGCGGATTGCACCCTGAGCCTGGGCCACGCCATCGCCTTCGACCCCGCCGATCAGGTTACCGCCACTTCACGCTTCGTCATCGTCGACGACTACGAGATCGCCGGTGGCGGGCTTGTCCGAGAGCCGCTGGCCGATGCGCAAGCGCCGGCGCGCGACCGCGTCTTGCTCCGGAACGCCAAGTGGGAAACGAGCTTCATCCCCGTCGAGCGGCGGGCCGAGCGCTACCGCCAGCGGCCCACGTTGCTCCTGCTGACCGGTCCGCGAGATACCGACCGCAAACAGCTCGCCAAAGCACTCGAGGCGCGCCTCTTTGCCGAAGGGCAGGTCGTCTATTTCCTCGGAATGGCCAACGTGCTGTACGGCATCGATGCCGACCTCGGCCGCGCCGAGCTCGATCGCGCCGAGCACATGCGGCGGCTGGGGGAGGTCGCCAACCTGATGCTCGACGCCGGGGTCATCCTGCTCGTGACGGCGGCGGAGCTCACCCGGAGCGATCTGGACCTGGTCCGCGCCGCCGTCCCCGAAGGGCGTGTCGTCACCGCCTGGCTGGGCGAGGGAGTGACGACCGATCTTCCACCTGACCTGCGGCTCGATCAGGCCGAGGGAGCCGGCGCCTTGGTGGAGCGCCTCCGCGCTTTCCTCGCCGAACGGGATGCCTTTCGGCCGTCGGCGCGCGAAGCGGCTGCCCCGCCGGCGCCAGCGGTCATCTGGTTCACCGGCCTGCCGGCGTCCGGAAAGAGCACCGTTGCCGATTGGGTCGCCGCGGAGCTAACCCGCCGCGGCAACCGGGTCGAGCGCCTCGATGGCGATTCGCTTCGCGAGCTTTTTCCCGAAACGGGATGGGATCGCCCCGCCCGTGACGCCCATGTGCGGCGGGTGGGGCACCTCGCCAGCCGGCTCGAGGCCCATGGTGTCACGGTGATCGCCTCACTCGTTTCTCCGCACGCCGCCGCACGCGATTCGGTGCGGGCCCGCTGCCGGGTCTTTGTCGAGGTGCATGTCAGCACCCCCCTCGACGAATGTGAACGGCGCGACCCGAAAGGGCTCTACGCCCGGGCCCGGCGCGGCGAGATTCCATCCTTCACCGGCGTCAGCGACAGCTACGAGCCTCCCACCGCACCCGAAGTGACCGTCGACACCAGCCGAGTGACGGTCGAAGACGCGGGTTGGGCGGTGCTGGACGGACTCGAGCGGGTGCGGAGGCCGAAATGAAGACCCAGGACCACCTCGACCGGCTCGAGGCCCGGAGCATCCATCTGTTGCGTGAAGGGTACGCCAACTTTCGGCGCCTCTGCATGCTCTGGTCAATTGGAAAAGACAGTACGGTGCTGCTCTGGCTCTCCCGGAAAGCTTTCTTCGGGCATGTCCCGTTTCCTCTGGTGCACATCGACACCAGTTACAAGATTCCCGAAATGATCTCCCATCGAGACCGGCTGGCGCGGGAGTGGCGCCTGACGATGCTGGTCGGGAGGAACGAGGCCGCCCTCGAGGCCAAGCGCACCTTCCCCGACGGCACGGTGGACCGAATCACCTGCTGCGGGCTGCTCAAGACCGAAGCGCTGGCGCGAACGCTGGACGGGGAGGGGGTGCGATATCGAATGAATCACTCGACCGGGGCGTACGAGATCGACCCCGACCGCGAGCCGTACACCGGCGTGATCGTTGGGGTACGCGCCGATGAGGAAGGGAGCCGGTCGAAGGAGCGGTACTTCTCTCCGCGCTCGACCCGGAACATCTGGGATGTGGGCGAGCAGCCCCCCGAATTCTGGAACCAGTTCAAGACCGAATTCGCACCGGGTACTCATGTGCGGATTCATCCGCTGCTCGACTGGACCGAGCTCGACATTTGGGAGTACATCGCGCGCGAAAAGATCCCCACGGTGTCACTCTACTACAACCAGGGTGACGGTACCCGCTACCGCTCGCTCGGCTGCGCGCCTTGCACCAAGCCGGTGCGCTCGGAGGCGCGGACTCCGGAGGAGATCGTCGAGGAGCTGCGGAGCGGCCAATTTGCCCGCGTGGCGGAGCGGTCGGGGCGGGCGCAGGACGCGGAGGACGGAGGCGGCCTCGAGACACTTAGGCGGGAGGGGTATATGTAGTCATTGCGAGCGTGCGCAGCACGCGAGGCAATCTACCCGATATACCCCAATCCGCTCAGCCGGTCACGAATCACCCGCTCCGCCTCCTCGCTGAGCACCGATCCTCCCGTGCCGGCGACCCCCGCCAGCGACCGCCCTTGCATGCTCGAGGGCACGTCATAGCCGCCGAGCTCGAGCAGCGTGGGTGAGAGGTCGAGAAGCCTGACGCCGCTGAGCTCGCCGACCGCCGGCCACCGAGGGCCCGCGAGGATGAATGCTCCGTACTGGGCGTGGTTGCAGTCGTCTGGGCCGGTGTCGTTTTCCTGGACCGTGAGCGAGGGGTATCCGACCCCACCGACCGACCGATAGGCAAGTCCGCCGAAGTGCACGATCAGATCGGGCGCCACATTGCGCACCGTTTTGTAGAGTTCCTCCGGTTTGAAGACGAGCGTTCCCGGCACCGTGGCCTCGAGGCGCCCCTTCATCTCGTCGCGGAAATGCTCGTAGTCGCCGGGAGCGATCGTGCCGTTCGGCTCCCGTCCCCGCACGTTGAGAAAGACCCGAGCGTAGTACCCCCCCTCGCTCCACACCTTGGTCTTGCCCCAATCCACCGAGAGCTTGCCGAACGGCGTAATAGCCTTTGGATACTCGGTGAGGGCCAGCAGCTCTTCCCGCACCAGCCACTCGTTCACGCAGAACCCGCCGTCGAGCTTGCGGGCGCCATGGTCCGAAGTGACCAGCACGATCGTCTCGTCGTCCAGCAATGCGAGCAGCCGGCCGATTTCCCCGTCGAGATGCAGGTAGTAGTCGCGGATCACGTCCGCGAACGGGCTCCCCGGCTCGTGGAGCAGGTGCGTGGGGTCGTGGTGCCGCCAGAAACCGTGATGCACCCGGTCGAGTCCGATATCCACGAACTGGAAATAGTCCCAGTCGTTCTTGGCCACGAAATGCCGCACCACCTGAAAGAGCTTCCGGCTCATCCGGAAGATCGCATCTCGAAGCCACCCCTTGTCGCCCGTGCGAAACCCCTTCACGTCGGTCTCGTACTCCCCGACCAGCTTGGCGATCTCGTCCTTCACCCCGCCCGGATGGGTGTAATCGTCCGTCACCGGGTCGGGGGTGAGAAAACAACCCACACAAATGCCGTTTACTTTGCGCGGCGGAAACGAGGGCGGCACCCCGATGATCACGGAGCGCTTTCCTTCGCGCGCCAACTGGTCCCAAATCGCCAGCTCCTGAATCGAGCGCGAGGTGGCAACCGTGAGCCCGCCGTAGCTGTGGTCGGCCCGGTTCCGAAACCCGTACACCCCAAGCGAGCCCGGATCTTGGCTCGTCGCTAGGCACATCCACGCCGGGACGGTGATGGGCGGGACCACGCTCTCGAGGCGGCCATACCCTCCCGCCGCCATGAGTCGGCGGAGGTTGACCAGGCGCTCGTCGCCAAGGAGGAGCTCCGGCGCGGCGCAATCGAGGCCGATGACCAGGATCTTCATGCCAGGAGGCTCCGTCCTTCCATCGCGGTGCCGTCAGGCGCGCCAAGCGCCGCCAGGATCGTCGGGGCCAGATCGAGCATGTTCGCCCCCTCCGTTCGGAATGCCCGGTTCACGCAGAGGACGCCGGGCACCAGCGCCGGGTCGACGATATGATCGCCGCTCCAGCGCCGGGTGTTGTCCTCGAAGAGCCCCTCGCCGATGCCGCCCAAGGTCGTGGTCCACGAGGCGCGGTAGCCGGCCTCGAAGAGCACCAGCAGGTCCGGCGCGTCGGCCGTTGCCTCGCCGTGGTAGAGCTCGTCGCGATGCCTGACGCTCCTGACCGCCCGGACGCCGCCCGCCTCATCGTGAAGCCCGCCGAGCACGCCGGCAATGCGGCTCGCCAAGGCGCCGGCGTCGGCGGGCGCGACGGTCCCGTGTCCCTCCCGTCCGGCGACGTTGAGATATATCCCGCCCAGCCCCAGTGCATAGGCTTGGGTGCGGCTCCAGTCGACGTCGCGAAAGAACTCGCCGGTCTCGGGGCCGGGGCGGCCCCCGGACTTGAGCGTCAGCAGTCCCTGCGCATGAAGCCATGCGTTGAGATGGACCCCTCGGCGAAACGAGGTGAAGCCATGGTCGCTCAGGACGATGACCAGCGTATCCTCACCGGCGGCGTCGAGCACTCGCCCCACCACCGCATCGCACTCGCGGTAGTGGGCTTCGATGGTGCCCCGAAAGGCGGGGTCCATCCCGCCGCGGTTGGCGGGATGATCCGGCTCGCGGAACCGCCAGAAGAGGTGCTGAATCCGGTCGGGAGTGTCGAAGAGGCAAAAGAGCAGCCCCTGCTCCAGGCGCCCGAGCTCGTACATCAGCATCGCCTCACGCTGCCGCATCACCTCGGTGCACTGGTCGAGAAACGCCCCTTCGCCGATCCGGCCGTTCATCAGGCCGGTGTGATCTTCCACCATGCCGGCGGTGTAGTAGGGACCGATCTCGGTCTCGAGTTCTCCGGCGTAGTCCCAGGGCGCGCTGATCGGGAAGGGCGGGGCGCCCGGCGCAAAGTTGACCGGCGACGCATAGAGGGCAAAGCCCTCGTCGAGGGGAGGAAGGTAGAACCGCACCTGGCCCGCCACCGATTGAAGGAGCCCGAGCTTGAACTTCACCTTGAGCCAGTCGCTCCACTCGCCGGCGCGCACCCCGACGAACGCCTGGGAGCCCGCCGCTCGAATCGTGCAGTGCCGCCCTTCGGCTTCGATCGAGAGGGTGAGCTCGACCGTCGCGTCTCCGCCGCGCGGGTGGCGTGGGCCCACGAGCTCCGTCCTCACCGTCCCCACCGTCCCCACCGTCACCTTCGTCACCCGTTCGCTCTCCCGGGCCGTTGCCTCACCGTTCGTCGTGCAGTAGGTAGGCGTCGCGAGGCCGCCGCGGAGATCGGGTACGCCGAGCCCGGCGAGCAACTTTCCCATCACCTTGTCGGGAGGGTAGGTGCAGGGGCATCGGATGATCGTGGCGGGAATGCCGGCAGCCGCGAGCAGCTCCCAGACCGGAACGCCGCGGCGCAGGTTCACGGCCCTTGGAGGGGTGAAGGCGTTCTTCTGCTCGTAGCGGTTGAGCGCCAGATCGGGAAGGTGCGTGGCCGGGTCTCGACGGAGAAAATCGAAGATGCCGTGGCCGCCGGGGTTCTGTCCGGTGGCGAAGGTCGACCATGCCACCGGGGTCTGCGCGGGAAAGGTCGTGGCGAGCCGCGTCATCCCGCCTCGCGCCGCGATCCGGGCCAGCGCGGGGAGTTCACCCCGGGCCAGCATGGCGTCGACGATGGTGGGCTCCAGACCATCGAGTCCGAGGACGACGACCCGGCGGAAGACGCCCAACGGCCTAACGTCTGCGCGTGAGCCGGGCGAGGCCCCCGCTCACGAATCGGCCGACCGCCTTTGCGGCCGCGACGGTCCGATTCCAGAACATCACCGCCACCCCGACCACCGCCGCGATGGCGGAGGCCAGGGGCATGGCGGTCTCCGGGCCGAGATACATGCCGGAATATATCCTCTAGCCCGCGCGGTCCCGCTTGATCGCCCGGGCCAGCGCGGCGGCGGTCGGCTCGATTTCGCGCACCGCCTTCTTTCTGCCGGCGGGGCCGCCGAGGAGCCGGTCGGTGTCCTTGAGCATGTGGCCGGTGAGAATCGCGACGACGCGGGCATGCGGGTCGATCCGCCCCTCCGCGGCCAAGCGGCGGAGCCCGGCCACGCTCGCGGCGCTGGCCGGCTCGCACCCGATGCCGGCGCGGTCCACCTCCCCTTTGGCCGCGAGGATCTCCTCGTCGGAAACGGCCAGAACGACGCCGTCGGTGGCCTGGATCACCCGGACGGCGCGATCCCAGGAGGCGGGATTGCCGATGCGGATGGCCGAGGCGACCGTCTCCGCGTCGACACGAACCCGTTCCCGAAAGCCCTGCTCGAACCCTGCCGCAAACGGCGCCGCCCCGGCGGCCTGAATCACCGCGAGCCTCGGCAGCCGATCGATCAGTCCCCACGCCTTGGCCTCTTCGAGCGCTTTGCCGAAGGCGGAGGTATTCCCGAGGTTGCCGCCGGGGAGGACGATCCAGTCCGGCACCTCCCACCCGAGCTGCTGTAGGAGTTCGAGGATGATCGTTTTCTGCCCCTCGAGCCGAAACGGGTTCACGCTGTTGAGGAGATAGAGGCCGAGCTCGGCGCTGCTTGCTTCGATGAGCCGGAGGCAGGCGTCGAAATCCCCCTTCACGGCCAGCACCCGCGCCCCGTACCCCACCGTTTGGGCGAGCTTGCCCATGGAGACCTTGCCCGCCGGGACCAGGACGAACGCCGGAAGGCCTGCCTGCGCCGCATACGCCGCCAGCGAAGCCGATGTATTCCCCGTCGAGGCGCAGGCCACCGCCTGCGCGCCGATACGCCGAGCCTGCGTAATGCCCACCGTCATTCCCCGGTCCTTGAACGAACCGGTCGGGTTATGCCCTTCGTGCTTGAGGAAGAGGTCGGGGACGCCGGCCCACCGCGCCACCGATTCCCGATAGAGAAGGGGGGTGTTTCCCTCCGGGTGGCTGACCGGCTCATCCGTCGCACCGGGAAGAACCAATTCGCGGAATCGCCAGACGCCGGAATGGGTGGTATCGGGCCGAGTGCAGCAGCGGGTCTGAAAGAGAGTGCGGAGGACCGCACCCGGAAGCTCCGGCGGCCGGTGGCGCACCTCGAGCAGCCCACCACACCCGGTGCACCGGACCGCGGGGTCGGTTTCCAGCAACTCGGAGCCGCAGGTAAGGCAGACCTGCCAACTGGCGGGACGGACGGTCGTAAAGCTCACAGGGCTCTGGCTCCGATGAGATCAGGCGCGGCCACCCGTATCGTCGCAGAAACTTCCGCTTCGGTGTACGCCCTTCGCATGGCGGCACCGACCGCCTCGCCTTGCCGTTCGCTGCCGACAATGGCGAACGCCGTCGGGCCGCTTCCTGAAATCGAGCAACCGAGCGCCCCCGCCGCCAGCGCGGCGCGTTTGGCCGCGAGGAATCCGTCGAGGAGAGGCGCGCGCGCCGGTTCGGCGATTCGGTCGTCGATGGATCGGCCAAGGAGTGCCAGATCGCCCGAATAGGCTGCGGCCACGATGGCGGCGACCTGAGCCGCCTGGTGGAGGGCGGTGTCTCGGGACACCTCCCGGGGCAGCGCGGCGCGCCCATCGCGCGTATTGAGTTTGCGGTCGGGGTGAGCGAGCACCACGAGAAGACCCTCCGGGACCGGCAGTCGAAGCACATCCAACGGATCGAGCGAACGAATCAGGACCAGCCCGCCGAGCAGAATGGGGGCGATATTGTCCGCGTGCCGGCCGGAGAGGACCGTCTCCGACTCGAGCGCGGCCAGGAGCAGCGCCTCAACGGGAAGAGGCTGGTCCAGCAGTAAGTTTGCCGCTACAGCCCCGGCCACGGCGGAGGAGGCGCTCCCACCCTGGCCGCCTGAGAGGGGAAGGCCCTTCTCGAGCCGCAGGGCAAGGCCGAAGTCGGCCCCGGCGGCGCGGAGAACGGCGTGGGCCGCAATCGCGCTGGCGTGGCGCGATGGGTCGGTTGGAAGCGAGGGATCCCCCGCCTCCTCGACTACGATTCCACGCCCGGCGGTGCGCCGGGCACGGACGGCATCGCCGAGTCCGCCGATAGCCAGGCCGAGAATATCCAGGCCGGGCCCGAGATTCCCAACCGACCCGGGAGCAAAGACGTGAACCTGTTCGCGCATGCGGGGATTGTATACTTTCTCCGACTTCTTGGCATTCTACCCCAACCATAGCCTCATGATTATCGGCGTTCCCCGGGAAACCGCCCCGCACGAGCGGCGTGTGGCGCTGATCCCGCAGACGGTCAAGCGGTTGGTCGGCCAAGGTCACCGGCTCCGGGTGGAAGCTGGCGCCGGTGAGCGCGCCTTCTACCCGGACGCGGAGTATGCCGCCGCCGGCGCGGAGATCCTTTCCGATCGCGAGACGCTCCTTTCCGGGAGCGAGCTGATACTCGCTGTGCAGCGCCTCCCTCTCGCCGATATCGGCCGCCTCCCGCAGGGTGCCGTGCTTATCGGCTTGATGCAGCCTGCCGGAGCCGCAGAGTACGTGGCGGCCGCGAAGATCCGCGGCGTCACCCTCCTCGCGATGGAATTGGTGCCGAGAACCACCAAGGCCCAGGCGATGGACGTGCTCTCCTCGCAAGCCACCATCGCCGGATACCAGGCCGTCCTCTTGGCGGCCAGCCACTGCGGCCGGCTTCTTCCGATGCTCACGACGGCGGCGGGAACGATCCCTCCCGCCAAGGCATTCGTGCTCGGTGCCGGCGTCGCCGGGCTGCAGGCCATCGCCACGGCTCGCCGCCTCGGAGCCGTCGTAAGCGCCTTCGACGTCCGTCCGGTGGTGAAAGAACAGGTGCAGAGCCTCGGTGCCTCGTTCGTCGAGGCGGAGGCGGTCGGTGGCGAAGGGTCGGGCGGTTATGCCAAGGAACTCGCCGACGAACAGCAGAAGAAGGTGCTTGAGGCCATCGGGAAGCACCTTCCCGGCATGGACCTCGTGATCACCACCGCGCAGATCCCCGGCAAGCCGGCGCCGAGGCTGGTGACCGCGGAGATGGTCGCGTCGATGAAGCCGGGGTCGACAATCGTGGACCTGGCGGTGGAGTCGGGCGGGAACTGCGCCCTCTCCCGGGCCGGAGAGACGGTCGTCGCGCACGGCGTCACCATTCTCGGCCCGGTGAATCTGCCGAGCCAGATTCCTCAGCACGCCAGCCTGATGTACAGCCGGAATCTGCAGAACCTGCTCGACCATCTCGTGCGCGAGGGGCGCCTCACGGTTGCTCCCGACGATCCTATCGCGGGCCCGATGACCCTGACCCGCCCGGAGGCGCCATGACACTCACCACCGTCATCCAGTTCTACGTCTTCGTCCTGGCGGCCTTCGTCGGCTATCAGGTCATCACCAAGGTGCCGCCGCTGCTGCATACGCCGCTGATGTCCGCGGCCAACGCCATTACCGGCATCTCGCTGGTCGGCTCGCTGGTCGCGGCCGGCAGCGACCACGGCACCGCGAGCAACGTCCTCGGTCTCATTGCGGTCATCTGTGCCACGGTCAACGTGGTGGGCGGATTTCTCATCACCGACCGGATGCTCAAGATGTTCAAGCGCGACGAGAGGAAGCCCAACTGATGGAGCCGCTTCCCCTTCGCGAGCTCGCCGTTCAGATCATCTATCTCGCCAGTTCGGTCTTTTTCATTCTGGGCCTGGGTGGCTTGTCCAAGCCCGAGAAGGCGCGCGCCGGGATGGCCCAGGCGGCGTTCGGGATGTTGCTGGCCATCGTCGGCACCCTGCTCCACGCCGACATCGTCCGCTACGACTGGATCATGGCGGGCCTCTTCATCGGGACGGCGATCGGCGTCGTCATCGGGCGCCCCCTCTTCATTTCCGTCCCGATGACGGCCATGCCGCAGTGGGTGGCGCTCTCCCACGCGGCGGGAGCGGTGGCGGCCACGCTGGTGGGCGTCAACGAATTCGTGCTCCTCGGCTCGAGCCTCGGCCCAGGCACGATGGCCGCCCTCGGCTTTGAGGTCGTTCTCGGCGCGCTCACCGTTACCGGCAGCGTGATGGCGTTCGGCAAGCTGCAGGAGATTCTCCCCGGGCGTCCCGTGACCTGGCCGCTCCAGAATCTTCTCAACATGGTGCTCCTGGCCGGCGCCTTTGGACTCCTGATCGCCCTGATGGTGAATCCAGAGCTGACCTGGGCCTTCTGGGCCATGACGGCCATCGCCGCGCTGCTCGGCATTCTGATGGTCCTCCCGATCGGCGGCGCGGACATGCCGGTCGTGGTCTCGTTGCTCAATGCTTACGCCGGGCTTTCCGCCTCGGCGATGGGTTTTGCGCTCGGCAACAACCTGCTGATCATCGTCGGGGCGCTCGATGGCGCCTCCGGCTTCTTGCTGGCGGTCCTGATGTGCAAGGCGATGAACCGGAGCTTCGCGAATGTGCTCTTCGGCGCCTTCGGTGCGCCCGCACCGGCCGCGCTCAAGAGCGCGGACGGGCAGGAGATGCGCGCGCTGACCCCGGAGGACGCGGCAATCCGGCTGGCCTATGCGGCACAAGTCATCGTCGTTCCGGGGTATGGACTGGCGGTTGCCCAGGCGCAGCATGCCCTCCGGGAGCTCACTGACCTGATGGAAAAGCGGGGGGTGGAGGTCAAGTACGCCATCCATCCGGTGGCCGGCCGGATGCCGGGACACATGAACGTGCTGCTGGCGGAGGCCAACGTTCCATACGACAAGCTCTACGACATGGACGAGATCAACGCCGAGTTCGAACGGACCGATGTGGCGCTCGTGATCGGCGCGAACGATGTGGTCAATCCGGCGGCCCGGTCAGATCCGGGGAGCCCGATTTTCGGCATGCCGATCCTGGACGTCGACCGCGCCAAGTCGGTTGTCGTCCTGAAACGGGGCAAGGGGGCCGGGTTCGCCGGGATCGAGAATGAGCTCTTTTTTCACCCCAAGACCTCCATGCTCTTTGGGGACGCAAAAGCCTCCCTAAGTCGGTTAGTCACAGAGTTAAAGGCCCTTTGAGACGTGCTCCTTCGAGGGTCTGGGGCGTCTCCTGATTGGCGGCGATTGTTCTTGGCCAAATTGGCCGGAATGGACCGGCCAAGCCGGGCCTAGTGTCGAAAAACCGCGCAAGCTCATGGGGTGTACCGAGTTACCTAAGCTGTTGATTTTTCGTGGCTTAGGCCTTATATTGGCGACCTGATTTAGGTGTGGTGGGAATTGCAGGTGCCCACCCTGTGAAATAGCCATAACACGCAAGGACGAAGGAGGCAGCACTTGGCAACAGCTCCTCGCACCAAGCGTAACGCAGTGAAGCCGGCCCAGATCGCCAAAGCGGTGGACGAGGGTCGTGAAAGCCTCGATCTCTATCTGGACGAGATCAGCCGGGTTCCCCTCCTCAATCGGGAAGAGGAGATGGAGCTGGCCCGAAAGGCTTTCCGGGGCAATGTGGCGGCGCAGGAAAAGCTGGCGCGCCACAACGTGCGTTTCGTGGTGTCAGTAGCGAAGAAGTTCCAGAACCGGGGTGTGCCGCTCGTCGACTTGATCGGCGAAGGTAACCTCGGTCTGATGACCGCTGCCCGGAAGTTCGATCCGGACCGCGGCGTCAAGTTCATCAGCTACGCCGTTTGGTGGATTCGTCAGGCGGTCCAGGCGGCCATTGCCCGCCATGGCCGCCCGGTACGGGTACCGCTCAACCGGACCGCCGATCTGAGCCGCCTGGGCCGCACCACCACGCTCCTCAAGGAAAAGCTCGGTCGCATGCCGACCACCGAGGAGCTGGCGCGCGCCACCGGTCTCACGCCGGAAGCGGTGCGTTCGCTCTCCGCACTCAATTCCGAGGCGGTTCGGCTCGACCACCCCACCCGGGATGGCGATGGCAACGAGCGCATTGAGCGCTTCGCGGCCGACCAGGAGGGCACCGACGCCGGCACGATGGCCAACAGCCAGACGCAGGACATCGAGGCGGCGCTGGCCACCCTTCCTCCGCGGGACGCCAAGGTGCTGCGGCTCTACTTCGGCATCGAAGATGGCCAGAGCCGGACCCTCGAGGAAATCGGCCGGATGATGGGCGTTACCCGCGAGAGAATCCGCCAGTTGCGCGACCGGGCGCTCATCCGCCTCCGCGAAGGTGAAACCGGCGAGCGGCTTAAGGATCTCGTCGCCTAAGTCATTGCGAGTTGCTTGACGTCATTGCGAGCGTAGCGAAGCAATCTCGGCAGATTGCTTCGGCCCCTGCGGGGCCTCGCAATGACAGCGTAAAGAGAACGGCCCCGAGATCTCTCCCGGGGCCGTTCTCTTTCTACCGACCTACCGACCTACCGCCCCGCTACCGCGCCAGGAACATCCTGAGCACCCGGGGCAGGATCCCCCCGTGCGCGAGGTAGTCCACTTCGACCGGTGAATTCAGCCGAACCACGGCGTTGAAGCTGATCTCCGAACCGTCGTCCCGGCGGGCGATGATCTTGAGCCTTCCGCCCGGCACCGCCCCGGCCGCAAGCCCCGCGATGCTGTACGATTCGAAGCCGGTGAGCCCGAGGGTCTCCCGGGTCTCGCCCGGCTGGAACGCGAGGGGAAGAACCCCCATGCCGACAAGATTGCTGCGGTGAATCCGCTCGTAGCTTTCCGCGATAACCGCCCGCACGCCGAGCAGCGTGGTTCCCTTGGCGGCCCAATCTCGGCTCGAGCCGGTGCCATATTCCTTGCCCGCGAGCACGATGAGCGGCGTGCCCTCGGCGATGTACCTCATGGCGGCATCGTAGATGGAACTGAGCTCGCCCGACGGAAGATGCACCGTCCAGTTGCCTTCCTTGTCCGGCACCAGCCGATTCTTGATCCGGACGTTGCCGAAGGTGCCCCGCATCATCACTTCATGATTGCCGCGCCGGGCGCCGAAGGTGTTCCACTCATGTTGGGGGACGCCATGCTCGAGCAGATAGCGCGCCGCGGGGCCGTTCTTCGGAATGGCCCCCGCGGGAGAGATGTGATCGGTCGTCACCGAATCGCCCAGTGAAGCGAGGACACGCGCCCCGGCAATGTCCTGGAGCGCGGTCGGCCGTGGACTCAACCCCTGGAAGAACGGCGGCTCCTGGACGTAGGTCGAACTCTGGCTCCAGGCAAAGCGGTCGCCCGCGGGCACCTCGAGCGCCCGCCACTCCTCGTCACCGGTGAAGACCGATGCATAGCGCTCCTTGAAGAGCTCGGGACGGAGGGCGGCATTCATGGTGCTCTGGATTTCCGCCAGACTCGGCCAGAGGTCCGCCAGAAAGACCGGCTTACCCTGTTGGTCTTGGCCAAGCGGCTCGGTGGCGAGGTTGACGTCGACCCGGCCCGCCAGCGCGAAGGCAACGACGAGCATCGGTGAAGCGAGATAGTTGGCGCGGACGAGCGGATGGACCCGCGCCTCGAAATTCCGGTTTCCCGAGAGGACCGACGCCGCCACGAGCTGGTGTTGTTCGATGGCATCGGCAATCGGTTCGGGAAGGGGGCCGCTGTTCCCGATGCAGGTCGTGCAGCCATAGCCGACGATCTGAAAACCCAACCGGTCGAAGTACGGCATGAGGCCGGCGCTCTCGAGGTATGCCGTCACCACGCGGGAGCCCGGAGCCATGCTGGTCTTTACCCACGGTTTGCTGGCCAGTCCCTTTTCCACCGCCTTCTTGGCGAGAAGCCCCGCTCCGACCATCACCGACGGGTTCGACGTGTTCGTGCAGCTGGTGATCGCGGCAATGACCACCGAGCCGTCGCGGAGGGGAAAGTCCTCGCCGTTGAGCGAGCAGCTCACTTCGGGAGGCGCTTCAAGCGCCGTCGACACCGCCCCTGCCGATCCGCCTTCGCCGACCCACCTGGAATAGTTTGCGTCGGCGACGGCGCGGCGGTCCGCCGGGGCGGCGCTGGGCAGGAGGCCGGGAAGCGAAACCACGAAGTTCTTCTTGAGCTCGGTGAGCGGGACGAGATCCTGCGGCCGCCGCGGGCCGGCCAAGCTCGGTTTGATCGTGCCGAGGTCGAGGTCGATCGCCGTGGTAAACTCGGGATCGGGTGTCGCTTCGGTACGGAAGAGGCCGGCCTCACGGCAGTACCGTTCAGCCCGCTCCGCCGCCTCCTCACGCCCCGTTCGGCGGAGATACCGGATGGTCTCCGCATCCACCGGGAAGAATCCCATGGTGGCGCCGTACTCGGGGGCCATATTGGCGATGGTGGCGCGGTCGGCCAGGCCCAGATGCGCGAGTCCGGGGCCGAAGAACTCCACGAACTTGTCCACCACGCCCTGCTTCCGAAGCATCTGGGTGGCGTGGAGCACCAAGTCGGTGGCCGTCGTTCCGGTCGGGAGCGCGCCGGTCAGCTTCACGCCGACGACCTCGGGAACCAGCATGAAGTACGGCTGCCCGAGCATGACCGCCTCGGCCTCGATGCCCCCGACGCCCCAGCCGAGCACGCCGAGGCCGTTGATCATAGTGGTATGTGAATCGGTGCCGACCAAGCTGTCGGGATAGGCCGTCATCTCCCCGTACTGGTCCCGCATTTGGACTACCGGAGAGAGGTACTCAAGGTTGACCTGGTGCACGATGCCGGTGCCGGGCGGGACGACGCTGAAGTCCCGGAAAGCGCGCTGGGCAAACTTGAGGAGTTGATAGCGCTCGGCGTTCCGGTCAAATTCAAGGGCCACGTTCTGGCGGAAGGCATCGGCGGTTCCGTAGTGATCCACCTGCACCGAGTGATCGATCACGAGGTCGCATGGCACGACAGGGTTGATTCGCCCGGCATCGCCCCCCATGCGCGCCATGGCATCGCGCATCGCGGCGAGATCGACCACGCAGGGCACGCCGGTGAAGTCCTGGAGCACGACCCGCGCCGGCATGAAGGGAATTTCACCTCCCGCACCTGGCGCGGGGCTCCAGCGGGCCAGTGCCGCGACATGTTCCTCGGTGACAAACCCCCGGCCCGCGTGGCGGAGGGCATTCTCGAGCAGCACACGTATCGAGAAGGGAAGGCGGTCGAGCGAGCCCACACCCTGGCGTTCGAGCTCCCCGAGGCGGAACATCACCGCGCCTCCACTTCCGACCGAAAGGCGGGACCGGGTGCCGAATGGATTGGGAGGGCTGGCGGCCATGGGTGCTGGTGCTCCGTGGGATATTGTTGGGATCGTGCGCGGGGAAAGATAAATGCGGAACCCGATCCCCGTGGCCATCACCCGTCGTGACGACGGCGTGCTCCTCGACTGGGATGGCCTGGGCCACCGGGCGCTCTTTCCGGCTCGTGAGCTTCGTTTAGCCTGCCCTTGCGCAGAATGTGTAGAGGAAATGAGCGGCCGGCCGCTGCTCGATCCGGCCAGAGTTCCAGCCGAGGTTCGGCCCCTCGAGCTTCAGTTGGTTGGCGCGTATGGCTTGAGAGTGCGGTGGTCCGACGGGCATAGTACCGGTATCTACACCTTCGACCGCATGCGCCGGGACTGTCCCTGCGCGCGGTGCGCACCCGCACTGATGGACTGAGGAGGCGGGATGGTCGCTGGCCGAGACTTCTGGATCGTGATCTGGTTCGGCATCCTGCTCCTCGGGTTGCTCGGACTGGGGGCGTCCATCTACTGGGGGCGAGAGACGCATTGGCGCAACCTCGACGAGCTGCTGCGGGCGGTGGGGACGATCACCGTCTCGACCGGCATGCTCTTGCTTCTCCGCGGCGTCGCGACCGGATTGGGCCAGGGTCTGCTTGTTGCCGCCCTGCTCTCCTTCATCTTGGCATTCATCTTCGGGCGGAAGCTCTCGGCGCGGCCGGTAAAGGAGAACGCGCCCACTCCCGACCCGCCGGAGCCGCCGCAGGCCGTCGCGTGATGCGGCACCTGGCGCCGCTCGGCGCGATAGGCTGTCTGGTTGCGTCCCTCCTCCCCGCCGCCGCCGCCGGCCAACAGTCGATCGGGGCCTCGACCGGCGGAACGGTTGCCCAGCGGCAGGCCGAGCGCATGCTGGGATCGACCAAGCGTGTGCTGATGATTGCCGCCCATCCGGACGACGAGGATACGGAACTCCTCACCGTTCTGGTTCGCGGTCAGGGCGCCGAAGCCGCCTACCTGTCGCTCTCCCGCGGTGAAGGAGGCCAGAACCTCATCGGGCCGGAGCTCGGTGAAGAGCTCGGCCTGATCCGTTCCGGGGAGCTTCAGGGCGCCCGCGCCCTCGACGGGGCGCGCCAGTATTTCACCCGCGCCTTCGACTTCGGCTTCTCCAAGAATATCGAAGAGGCGTTCCGCTTCTGGCCCCGCGATTCGGTGCTCAAAGATGTCGTCCGCATCGTGCGCCGGTTCCGTCCCCAGATCATCGTCTCGATCTTCTCCGGCACCACCCGGGATGGACATGGGCAGCACCAAGAGGCAGGATGGGCGGCGCAGGAGGCGTTCAAGGTGGCGGGGGACCCCGCGGCCTTTCCGGAATTGGCCCGGGAAGGGCTGACCCCCTTTGCCCCGTCCAAGCTCTACCGTTCGGCTCGGTTCGACGGTAGCGGCGCTTCGCTCACGCTCGACGGCGGGGTGCTGGACCACGACATCGGCCAGTCGTATCGCCAGGTGGCCATGCGGGGCAGGAGCCTCCACCGCTCTCAGGACATGGGGGTGCTCCAGGAACCGGGTCCGTCGAACATTCGCCTGGCGCTGCTCAGCGACCGGACCGGCGCCGGCGGCGGCACGCTCTGGAGCGGCATCGACACCGCCGCCGCTCCGCTCGGAGGGCCGGGCATCGAGTCGGCGGACCAGCGGCGCCACGCCGACGATGCCGCCGCGATTCGCGCCGCGCTGGTCGTCGACGCCTCCACCGCAGACGGCCGGCTGGTTCCGGGGCAGATGGTCTCGGTGCGCCTAACTGTCTGGAACGCCGGAACCCGCCCTGCCACGGCGGAATTCGCCCTGGAGGCGCCGGACCGGTGGGTGGTGTCGGCCTGCCCCGCGCCGCGGGCCGTGGTGGCGCCGGGGACGGTGGCGGCGTGCGTGGTCGAGGTCACCCTCCCCGACGACGCCCCGTTGACGACCCCCTACTTCCTCCGCGAGCCGCGGGACGGGGCGATGTATCGGTGGACCGGCGACCCCGCGGTTTGGGGGGAGGCGTTCGAGCCGCCACCCCTTCGGGCCCGGGTCGGGCTGCTTCCCGAGGGGGGCCGCCGGATCGAACAGGTGCGGGAAGTCGTGCACCGCTATCGGAATCAGGCGATCGGCGAGATCCGCCGCCCCGTCTTCGTGGTCCCGCGCGTCGACGTCAAGCTCGCTCCCGCCGAAAAGGTGTGGCCCACCGGCGGCCGCGGCGCCAAGGCGTTCGTCGTGACCCTTCAGCACGGATCGGCGGCCCCCACCGAGGGCACCGTGGTCCTCGAGCTCCCCTCCGGCTGGCCGGCGGTTCCGCCGCAGCCGTTCCGCCTGACGCGCGAAGAGGAGCGCGAAACGCTGGTCTTCGAGGTCCGCGCCCCGGAGCGGACGCCGGCGGGAAGCTACGAGGTGCGAGCGGTGGCCCGGGACAGCTCCGGCCGGCGTTATGCGGCCGGGATCTACGCGGTCGAGTACCCGCACATTCGTCCGATGGGCCACGCTCGGCAGGCGGTGAGCGCGGTGCATGCGGCGCCGATCGCCTTTCCGGCCCTCACCCGCATCGGGTACGTCCGAGGCGCCTCCGACCGGGTGCCGGAGGCGCTGATCGACATAGGGCTCTCGGTCGACATTCTCGATGCCGCCGCCTTGGAACGGGGAAACCTCTCGAAGTACGACGTCATCGTGGTCGGCAGCCGGGCCTACGAGACCGACCCGGCGCTGCTCGAGAACAACGCGCGGCTGCTCGACTACGCGCGGGCCGGCGGGCGGCTCGTGGTGCAGTATCAGCAGGGAGCCTTCTTCAACGGGAATTACGCCCCGGCGCCGCTCACGGTGGGACAGCCGCACGACCGGGTCACCGACGAAACCGCTTCGCCGGCGCCGCTCGTTCCCGATCATGCCGCCTTTACCAGGCCTAACCGCATCGGAGCGCCGGATTGGGCGGGGTGGGTGCAGGAGCGGGGGCTCTACTTCGCCCGAACCTGGGATCCCTCGTATGTCCCGTTGCTCGAACTCGCCGACCCGGGGGAGCCGCCGCTCCGGGGCGGCATTCTGCTCAAACGGCTGGGCAAAGGCACCTACATTTACACCGGACTCTCGTTCTTTCGCCAACTTCCCGCTGGGGTGCCCGGTGCCTTTCGCCTCTTCGTCAACTTGCTCGATGTTCGCGCCACGCCGCCGCAACCGTAGACGGCGGGCGGCGCTCGCCGCCTTCGCGCTCCTCGCCGGCTGTTCGGGCGGCGGGGGGCGGACGCCGGTCGTCATCTACTCCCCGCACGGCCCGGATCAGTTAGGCGCGCTCGAAAAGGCTTTCGAGGCGCTTCACCCCGGTATCGATGTCCGCTGGCTCGATATGGGGAGCCAGGAGGTCTTCGACCGGCTCCGGTCGGAGCGGGCCAATCCGCAGGCCGATATCTGGTTCGGCGGGCCGACCACGATCTTCGACCGCGGAGTGGGCGATTCGCTCCTCGCGCCCTATCGGCCGGCCTGGGCCGGACGGGTCGGACCCCGCGGTGTCGGCCCCGGCGACCTGTACTGGCCGGTCTACCGCACGCCGGCGGTGATCGCGTTCAACGCGCAGGCGGTGCCGAGAGATTCGGCGCCCAAGGATTGGGACGACGTGCTGGAACCGAAGTGGCGGGACCAGGTCCTGATTCGGGACCCGATGGCGTCGGGCACGATGCGAGCCATCTGGGGGCACATCATCTACCGCGGCATCAAGGCGACCGGCGATACCGCGGCCGGGATGGCGTGGCTCCGGAAGCTCGATGGTCAAACGCGGGCCTACGTGCTGAGTCCCCTCCTGCTCACCGAAAAGCTCGGTCGCCAGGAGGGACTGGTGACCCTCTGGGATTTGCCCGACGTGCTGATCGACCGGCAGCGCGGCTTGCCGCTCGATTATGTCTTCCCGTCCAGCGGTACCGTCGTCATCGACGATGCCATCGGGCTGGTGCGCGGCGCCAAACATCCCAAAGAGGCGCAGACCTTCATCGATTGGGCCGCGACGGACGAGGCGCTCTTGCTGGCTGCGCGCGTGGTTTTCCGTCTCCCGGCCAGGCGCGATCTCCCCCCCGATTCGATTCCTCCCTGGATCGCTGAGGTCGAGCAGGCCATGAAGGAAACCGAAGTGGACTGGGCGCTGCTGGCGCGCGAAGGACCGGGATGGATGGCCTATTGGGACCAGCGGGTGCGCAATACCGGGAAGAAGGCCGGCGCGCGGTGACCGCGGTCGCTGCGGCGGCAACCGCCTACCTCCGGATTGCCGGATTGACCAAGCGGTTCACGGCCCACCTCGCGGTGGATGGCGTGAGCCTCGACATCCCTCGCGGTGATATCCTCGCTCTGCTGGGCCCGAGCGGGAGCGGCAAGACAACCACTCTTCGGCTCCTGGCCGGGTTCGAAACCCCGGACAGCGGACGGATCGAAGTGGATGGCGAGGAGGTGACCCGGACGCCGGTGGCGGGGCGCCGCTTCGGGATGGTCTTTCAGCACTACGCCCTCTTCCCTCATCTCGATGTCGGCGGCAACGTCGCCTTCGGACTCGAAAGCCTCGGAGTGCCGGCGGCCGAACGGGCTTCTCGGGTGGCGGCGGCGCTCGAAATGGTCGAGCTGTCGGGGCTCGAGCGCCGAGCGGTCTCCGCTCTCTCCGGCGGCCAGCAGCAGCGGGTGGCCCTTGCCCGGGCGCTCGCGCCCGCCCCCCGGGTGCTGCTCCTCGACGAGCCGCTCTCCAATCTCGACCCGGCGCTCCGGGAACGCACCCGCCGCGAGCTCCGGTCGCTGATTCGCCGCATCGGGATCACCACGATTCTCGTCACCCACGAACAGGAAGAGGCGTTCGACCTGGCCGATCATGTGGCCCTCCTCCGGTCGGGGCGCCTCATGCAGGTCGGCACCCCCGAGGAGCTCTATCAGACACCGGCCTCCTCCTTCGTCGCGCGCTTTATCGGGAGGGCGAGCGTGGTCCCGGTGCAGGTGGTGGCGCACCTGGAGTCGGTGGCTCGGGTCCAGCTCCTCTCCGCGCCGGCGCCATGGGATGTTCCCCACAGCGGGCCGCTCTCCGGCCCCTGCGAGCTCTACACGCGTCCCGAGGCGCTCTCTCTGGTCGAGCCCAACGAGCAGGTGCTGACTGGGGTCGTGCACGAGCGCCGCTTCCTCGGCGCGCGGGCGCTCTTCCTGGTGGCGCTCTCCTCGGGCGCCACCCTCGAAGTCGAGTCGGCGCCCCTCGCCGCCGGTATCGGCGATCGCGTCGGCGTGGTGCCCCACGGGGCCGGCCTTCACCTCTTCGCTCCGGACCCCGCGTGAAGGGACGCAACCGGCGTGAGCTCCTGGGGCTCGGGCTCCTCCTGCTCCTCTCCTGGCTCGTGGTCTACCCCCTGGCCATCGTCCTGGTCGAAGCGGTCGGGGGGCCGGGCAAATGGACCCTCGAGGCGGTGCGCCGTTTTGTCGGCGAAGGGAACGAATGGCGCGCCCTCGGGGCCAGCCTGGGCCTCTCCGTGGCGAGTGCCGTCGGCGCCGCGCTCGTCGGGATTCCGCTCGGCGTCCTGACCACGAGTATCGCCTTCCCGGGGCGGAGAATCGTCTCGACCCTTCTCGGGCTCCCGGCGGTGCTCCCCCCCCTGGTCGGCGTGCTCGCCTTTCTTTTTCTCTATGGGGAGACCGGGTTCGCCGCCCATCTGGTCCAGCGCCTAACCGGTCTCGATGAGGCGCCGTGGCGCCTGCAGGGGGTCGGCGCGGTGCTCTTGGTCCATGTGGCCACGATGTACGTGTATTTCTATCTCTTCACGCGGGCCGGCCTCTCGGGGCTCGATCCGTCGCTCGCGGAGGCCGCCGCCGCGCTCGGCGCCACCCGCTGGCAGACCTTCAAGCGGGTGACTCTTCCGCTCCTTCGCCCCGCGCTGGCGGGGGCGGGCCTCCTCGTCTTCATGACCTCGCTCGCCTCCTTCAGCGCCCCGTACATCTTCGGGGGGGGCTTCCGGGTAATGACCACGCAGATCACCGCCACCAAACTCAACGGTGACGACCGGCTCGCGATGGTCGAGACCGCGGCGCTGCTGATCGTGGCGCTGATCGGACTTTTGTTGTTGCGCGCCACCGAAGGGAAGGCCGACGCCACGGGGGCGCGGAAAGGGGTGGGCCCCGCGCCTGCGCGGGTCGTGCGGCCGATGGCACGGCTCGGCGCCACGGTGCTCGGGTGGGTGGCGGCGCTGGTGCTGGCGCTTCCGCTCGCCACGCTCATCCTTGTCTCGTTCGTTCCGAGGGGGACGTGGACCATGGAGCCACTGCCACCGGTCTACTCCCTCGTGAATTACCGGACGATGCTGAACGAGCCCTCCCGCCTTGCGCCGATTCTCACCAGTCTCTGGATGGCTGGGGTCGCCACGGCGGGGGCGCTCCTCCTCGCGATTGCGGTGGCGGTCTTGAGCCGGCGCGGGCGGGTCCGAAGCGGTGCTCTCCTCGAAGGGCTCATGGCGCTACCTTGGGCGGTGCCCGGGACCGTCTTTGCCATCGCGCTGGCCACCACCATGAGCATCCATGCCCCCTGGGTGGGGCGCTTCGTGCTGGTGGGAACGATCTGGATCCTTCCTCTCGCGTACCTCGTAAGGAATCTGCCGATCGCGGGGCGCGCGGTCCTCACCGGATTTCGGCAGCTCGATCCATCGCTCGAAGAAGCGGGTGCGTCGCTCGGGGCGGGCCGCGGCCGGATCTTGCGCCGTATCACCCTGCCGCTCTTGCGGCCCGCCCTCGCCGCCGGCGCGAGTCTGGCGTTCGTCACCGCATTTGGAGATTTCGTCACCTCGATCATGCTGTACACCTACGACACCCGTCCTATCTCGATCGAAGTGCTCTCCAGTCTCCGTCAGGCCGATGTCGGGCAGGCCGCGGCATTCGGCGTGGTGCTGATGGCTCTTTCGGCCGCGGTGTTCTTTCTGGCCGGAGAAGGGCAGGGCACCACCGGGTGAGCGCCTCCCCTGCTCCCGCCGGCGATGCGAAGCGCGATCAGCTCAAGCGTCTCTCGGTGCTCATCGCGACCGCCGGTATCGATCAACTCGGGTTCGGCATGGTCTTGCCGATCATGCCGTTCTATGCCTTGAACATGAAGGCGTCGCCCGAAATGATCGGGGCGATCATCGCTTCTTTTTCCGTGGCGCAGCTGCTCGCCTCGCCGATCTGGGGCCGAGTCTCCGATCACTACGGCCGTCGGCCCGCCCTCCTGGCCGGCCTGATCGCCTCGGCGGCGGCCTTCGCCACCTTCGGCCTCGCGAACGCAGTGTGGCTCCTCTTCGCGTCCCGCATCATTCAGGGCGCGGGCGGCGGCACTACCGGCGTGGCCCAGGCCTATGTGGCCGACACGGTGGCCCCCGGCGACCGGGCTCGCGCGCTCGGCTGGCTCTCTTCGGCCACGGCGGTTGGGCTGATGATCGGTCCGGTGCTCGGGTCCTTCGCCGCGCATTGGGGACAGGCGGCCCCGGGGCTCGTGGCGGCGGCGCTCTGTCTTCTCAACGTCGTCTTCGCATGGAAGTGGCTCCCCGAGTCGAAGCCGCCATCCACGCTCGGCGAGCGCTCGGAGCGGAAACCGCTCTGGCACGCCGCGTGGGTGGTGGTTCGCCATCCGAGCACCCCGGTCAACCGGCTCATCTGGATCTATGCCGCGGGCATGTTAGGCTTTACCGGTATGACCTCGGTGCTCGCCCTCTTCCTGGGGGCCGATTTCGGCTTCAACGAGAAGACGATCGGCTACGTCTTTCTCTATTTCTCGGCCCTCTCGCTGGTGATGCGCTCGGTCTTGTTAGGCACCATCGTCCAGCGCATCGGTGAAACCGGCGCCATGCGCGCCGGGACGGTGGCGCTCACGCTGGGCCTCTTCCTCTCCCCGCTGGCCACCTCGCTCTGGGTGCTGGCGCCGATCATGGCCCTGGTGCCGATCGGCACGGCGCTCCTCTTCCCGGCCACCACCGCGCTGATGTCGCATGCGTCGGTGCGCGCGGAGCTTGGCACCACCATGGGCGTGGCGCAGACCTTCGCGGCGGTCTCCCGGGTCATCGCGCCGGTGGTGGCCACCTCGGCGTTTCAGCGCTTCGGCACCGGCGCGCCCTTCTATATGGCCGGAGGTATCGTGGCGCTCGTCGGGGTGCTCGCCTTTCGCTTGACGCCGGTGCCCCGAACCGCGGAAGGGGGGTCATGACCGTGGAACTCCCCGCCACGTCGGCCGGACTCGCGCATACCACCTGGGAGGAGTGTCGAGCCTATTACGAGGCGTTTGCGGAGGCGCCCCTCGACGTCGCCTCCCTCGAGTCGTGGCTCCGGCGGTGGTCCCGGTTCGAGGAGCTCTTGACCGAGGCGGCCTCGCCCGCCATGATCGCCTATACCTGCGATACCGGCGATGCCGCCAAGGAGGCGGCGCACCTCCGCTTCTACACCGACATCATCCCGAAGGCCGAAGAACAAGGCGTTAGGCTCGCTCGCCGGTTCGTGGCGCTCGGCGTCGTCCCCGAGGGCCTGGAAACGACGGTGGCGCGGTTCCGCGCCTCGATCGACATCTTCCGCGAAGCCAACGTGCCGCTCTTCTCCGAGCTCGAGGAGCTGGGGAGCCGTTACCAGCGGATGACCGGCGGCATGATGACGGAATGGGAGGGGGAACAGCGGCCCCTCCCGATGCTCGCGCCCTTCCTGCAGGCCTCCGACCGCGCCGTCCGGGAACGCGCTTTCCGCGCCACGGTGGCGCCTTACGTGGCCGCGCGGGACGCGCTGGCGGAACTCTTTACCCAGATGGTGGAACGCCGTCAGGCGGTGGCGCGGAACGCCAATTTCAGCGATTTCCAGACCTTCTCTTTCGCGGCCAAGCACCGGTTCGACTATGCCACCGGCGACTGCGCCCGGTTCCACGATGCGGTGGAGTCGGTGGTGGTGCCGGCCCATTCGCGGGCGCTCCAGGCCCGGCGCCGGCGGCTCGGGCTCGACGCGTTGCGGCCCTGGGACGTGGCGGTGAATCCGTATCGTGCCGAACCGTTGCGGCCGTTCAAGGATGGGGTGGAACTCGCTCGCGGGGTTCGCCGCATTCTTGGCGCCCTGGATCCGGTACTGGGGGCTGAGTTCCAGACGATGATGGACGAAGAGCTTCTCGATCTCGACAGCCGGAAGGGAAAGGCGCCGGGAGGCTACTGCGATACCCTGCATGCCCGCGGGCGGCCCTTCGTCTTCATGAACGCGTCGGGGGTGCTCGAAGATGTCATGACCCTGCTGCACGAGGCGGGGCACGCCTTCCACGCCTTTGCGTCGCACGAGCAGCCCCTCATCTGGCAGCGCCATCCCGGCGCCGAGGCCGCCGAACTCGCCTCGATGAGTATGGAGTTGCTGGCTGGGAGTCATCTGGGCCCGCCGGCGGGGATGCTCGACTCGCGCGACGCCGCCATCGCTCGGCTCGAGCACCTGGAGGATGTGCTGATGAGCCTGGCGCACATCGCCTCGGTCGACGCCTTCCAGGGGTGGATCTACACCAGCGGCGAGGGGCTCGACCCCGAGGCGCGGGACCTCGCCTGGCTGCGCTACCGGCAGCGGTTCGAGCAGGGGGTAGACTGGAGCGGGCTTACCGCCGAGCGCACCGCCCGCTGGTATCGCCAGCTGCACATTTTTCTCTACCCCTTCTACTACATCGAGTATGGGATCGCTCAGTTCGGCGCCCTCCAGGTCTGGCGCAATCACCGCCGGGAGGGGGCGGTGGCGCTCGAGGCGTACCGGCGTTTTCTCGCGGAGGGGGCGGTGCGCCCGCTGCCGGAGCTCTATCGGACCGCGGGGGCCGGGCTGATCTTCGATCCGGTCTCGATGCGGCCGTTGATCGATCTGGTGGAGGAGGAGATGGAGCAGTTGCGGGGGTTGGTCGGGGCGTAGGCGCCGGCCGTCATTGCGAGGGGCCGTAGGCCCCGAAGCAATCTCGGGACAGGGCCAGATTGCTTCGCTTCGCTCGCAATGACTAAGGACGCAGTCGTCGTGAGGGGCACAGCCCCGTGGCGACCCCCGAAGCCGAAGCCGCGAGGGACCGAAGGTCCCGTGGCGGAATCTCCCGGTTGCGCCCCGCACCCATGACAGTGACATTTCCCCCCGTTCCCGACCGCTTACCTGGCTTGGAGGAGATTGGATGGCGAAGGAAGAAGGGATTGAGATGGAGGGGGTCGTTCAGGAGGTCCTGCCGGACCGGAACTACCGCGTCCTGCTGGAGAACGGCCACACGATCCTGGCCTATGCCGCCGGCAAAATGAGCAAGTTCAAGATCCGGGTACTCGAGGGAGACCGGGTGAGCGTAGTGCTTTCGCCTTACGATCTGACCCGCGGCCGGGTGATTTACCGGCATAAATAGGAGGTCATTGCGAGGCGGCGAAGCCGCCGAAGCAATCCCCAAGATTGCTTCGCTGCGCTCGCAATGACTGAGATGGCTTCGCTTCGCTCGCCATGACCTGCGCTCGCAATGACCGCCGGAAACGACAACGGGCCGCCCAATGGGCGGCCCGCTCTCGTTTCCCGGGGGCCGGGAACTACTTGCTGGCCTTGGTCACATTCTCGGCGGCCGGGCCCTTGGCGCCCTGCACGATGTCGAACTCGACCCGCTCGCCCTCGGACAGGCTGCGGAACCCATCCATGCGGATCGCCGAGTGATGGACGAAGCAGTCCTTTTCGCCGTTTTCCGGGGTGATGAAGCCGAACCCCTTCGCGTCGTTGAACCACTTCACGGTGCCAGTAACACGAGCCATGTTGCCCTACTCCTTGTTGTGTTTCCCTACCGGCTCCCGCGGAAGTGCGGTTCCCGGCCCCCTTGAGGTCGCGAGCCCATCTCGCGCCACAAAAGAATAAAAGACCCACGGCGACTGGCCTGGGTCTGTCTGTCTCACTCGCTCTTGGTATCGAAGAGGAATGCCACGAGCCCTGCGATTTAGCGCCGCTACAAGGTGGGGATGAGTCGCGGAAAAGTCAAGATTTTTGTCTCTTGAGACAGTCAGCAGCCGGGGCCGCGAACACCGGGCGGGATGGCGCGCGCACCGGGTGGGGCCATGTCCCCGGTCGGGCGGGTACTACTCGTGGCCCGCCCGACTCGAGCTGATCCCATCACTTCCGACAGCGCCGGAACCGCGCTTCCGAATACCACCACCTGGCGAACCGGCCGGTCGGCCAGACGTGCCGGCCGATAGCGCAGCGAATCCACGATGGGACGGATCATATCTGCCAGCGCGGTGCTGTTCGCCGATGTCAGGGCCACCGTGGGAAGTTCAACCCGGCCCAGCGTGTCCACGACAAATTGGAACTCCGCCCGGAGGCAGCGGTCGTCGGCGGGCGGGGTCGTGGGCAGCGCCAAGTAATTGAGTACGAGATTCCGGCTCCGCAGGTCCGCTTTCTTGTCGACCTCGCAATCGCGATAGACCGGCCCCGCCGCCAGCGCGAGCGAATCGGGAGGGGCGCCGGTGCACTTTTTGTCGCGGTCTTGAGCCGG